>AQUE01000001.1 GCA_000371845.1 alpha proteobacterium SCGC AAA280-P20
GACTTAGCCATTGAGAGAGTAAAAAAATTATTTAATTGTAATTTTGCAAATGTTCAACCGCATTCAGGAGCACAAGCAAATGCAGCTGTATTTTTAGCTTTGATTAAGCCAGGTGATACAATTTTAGGAATGGGTATTGATCAAGGAGGTCATCTAACGCATGGAGCTGCTCCAGCAATGTCTGGTAAGTGGTTTAATGCTATTGCGTATGGAGTTAGAAAAGATAATGGCTTAATTGATTACGCTGCAGTTAAAGAACTAGCAATTAAACATAAACCAAAATTAATTATTGCAGGCGGTAGCGCTTATTCAAGAATTATTGATTTTAAAATTTTTAAAGATATTGCAAAAGAAGTTGGTGCTTACCTGTTAGTTGATATGGCTCATTTTTCAGGTTTAGTTGCTGGAGGAGCATATCCAAATCCAATTGAACATGCAGATGTAGTTACATCTACAACACATAAAGTTTTGAGAGGACCTAGAGGAGGAGTAATTCTTACTAATAATGAAGAGATTGCAAAAAAAATGAATTCAGCTGTTTTTCCTGGTCTACAAGGCGGACCCCTAATGCATGTGATAGCAGCTAAAGCTGTCTGTTTTAAAGAAGCTTTATCAGATGATTTTAAATCTTACACAAAATCAGTTGTTGCAAATGCACAAGCACTTTCGGAAACTTTAAAAAATTTAGGTTACACAATTTTCTCAGGAGGAACTGATACGCACTTAATACTAATAGATCTAAGACCATTTAAACTCACAGGAAAAGATGCTTCAGATTCTTTAGGAAGAGCAAACATAACATGCAATAAGAATGGTATTCCTTATGATGATCAAAAACCTTGGATTACTTCAGGTATAAGACTTGGAACTCCTGCATGTACTACAAGAGGATTTTCTACAAATGAATTTAAAATAGTTGGAAACTTAATAGATCAAGTTTTAAAAGGTCTAATTAGCAACAAAAGCAACGAAGTAGAAAAAGAAGTTCAAGAAAAAGTAAAAAAATTGTGTGCTAATTTCCCAATTTATAAATTTTAACTTTTATGATTTGTCCATTTTGCAAAGAAAAAGAAACTTCAGTAATAGATTCAAGACCCACTGAAGATGGAACTGTTATCAGAAGAAGAAGAGAGTGTAGCTGTAAGCAAAGATTTACTACTTTTGAAAGAGTCCAGCTTAGAGAATTAATCGTTGTTAAAAAAAATGGAAGAAAATCTACTTTCGATAGAGAAAAATTAGCCAAATCTATTAATATTGCACTAAGAAAAAGACCTGTAGATAGCGACACAATAGAAAAATTTATTTCTAAAATTTATAGAAATTTAGAAGATCTAGGGCAGGCTGAAATATTATCTAGTACAATTGGAAAATATGTAATGGAAGGTCTAAAAGAACTTGATCCTGTTGCCTATGTTCGTTTCGCTTCTGTATATACTAACTTTAAAGAGGCAAAAGATTTTGAGCAATTTGTAGACCAACTTAATGTTCCTTCAAAAAAATAATACTAAGTTTGTAAAATCTTATTTTATGAAGTTGGCTTTTAATTTAGCCAATATTCATAATAATATGACAGGTGTTAATCCCTCAGTTGGTTGCCTAGTTTGTCAAAACGATAAAATTTTATCATATGGAGTAACAGGTATTGGCGGAGGCCCGCATGCAGAATATTCTGCTTTAGTTAATTTAAAAAAAAATAACAATTTAGATTGCTACGTTTCGTTAGAACCTTGTCATCACCAAGGAAAAAATCCTCCATGCACTAAAGCTATAATTAATAAAAAAATAAAGAAACTTTATTATTCTGAAACGGATGATGATCCTAGAGTACAAGGAAAAGGTCTTGAATTTTTACAAAATAATAAAATAAAAATTAGTAAAATTAATAATATTTTTAAAGATAGTTTTTATAAAATTTATAATGATTTTAATAAAAATTTTTTACCAAAAGTTTATGCGAAAATTGCAACTTCAAAAAATTATTATTCTTTTATTAAAAATAGACCGCAAATTACAAATGTTTATTCAAGAAAATTAACACATATTTTACGTTCAGAAATCAATGCTATTTTAATAGGAGTTAATACTCACAACAAAGACAATCCACTTTTAAACTGTCGTATTAACGGACTTAACCAATTGAATCCTGCTCGATTTATAGTTGATCCAAATTTAAGAATTAACAGAAATTCAAAATTAATATTGTCTGCTAAAAAAATTAAAACTTATATTTTTTATTCCAATAAAAATAATAATAAAATTAATTATCTTAAGAATAAAAATATTTACCTAATTTACTTGCCACTAAATAATAAAAAACAATTAGATTGCAAAGAAATCCTAGTTACCATTGGTTTATTGGGTTACAAGAACGTTTTAATAGAAGGTGGCTATAATACTATAAAAAGATTTATTGATTTAAATCTAATAGATATTTTCTATTTTTTTAAAAATAATGAAATTATAAATAAAAATTCATCACATTCTTTTAAAAATATTTATATGACTTTAAAGAAGAAATTTAAAAATAAAAAAGTAATGCAGCAGATTTATTTAAAAAATAATAATTTAACTGTGTTTCAAAAATAATTAAATTTATGTTTACTGGTATAATTAAAAATATAGGCAATATTAAAGAATTAAAAAAAAATAATAATGGTTATTTTTTATCTGTTATTTCAGATTTAAGTTTTACTAAAAAAGATATTGGAACTTCTATTTCTTGCTCAGGGGTTTGTTTGACTTTAACAAAAATTAAAAAAAATAAGAAAAAAAATGAATTATTTTTTTACTTATCAAAACATACAGTTATCACATCTGCTTTTAAGCATTTAAAATCTGGCGATTTATTAAATTTAGAAAAATCCATGAAATATGGAGATGAGTTTGCAGGCCATTTCGTTCAAGGTCATGTAGATACAACAATAAAAGTTTTAAGTATTAATACTAACAATAGCAAAAGTTGGACTATTTTTTTTAATATACCTAAGAAATTTAAAAAATTTCTAATTGAAAAAGGTTCTATAGCAATTAATGGTGTGTCTCTAACTATTGCTAAAATTTTTTCTAATAGATTTAAAGTTGTGATTATTCCTCATACACTTCAAAATACAAATTTATTAAAATTAAAAAAAAATAATTACGTTAATGTTGAGATTGATTTAATAGCTAAAACTTTATTAAAAAAATAAATATGTTTTCTTCAGTTAAAAAAATTATTCAGGATGCAAAAAAAGGAAAAATTTTCATTTTAATAGATGATAAAAATAGGGAAAACGAAGGTGATTTAGTTATTCCAGCATCCAAGATTGATCATAAAAAGATAAATTTTATGGCAACCCATGGCAGAGGTTTAATTTGTTTAGCTATTGATAAGAATAAAGCTAAAGCACTTAATTTATCTCTAATGCCCACTAGAAATTCTTCTCGGTTACAAACTGCATTTACAATTTCTATAGAAGCACGAAAAGGTGTCACAACGGGGATATCTGCAAAAGACAGAGCTCATACAATTAAAACAGCAATTAAAAAAAATGTTAGAGCAAAAGACATCTCTACACCCGGACACATTTTCCCATTAATTGCAAAGGATGGTGGAGTGCTTGAAAGAGCAGGTCATACAGAGGCATCCGTTGATATAGCAAAACTTTCCGGCTGCGGTTCAAGTGGTGTTATTTGTGAAATAATGAACACAGATGGTTCTATGGCAAAGGGAAGACACCTTTTTAACTATGCTAAAAAATTTAATTTAAATATTGCAAGAATTGAAGATTTAATCGCTTACCGATTAAAAAAAGAAAGTTTAATAAAATTAAAAAGAATTGAACAGGTAAAAATTGGAAAGAACGATACTTATCAAGTGAAAATTTATGAGAATAAATTAGATGGAAAAGAGCATATTGCTTTAATTAAATCCCAAGATAAAAAAATCGTACCTAGAGTTAGAGTTATTTCTTCAAATATCGTAACTAGTTTTTTATCAAAAAATAAAGAAAATCTATCTATTAACAAAACACTTAATTATTATAAAAAATACAAGAATTGTATTTTGATTATAATAAGAGATGAGTTAGTTAAAAATAATCTTAATAATAAGAAAGAAAGCAGTTTAAGAAATTACGGTATTGGTGCGCAAATTTTGAGAAGTTTAAATATAAGAAAAATGATTTTAATATCTAAGTCAAAGAAGAATATTATAGGGCTAGATGGTTTTGGTATAAAAATTGTCAAACAAGAGTTTATTAAATGAAGAAAAAAATATTAATAGTTAGTTCATCTTTTTATAAAAATTTAGAGAAAAAACTTTTATTAGGAGCTTTAAATGAAATAGATAAAAAATTATTTGATACTGATTTTTTTTCTGTTTCCGGCGCTTATGAGATACCGCAATTATTAAATATTTTGTTAAAAGATAAAAAATACGCTTTTTGCATAGCTCTTGGATGTATAATTAAAGGCGAAACTCCGCATTTTGATATTATTAGTCAGTCTGTATCAGATAAATTATTAGAAATTTCTATGAAATATAACGTTCCAGTTTCTAACGGCGTACTAAATTGCAATACTCCAAAACAAGCAGAAGTTAGATGCGATCCTAAATTAAAAAATAAAGGTGGAGAAGCCGTACTTGCAGCATTAAGTGTTTATAATTCTATTTATAAACGTTAATGACTAACGTTAAAAACAATTCAAGATTAATAATTGTACAACTTTTATACAGTCATTACATAAATCAAGAAAAATTATTATTTGATTTTAAGAATCCTTACAAAAGGTTCATTAAAAAAATCTGTAATGGTGTAATTGAAAACAATCCCTTGTTAGAAGATAAGTTAGTAAATTTTTTAGATAAAAAATTTGATCTCAAAAATTTTGAAATAATTTTTGCTATTATATTAAAGTCTGCAATTTATGAGATTTTCTTTTATAAAAAGACACCTTTTAAGGTCGTGATTGATGAGTATTTAAAAATTACTAAAATGTTTCTTAACGATAAGCAAAAAATACAGCTGCATTTGCTTGTGCTCCTGAATGCGGTTGAACATTTGCAAAATTACAATTAAATAATTTTTTTACTCTCTCAATGGCTAAGTCTTCTGCAATATCAACAAACTCGCAACCCCCATAATATCTTTTGCCGCTATAACCTTCGGCATATTTATTTGTTAATACCGATCCTTGTGCCTCCAAAACTGCTCTTGAAACAATATTCTCAGAGGCAATTAACTCAATATGATTTTGCTGACGTGTAAATTCTTTTTGAATTGAATCGTAAATATCTGGATCTGATTTTTTTAAATTAGAATTAAAAAAGTCTTCAATATATTTTTTATCAATTTTATTATCTGAACTCATATTTATTTGTCTAATTTTTTTACTCTTGCTGTATGTCTTCCACCTTCAAATTTTGTACTAATAAAAGTATTTATAATTTTTTGAGAGTTTTTAAAATTAATTAATCTAGCGCCAAGACATAATACATTAGCATTGTTATGCATTCTAGCCAAAGATGCTGATATTTGATTATAACAAACGGCTGCTCTTATTTTCTTAAACCTATTTGCCGCAATAGAGACTCCTATACCAGAGCCACAAATTAATATTCCAAATGAAGATTTTTTTCTTACCGATAAAGCAAGTTTTTTAGCATAATCTGGATAATCAACTCTTTCTTCTGAGAAAGTTCCAAGATCAAAGGATTTAATTTTAGATTTATTTAAAAAAATTTTAACTTTTTCTTTCATTAAAAACCCGGCGTGGTCTGAGGCTATAATGATTGATTTAGTTAAAGATTTGGACACACCAGTTAATTACCAACTTCAAAATAGGTTGTATATTAAAAAGATAATTAATAATTTTTATATATTAAGCCGCTCTTGAAAGTTTTAATTCTCTCCAAATTTGATCAAGGGCATTAACAAGAAATTCTAACTTAGAATCATCATGCAAAGGAGTTGGGGTAAACCTAAGTCTCTCTAGTCCCTTAGGAACAGTTGGATAATTAATTGGCTGAACATATATTGAATAATCATTAAGCAAAATATCTGAGATCTCCTTACATCTTACAGGATCCTTTACTAATAAAGGTACTATGTGACTATTATTTTTTATAATTGGTAAATTATGAGCTAGCATTAATTTTTTTAATTTATCTGCTCTTTCATAAAGAGCTTCTCTTAAACTGTGATTATTTTTTACAAAACGAATACTTGCTACTGCAGCAGCGGCTAAACTTGGTGGCAAAGAAGTTGTAAAAATAAATCCTGGAGCAAATGATCTTATTACATCAATAATATTAGATTTTGCTGTAATATATCCTCCCATTAGTCCAAATCCTTTTGCAAGGGTACCTTCAATAATATCTATTTCTGATGTTAGACCAAGCTGCTCTGATAAGCCTCCTCCATTTTTTCCATACAGTCCAACTCCATGCACTTCATCTAAATAAGTAAGTGCATTATATTTTTTTGAAATTTCAATTATTTTTTTAATTGGCGCAAAATCACCATCCATCGAATAAACAGATTCAAATGCTACAATTTTTGGATGATTTTTATTAGAATTTTTTAAAAGATATTCAAGATGATCAATGTCATTATGTTTCCAGATAAATTTATCAGAATTTCCTTTTCTAATACCTTCAATCATTGATGCATGATTATTCTCATCTGAAAAAACAATACAGTTAGGTAAAAATTTAGCTAACGTACTTAATGCACACTCATTTGCAATGTACCCAGAAGTAAAAATTAATGCTCCATCTTTATTATGAAATCTTGCTAACTCGTTTTCTAATTCAACGTGATAATTTGACGTGCCAGAAATATTTCTTGTGCCTCCAGCGCCGGCTCCAACTAAATTTACAGCATTTACGAATGCATCGACTACCAATGGGTTTTGCCCCATTCCTAAATAATCATTGCTACACCAGATAGTTACATCTGATTTAATTCCGTATTGATTATTATAAACTGCTTTTGGAAACTCGCCTTTTTTTCGAGTAATGTTATTAAAAACTCTATAACGACCTTCTTGTCTTAGATCCTTTAATGCACTGTTAAAAATAAGATCGTAATCTATGCTCATAACTAATATTACCCTATAGAAAATACTTTTTTCAAATATATACTTTTGCTGTATTGTCGCATTAAATATTAAATTCTCATGAAGTTTCCAAGCACTAGATTAAGAAGAAATAGAAAGTCAGAATGGTCTAGACGACTAATAAATGACACTTACCTTGATAAATCTGATTTTATATTACCCATTTTTGTTTGCGAAGGTAAAAACAAGAAGCAAGAAATTAAATCCATGCCTGGAATTTTCAGATATTCCGTAGATAGGTTAGATGAAATAATTTCAAGAGCTTCAAAAAATGAAATACCTGCTGTTGCTATTTTCCCATTAATTGAGGGTTCTAAAAAAAATAACAAAGGAACTGAGGCTTTAAATAAAAATAATGTGGTTTGTAATGCAATCCACCAAGTCAAAAAATTAAATAAGAATATTGGTGTTATGTGTGATGTGGCCCTAGACCCTTACACTTCTCATGGTCACGATGGTCTTATTATCAATAATGAAATTGATAACGATGAAACAAATAAAATTTTAATTAAACAAGCTTTAATACAAGCGCAGGCAGGTTGCGATATTATTGCTCCATCAGACATGATGGATGGAAGAATTGGTTTAATAAGAAATGCTTTAGAAAAAAATAAATTTATTAATGTTCAAATATTATCTTATGCAGTTAAGTACGCTTCTAATTTTTACTCTCCTTTTAGAGATGCTGTAGGCACATCATCAACTCTTAAATCTGATAAAAAAACATATCAAATGGATTATAAAAATTCAGAAGAAGCTCTATTAGAAGTTAAATTAGATCTAGATGAGGGAGCTGATTTTGTAATGGTTAAACCAGCTTTAGCATATCTTGATATTATTTATAAAATAAAACAGAAATTTAATGTGCCTGTTTTTGCTTACAACGTTTCGGGGGAATATAGTTTGATTAAAAATGGTATTAAATCATCTTTGGCAAAAGAAGATATTATTCTTGAAGTAATTTATAGTTTTAAAAGAGCTGGAGCGAATGCAATCGTTTCTTACTTTGCTAACGAAGTAATAGAAAAATACTTATCAAGATAATCTTTTATATTTACTCGCAAAATAGATTAGAGGTTTTTCTTCTTTTTTTAATTTAAATTTAATAACTTTTGCAACAAAAAACAAATGATCGCCAATATTTATTTTTTTAATTGTTTTGCAATTAAGTTCTCCAAGATTATATTTTAATAAACTTTTTGCTATAATTGAATTTTTCTTCACTTCATTTTTTGATGAAAAATAATTTGAAACCTCAATTTGTTTTGCTGATAAAATATAAATATTAAAAAATTTTAAATTATTAAATTTTTTAAAACTAGAAGTTGTTTTATCTAAACTCCATGAAATATAAGTAGGCTTTAGAGATATTGAGACAAAAGAATTAACCGTAATACCTGTAACAAAATTACTTTTATCTTGTTTTGCAACAACTGTAATTCCAGTTGCGTATTTTGATAAAACTTTTTTATATTTAGAAATATTCATAGGATTACAAATGACATCTAATATTATTTTCAAAATTTCTATTCATAATCTGATTTTTATAATTTTTAATAATCTTTCCTGACTGAGCTCTTTTTCCGTAATTGCTCTCAATTGTAGATTTATCAAATAAAGTTTTCTCCGCTTGATCTTTGATAACTGACTTTGAATTAAATACTGTGGCATTAGAGACTTTTAGAGATTTGCCTTTTACTAGAATAACCCCTCTACCCTTATCTAACTTAGGAAGTTCTTTAATATCAAATGCTAGCATCTTATTTTTTCCATCTGAATCACAAATAATGGCAACTGAATCTGAATCTTTAACAACTTTAGAAACTCCAACAACAATGTCATCACCTTTAACATTCATTACTTTTTTTCCAGTTTTTTTATTGGTTTCAAGGTTTTTCTCTAAAGCAACAAAACCATATCCGCTTTTAGTATAAATAAAAATTTCACCTTCACTATCAAATTTAAAACTATCAATAATTTTTTCATTATCAGTAAGTGACAAATAGGATGACATTGGTCTTCCGGTTGAAGATCCAGTTAAAATATTATCTGCTTCAATTGTATAAAATTTACCAAAATTTGATGCCAATATAATTTTATCATTTGAACGAGCATGCATTAATAAAGAACTATTTTCATTTCCAATTTGTTCTTCTAAATTTTTAACAAAGGATTTCTGTGATTTAATAAATCCATTTTTAAGAATAGTAATTGTAAGAGGATCGTCAGATTTGATTTCATTATCGAAGACTTCTTCATTAACGCTTCCAAATTTATCTAATTTAGTTCTTCTCTTTCCTAACAAAGGATCGTCTTTAAATTTTTTAATTAAAAAATCTATTTCATTGTCTATTTCTTTTTTTTGTAAAGATTTAGAAGATAATAAGTTTGTTAAAAAGTTTTTTTCAGATAATAAATCTTTATATTCTTGCTTAATTTCTTTTTCTTCTAACTTTCTAAGATTTCGTAAACGCATATCTAAAATCGCGTTAACTTGATTTTGCGTAAATTTAAATTTTTTTATTAATTGCAGTTTCGGATCTTCTGCATTTCTAATAATTTTAATAATTTTATCTAAGTTATGATAAACTTTAATAAACCCAATTAAAATTTCTATTCTATTTTTAATATTCTTTAATCTAAATTCAGATTTTCTAATTAATACTTCATAACGATGCGATAAAAAATTTACCAAAACTTCTTTAATAGACATTACTTTTGGCTGAAGTTTTGAATTCAAAACATTCATATTTAAAGGAATTCTTACCTGTAAATCGGTTTGTCTAAACAAACTTTCCATTAACACTTCTGGTTTAACATTTCTATTTTTGGGTCTAATAACAATACGAACTAACTGGTCTGATTCATCTATAACGTTATCAATCAATTTATTTTTTTTACTTATAATTAGATCTGCTATTTTTTCGATTAATGTTGATTTGCTTACTTGGTATGGAATTTCATTTATAGAAATTTGATATTGTCCCCTGCCTAAATCTTCAATTTTATAAGAAGACCTAAGTTCAAAAAAACCTTTTCCACTAGTATATGCTTTTAATATTTCAGACTTATTATTATTTAAAATACCCCCCGTTGGAAAATCGGGTCCTGGTAATACTTTTAGCAATTCTTTGATTGAAACATTTTTGTCATGATTAACAATTTTTAATCCTTCACAAATTTCAACAATATTATGCGGGGGTATACTTGTGGCCATTCCGACTGCGATTCCAGAAGCTCCATTTGCTAATAAATTTGGAAATTTTGCAGGAAATACTAATGGTTCCTGTAAATCACCGTCATAAGTACTTTTAAAATCGACAGTTTCTTCATCTATATTTTCAAGCAATAGCTCTGAAATTTCAGTAAGTTTTGCCTCCGTGTATCTCATTGCAGCTGCATTATCCCCGTCAATATTTCCAAAATTTCCCTGACCGTTTACTAATGGATAACGAATTGAAAAATCTTGAGCCAGTCTTACTAGCGCATCATAAACAGACTGATCGCCATGAGGATGGAATTTACCAATAACATCACCTACTACTCTTGCAGATTTCTTAGGTTGTAATTTTGAACCTAAATTTAAAAGATACATCGCATAAAGTAATCTTCGATGAACTGGTTTTAATCCATCTCTAACATCGGGTAACGCTCTATGAGTAATAGTTGACAATGCATATGCTAGATACTTTTGGCTAAACTCAGTTGCTAAAGATGCATTTAAAATATTAACTTTATTTTTCATTAAAAAAATTCTCTAATTTTATTCTGTAGTAAGGAAATTTAACTTTATTCGGTTCAAAAATATAATTTAATAATTGATGCTTATTAATTAATAAACCATTGTAAATGTCTTTATCAGCAAAGGGTGCTGAATTGTCATGAAAGTATTGTGGATAACTTATATTTTTATTAAATAATTTTAATGAATCTTTATTTTCCAAATCAACGTTATAACCTAATTCGGACAACAGAAATCTTTCCCATAGAACATATTTTTTAAAAAATTCATTAGAGTTTAATGAATTAAACAAATCCTCAAAATAATTGTAAACGGTTAAATATGTGTTTCTTTCGGGTAATATTTTTAGACAAATACCCGTTGCTGATAATATTGCTGTTAATTTTTTATCATTATCAAAATACTTGGGAGCTACAGCATCAATTAATTCAAAATTATAATAACCAATTGCATCTTCCGATTTTGACTTCCATGTAACTTTAATTTTATTACCTATATGAAGAAGTTTTTTTATTTTGGAAGAAGTTCCTCCATAAATTATTCCTTTATGATGTCCATGCTCTTTGGAAAGAATGCTTATAATAGAAGAGTTTTCACCGTATACATTAATCCCTAATATGTACCCCTCGTCACCCCAGGTCATTGTTTAGATGTTTGTACGTCTAAAAATAAACTAACTTTGTGCTTAAATAACTTTTCAATTTCTTTTCTAGCTGAAATACCAATTTTTTTTATAACACTGCCGTTTTTTCCCAAAACAATTTTTTTATGATTATCATTTTTTACATATATAATTTGATAAATTTTATAATTTCTATTTTCTTTCTCAAATTTATAAGTCTTTACATAGATCTGGTAAGGTAATTCTTGATTTAAATACTTAAATACTGCTTCACGTGTAAGTTCAGAAAAAAATACATCTTTAGAAATATTTGTTTCAAAGTTAATAGAAGTATCAAAGTTTCCTTCTGGTAGTTTTGTGACAATTCCATCTAAAAGATTATTTATATTTTTATTTTTTAGCGCTGAAACATAATAAATTTCATCAAAATTTTTAACAAAATTAGATTTATTAACTTGTTCAATGGCAAACTCCTGCGAAACTTTATCAATTTTATTAAATACTAAAATTTTTGGTTTTTTTGTATTTTTTATAATTTTTTCTAGAATATCTTCATAAAATAAATGAATAGAAATATCTAAAATAATAACAATTACATCTGATCTTTTAACTTCGACATTAACGTCATTTAAAAAATTAGTGTTATTTTTTTTATTATACAATCCTGGGGTATCTACAAAAATAATCTTATTATCCTTATGATATTTAACAACTTCTATTGCAAAATTTGTAGTTTGAACTTTATGGGAAACTATAGATATTTTTTTTTTAAAAATTGTATTTAATAGAGTTGATTTGCCAGCATTTGTTGGTCCGATTAAACATGCATAACCTATTCTCTTTTTATTCATTCTCTAAACTATCTAATAATGACTGAGCTGCTTTTTGTTCAGCATTTCTTTTTGAAGACCCTTCACCAGTGAATGATTTGGACTTTTTAATAGTTACCGAAACCTTAAATAAAGGTTTATGTGCAGGACCAGACGTTGATAAGTCTTTATATTTTGGAAGTTCTTTATAAAGTTTTAAAGAGAATTCTTGCAGTTTTGTTTTTGCATCAATTTTAATCTCACCTGATTGCTTAAGTTGATCTTTCCATAAATCAAAAATAAATTTTTCTGCAGCTTCAAATCCTCTATCAATATAAATCGCTCCTATTATTGACTCACATAAATCTCCAAAAATTTTTATATTTCCTGTTTTTATTTTTTTTTGCGCTTTGCTTATTGATATAAATTTTAATAAGTCATATTTTTCAATAACTTTAGCACAAACTTTTTTATTAATTAAAGAAGCTAATCTTTTATCCAGCTGACCTTCTTTATCATTGGGATATAAATTGATTAATTTTTTAGCCAGCACCAAACCTAAAACTCTATCTCCTAAAAATTCTAAAATTTCATTATTGTCTGTATTGTCATTTGAAAAACTTTTATGGACTAAAGCTTGTGATAAAAATTTCTTATTTAAAAATTTAACGCCAATGATGTTCTCTACTTCACTGATCTTATTGTCAGAAATCATTTAATAAATTTTAAGATTCTATTAAATCTTATTGATTTGTGCCATTTCCAAAAGGTGAATAAATTTCCTATCTCTTCATTATTTGAAAAGAATAAAATTTGCGCCTTGCCTACTAAATTAATTTTATCAACATAGCCAACACTTGAAAGATATCTGCTGTCTTGTGAGCAGTCTCTATTATCCCCCATAAAAAAAAATTTGTCTTGGGGTATTAAATAAACATCTGTATCTTTTGATGAATTCTTTTCAGAGTAAGCGGCTATATAAGCCTTTCCATTTGGAAGAGTTTCGAGATAAAAATTTGACTTAATTTTAGATCCACCGCAAAGTACAATATCATTTTTAACAAATTCTCTTTTTATGGGCTTATTGTTGATGTGAAGCACACTGTTAATCATTTGAATTTTATCACCGGGAAGTCCTATTAAACGTTTAATATAATCTGTGTCGTTATCTTCGGGCGTTTTAAAAACAATTACATCTCCTCTGTCAGGTGAAGAAAAGAAAATTCTTTTATCAGAAATGTCTGGGCTAAAAGGTAAGGAATGCTTGCTGTAACCGTAAGTGAACTTAGAAACAAATAATCTATCACCTACTAATAAATTCTCTTCCATTGATGAAGATGGAATATAAAAAGGCTGAAAAAAGAAACTTCTAATAAATAAAGCGATTAGAAAAGCAAAGACAAGTGTCTTAACATTTTCAATAATAATTTTTTTCATTGAGAGGTAATTAAGGCTGTTGCTACAGCCCAAGGTTTGTCATCTGACAAGGTTAAAAAAATATTATATTTTTTTGATATTTTGCTAAGTATTACTTTTGCTTTGCCATTTATATTCGCGCAAGGCTTACCATTCTTATCGTTGTATATTTCGATATTCTTAAAATGAATCCCTTTTGAAAAGCCATAGCCAATAGCTTTAGAAATAGCTTCCTTAGCAGCAAATCTTTTAGCAATGGTTTCAATATTCTTTAATTTAGATGCTTTTCTTTCAATTTTTTTTTCAGATTCGGTTAAAATTTTATCTAAAAAATGATTTCCATACTTAGAATAGATTTTTTGTATTCTATTAATGTTAACAATATCTGTTCCCAGTCCAATTACATTCATCGTTTCAAAATTTTATTAAACTTTTTAAGGACATTAGCTATACCAAAAAATATCGACTCTGATATAAAAAAATGACCAATATTCAATTCTGTAATCTCACCAATCTGTGATATTTTTTTAGAGGTTTGATAATTCAAACCATGTCCAGCATGCACTCCCAAATTTAATTTCTTACCAAGTTTTGCTGAATTTTTAATTTTTAGAAATTCTTTTTTAATATTTAAATTATTTCTTTCTCTAAAAAATCTGCAGTATTTTCCAGTGTGAAGCTCAATATTATCTGAGCCTAATTTCTTAGCCAAATGAACGGTTTTTAAATCTGGTTCTATAAATAATGAAACTTGAATATTTTTAATTTTTAATAAGTGAATAACTTTTTTTAAATAATTTTTTTTATAATTTAAATTTAAGCCACCTTCTGTCGTTACTTCTTTTCTTTTTTCAGGAACAATGCACACATATTTTGGCTTAAGTTTTAATGCAATTTTAAGCATCTCTGGGGTTAAGGCCATTTCTAAATTTATTGGTATCTTAATTTTTTTTTTCAACTCAATTAAGTCATGATCACGAATATGACGACGATCTTCTCTTAAATGGACTGTTATTGAATCTGCACCATTATTTTGAGCTATGATTGCAGCTGTTAATGGTGAGGGATAATCATCTCCTCTAGCATTTCTTACTGTAGCTACATGATCAATGTTAAATCCTAATCTAATTCTTTTTCTCATTTAGACTAAATTTCTACTACCTGGCTTTATTGCTGGAATAGATTTTAACTTATCTGGAATTTCCTCTTCACGATAAGTTGGAATATCAAAAGTAATTTGTGAAACAATTTTCGAATTAATCGAACTTTGATTGTTTGAACGATCTACAATGCATGCAAATCCAATTACATTTCCTTTATGTTTTTTTATTACTTTGGCACATTCCATACTAGATTTTCCTGTTGTAATAACATCTTCCACGATTAAAACTTTTGCACCTGCTTTGATTTCAAAACCTCGTCTTAATTGAAACTCTCCCGAAACTCTCTCTGCAAAAATTGAAGGTACTTTTAAATGTCTAGCAACTTCATACCCAACAATAATTCCCCCCATTGCTGGCGCTACAACTACATCTATTTTTTTAAAAACTTTTTTTATTTTTTGTGCGAGAGATTTACAAATTAATTCTGATTGTTTTGGATGCATTAATAATTTTGCGCACTGCAAGTATTGTTCACTTCTCAAGCCTGATGATAAAATAAAATGTCCTTGTAATAACGCTTTAGTTTTTACAAAAATTTCTTTAGTTTTTTTTTCTGTCAGCATTTACTTTTCTATTTCTAATAATTTTAAAATTTATTCCTTGTTGTTTGATCTCTGAAACTAAATTAGTAAAATCTTTTAAGTTTTTAATCTCTAAATCAAAAATAAAACTTAAGAAATCATCTTTTTTATCAACTAACTCTACGTTAGAAATATTGCATTTATGCTTTCCTATCAAAGTACAAACTTCTCCTAAAGTTCCTGCCTTGTGACTTAAGAGAACCCATAGACTTGTATCATAAGCCTTTTCTTCAGATTTATCAGTGTTTCTAGTACTCCAATATCTTCTAACGGCTGCTCTAGCTTTTCCTGTTTTTGCAATTGATGACCAATACATCGAGGGTGATGGTTTTGAAGATGTAATAATTTGAACTTCATCACCATTTTGAAGAATACTTTGTAACGGAGATTCTTTTCCATTAATTTTACACCCAATACATTTGTCACCAATTTCTGTGTGCACGGCATATGCAAAATCGATAGGTGTGGCATTTGCCGGTAAACGAATGAGAGCACCTTTTGGTGTAAAACAAAAAACCTGATCCTGAAATAATTGAAGTTTTGTATATTCAAAAAAATGTTCTGGATTTTCACCACTTTCCAACATCTCAACTAAATCTTTTAACCAATTATAATCTTTGAGAGTATTGTGACTTACTTTTTCATTGGCTTTATAATTCCAATGAGCAGCCACTCCTCTTTCTGCAAATTCATGCATTTCATGCGTTCTGATCTGAATTTCTATTTTTTGTCTTTTAGGACCTATGACTGCAGTATGAATTGATTTGTAATTATTAGATTTTGGAACGGAAATATAATCTTTAAATCTTCCAGGAACCATTGACCATTCAGTATGAAAAACTCCAAGAGCGCGATAGCAAGTATCAACACTATCAAGAATAACTCTAAAACCAACAATATCTGTAATTTGTTCCAGAGAAATTCTCTTACTTTGTATCTTTCTCCAAATAGAAAAAGGTGTTTTTTCTCTACCTGTAACTTTAGCTTTAATATCTTTTTCTTCTAATAATTTTATAATTTTTTTTGAAATATCTGAAAAAGTTACTCCTAGACTTTCTTTGTTAAGAATTAAACGATCAGTAATTAATTTTCTAGCTTCAGGATTTAAAACGTTAAAAGCTAAATCTTCAAGTTCATCACGAAAATTATGCATCCCCATTCTTTCAGCTAATGGAGAATAAATTTCCATAGTTTCTTTAGCTATTCGTAATCTTTTATCAGGATTGGTAATATTGCTAATAGTGCGCATATTATGAAGTCTGTCTGCAAGCTTAACTAATAAAACTCTAATATCTTTGGATGTTGCTAGTATTAATTTTCTAAAATTTTCGGCAACAGAATATTCTTTTGACTTATCTTCTAATCTTGAAATCTTTGTAACGCCTTCAACAAGGTCGGCTATTTCTTTTCCAAATAATTTATTTACTTCACTATATGTCGCTTCAGTATCTTCAATAGTATCATGCAGCAAAGCTGTGGTAATAGTAGCTGTATCTACTTTTAAATCACATAAAATTGCAGCAACTGCAATTGGATGCGATATATAGGGATCTCCTGAAAGTCTTTTTTGATTTTTATGAACATCAACTGCAAAATTATAAGCTTTTTTAACAACAGTTTCGTCTATGTAATTATTATAAACCTTAACTTTATCTAGGAGTTCTTGCTGATTAAGCATGAACAAAAATATAGCAAAATTTTATATAATTGTAATGTTCTTCTTGGTTTCGCTATCTAAATTTTCAATCAATTGATCAATATTTTTTCCTGATAATGGACTTTTCCAATTTTTATCAATTTCTCTAATTGGATATAAAACAAAACTTCTTTGCTCTAAACGAGGATGAGGAATTTCTAATGAAATATTTTTATTAAAAATATTTATTACTTCACCATTAAAATCTAAAATGTCTATATCGCATGTTCTTGGAGCATTAACTTGCTCACGCTTTCGATCAAAACTTTCCTCTACTTTAAGAATATATTTAATTAGTTCTTCTGGTGAAAATTTTGTCTCAATGGATATAACGCTATTAATAAATTTTGGATCTGATTTATTTGGAATAGCAACACTTTCGTAAAAACTAGATTTTTTTAATATTATGATATGTTCATTATTAAAAAACTCATAACATTTTAATAAAGTTTTTTTACTATCACCAAACTTAGATGTAAGATTTGAGCCAAGAGAAAGAAGAATCATAATTAACTTTTTCTAAAAACTCTTGATTTTTCTCTTTCCCAATCTCTTGTTTTTTTAGTGTGACGTTTGTCATGTTGTTTCTTGCCTTTAGCGATAGCAATTTGAACTTTGGCTATTCCTTTATGATTAAAGTACATCCTTACAGGAACAACTGTTAACCCCTCTTGATTAATCTTTCCTATAATCTTGTTAATTTGTTTTTTGCTTAATAATAATTTTCTGAGTCTTCTTGGGTCATGGTTGTTATAGGAAGATTGATTATATTCGGGAATGTAAGAATTTTGCAAGTACAGCTCCCCTCCTGAATCTACGGCATACGATTCAGCAATATTCCCCTTTCCTAAACGTAAAGATTTAACTTCAGAACCTAATAAAACAATTCCAGCTTCAATTAACTCTAAAAGAAAAAAATTAAAACTAGCTTTTCTATTATTTGCAACTATCTGATAATTGCCTTCTTCCTTTTTCATTAATTAAATTAATGAAAGTTTTTTTAATAAATTCTTAATTCTAATTTGATTTTTCTTAGTAATTGTTACCATGGGTAAGCGTAAATCTTTTGAACATAGTCTTAATAAACTAACCGCATATTTAACTGGTGCTGGATTTGTTTCAATAAACATTAAATCATGCAAAGGTTTTAGCATTTTGTTAATTTCTTTTGCTCTTTGTAAAATAAGTTTGTCTGTCTTGTAATCTAGTAAAGTTTGCATTTCAGAACAAAGTCTAGGAGCAACATTTGCTGTAACAGATATACAGCCAACTCCCCCTCTTAATTTAAATTCAAGTGCGTTTGAATCTTCTCCGGTAAATTGAATAAAATCTTTTCCTAGTTTTTTTCTTTGCTGCACAACTCTATTTAAATCTCCAGTGGCATCTTTAACGCCTGCAATATTTTTAAGTTCAAACAAACGAGACATCGTATCAACACTCATATCTACGACTGAACGACCCGGAATATTGTAAATAAAAATTGGTATTCCACATTTGTTATTGATGGCTTTGTAATGTTGATACAAACCCTCTTGTGTTGGTTTATTGTAATAAGGAGTTACAATTAATGCTGCCTTAGCTCCTGCTTTTTCTGCAAATCTTGTAAGATCAATTGCTTCTTCTGTCGAATTTGATCCTGTTCCAGCCATAATTGGAATTCTATTTTTTGATTCACGAACACAAATTTTAATTATCTCTCTATGTTCAGCGTGACTTAAGGTTGGAGATTCCCCTGTGGTTCCTCCTGGCACTAATCCGTTTGTGCCATTATCAATTTGATGATGAATTAGTTTAACGTAAGCGTTTGTATCTAATCGATTGTTTTTAAATGGTGTAATTAGAGCGGTAAATGATCCTTTAAACATTATATAAATATCTATAAAAAAGCTTTTTTATAATACACTGTTTTTTTAAATAATAAAATTAAATGAACTTTAAATTTGTTGTAATTTTTAATTTATTTTTGCTATTGAGCATGACTTTTTCCGCTTACGCAAAAAATATACCTCCAAAATTAAAACCTGAAAAATTTATAGATAGCGCAGCTCATTCCTCAAAAACATCGAAGTTCCTAGATAATTTAACAAAAAACAAAAAAAAGGAACAAATAATTTTAAAACCTAAAGAAGAAGTTGCAGTTGATGACGAAAAAAATCAAAAAAAAGAAGAAATTAAAAAAGAAACTAAAGAAGTAAAAGAAAAAAAAATTCCTGAAAAAAAACAAGAAGTAATTAAAACTAAAGAAACTAAAGAAGTTAAAAAAAAAGAAACTGAAAAAGCTGAAGTAACAAAAGAAGTCATTCCTAAAATTAAACCTCGTGACTTTAAGACCTTCACTCCTGAACATAAAGGTCTTTTAGAAAGCAAAACTCTTAGTGCTAAAGATTTTGGAATAACAAAAGTAGTTTTTGAATACGTTGATAAAAAACAGTGGAGACTAGCATTGTCAGATGCTCAAAAAATGCAGGACAAGACAATATATACACTCGTAAATTGGATGTATTTAATCGAGCCTCAAAGTGGAGCTAACTTTAATGAGTATTATACATTTATAAAAAACAATAAAGACTGGCCGAGAATAAATCGTATAAAATATTTAGCAGAACATAAAATTAACTTTGACAATAATTCACCTTCTTCAATTATAGAATATTTCAGCAATAACCCTCCTTTGAGTGGGTTTGGACGATTAAGATTAGCAGAGGCTTTTTTAGAAAATAATCAAACTGATAAAGCTAGGAACTTGGTCAAAGATGGTTTCAAAGATGCTGAATTAAGTAAACAAGATCTAAAATATTTCTCTAAAATATTTAAAAAGTTTTTAACTCATCAAGACTACGTTTTAAGAGCAGATTATTTTGCATATGAAGCAAAATATAAAGATTTAAGAGATACAATAGAATATTTAAATCCTGATTATCAAAAATTGTATAATGCTAGAGCTGCTTTATTTACTAAAAGATCTGCTGATAATTTAATTTCTCTAATACCTCAAAATTTAAAGGAAGATCCTGGTTTAATTTACGACAGAATTAAATGGCGAAGAAAGAAAGCAAGATTTGCTGAGGCATTAACATTAATGAATCAAAGCGCCTCAGACTCTTTAATGAGAAATCAATATTTAGCTAAAGAAAGATTGTCAGTTGCTAGAGATAAGATTTCAGACAAAGAATATAAAATGGCATACGACATTTTAAAGGATCACAGATTAAATGAAGGTGCAGATTATGCTGAAATTGAATGGCATCTTGGTTGGATTGCTTTAAGTTTTACTAATCAAACAGAAATAGCTCTTAATCATTTTTTGAAAATGAATGCAGCGGTTTCTTATCCAATATCTAAAGCAAGAGCTGCTTATTGGATTGGAAGAACGTATAAAAAATTAGGACAAACTAGTCAGGCCAATACTTGGTTTAGAACTGGCTCTCAATATGGAACAACATTTTATGGTCAACTTTCTCATAAGGAATTAGATGAAAGAAGATTTTCTATAAATAATAATTTTAAATTTAATGAAGATAGATATGAAGAATTTAAGAAGAATAATCCTCTGGCAAAGTCAGTTGTTATATTAAAAGAGCTAAATAGAACCAAATATTCAAAAGATATATTAAGACATCTTGGCGATGCAGAGCAAAATAGAACTTCTGAAGAAATTTCAATGGCAGGTATCTTAGCGCAAGAAATTGAAAGATTAGATTTTGCTATACAAATTGCAAAAAACGCCTCTTATAAAAACTTAAACTTTTTAGAAATAAGTTTTCCAAGAATAGAAGTTCCAAAACAAGTTAAAAACCAAAAAATATTAGATAGCTCAGTTATTTTAGCTTTAATAAGACAAGAAAGTGAGTTTGATACGACCGCAAACTCTACAGTTGGAGCAAAAGGTTTAATGCAAATTATGCCGGCGACCGCTAAATTATTAAGCAAAGTAACTAATATAGATTTTTCTAGAGAAAAATTAACTAGAGATAAAGATTACAATTTAGCACTTGGCTCATATTATATTTCAGATCTTGATGATGTCTTTGGTTCCCACTATCTAGCGTTTGCAGCTTATAACGCTGGTCCGCATCGAGTTGAAAAATGGATCAAAGCATATGGCGATCCAAGAAGAAAACAAATTGATGCAATTGATTTCATAGAACTTATACCATTCCAAGAAACAAGAAATTACGTACAAAGAGTCAGTGAAAATATTAACGTATATGAATATTTAAATGACCCTAATAACGCTACTAATAAAATTGAAAAAATTTTATATCGATAACTATTTTTTAGTCACTTTATAAGAATAAGATAATGCTGCAAAAACAGCAGCATAATTTAGATAAGAAACAAAAAAAGATATAAAATCAAAAAAAGGTTTTAAAAATTTATAAAATTCTTGTGAATTCTCTAAAAAATATACCTGCAAAGCAAAAATTAAATAAGTAGGCAAAATAAAAGCTAAAGTAATAATCAGAAATATTGCAAATAATTTTCCAGAAAAATCGTTAAATTCTTTACCAGAAAAAATACTAATTGATTTATTTAAAGATATTTTTGGTAAAATTAAAATTAATTTAAAAGCTAAGTAAATAGTTGGAATTAACAATAATACAACATATCTACTGTCAGCTCCAAACAAAGTGCTAATACCATTGCGATCTAAATAATATTTTAAAAATACAGGACTTAATGCCAAGCAAGAAATTAAAGTGCTATAAAATAAATATCTAATATTTGTAAAATCAAACATCTTAAATAAGGGATTAGGTACCGTTTGATTTAATAAAATATCTCTATGCACTTTATATCCGATCGTACTTATAACTAACCCCATAAGAGCAAAAATAATAAAAACTGTAAATTTTGTTGCGATATTTTCTAATACTAAAAAATATAATCCATTAAAAATTACTGTAAGAAATAAAACTGTGTAGAAACTTTCTCTAAATATTTTTTTAATATCTTTAAAAATGTAAGAGAAAGATTTTGAAATTATTTCACTTATATTCAAGTTGTCATTCATATCTTTGGCGGAGAGAGGGGGATTCGAACCCCCGATACGACTTTTCAATCGTATAACGGTTTAGCAAACCGCCGCCTTCAGCCTCTCGGCCACCTCTCCTCACTTAAAGGCAAATATTTAAGCCATTAATTTTATATTACAAGTTTAACTATGAGGAAAAAAGTTGAATAATCATTTGAATATCACTAATAACCACGCTTATGAAAAAACTTATAATCATGCTTACAGTAGTACTGTTCAGCCAAAACTTAGCATTTGCTCAGAATGCTGAAATTAAAAAATCAGCTAAATCTGGAATTTGTTACAGCGCAGACTCGAAATCTTATAAAAAATTAAAAGATTTTACTCCCTATAAAACTATGGATGAGTGTATAGCGGCTGGCGGAAAATTACAAAAAGCTAAAGCTGCACCAAAGAAAAAAACAGCTTAATTAAAGATCAAAATTTAAGTGAATTCAATCGGTTGGATTTACCTTTTTATTGCCGGGTTTCTTGAGATTGGTTTTACAACATCTATGAAGTTGATGGATGGTCATAAAAACATTCCTTGGTCAATTGCATTTTATATTTGCGTTATTTTAAGCTTTGGATTTTTACAAGAAGCAACAAAATCAGTTCCACTTGGAACAGCTTATGCTGTATGGACTGGAATTGGTGCTGCCGGAACTTTTATTATTGGAGTTCTTTTCTTTAATGATCCGTCAATTGTTTTTAGATGGATTGGAGTATCTTTGATAATTCTTGGGGTTATATTTCTTAAGGTTGCTTAATATTATATTAGTTTTTATTTTGGAGCATCAATTACCAAAACTTCACAATCATCGTTAGCTTTAATAGTAAACTCTTTAATATCTGAAATTTCCGCAGCATCCCCTTTTTCTAATACTTTATCATCTAAAGTAATTTTTCCATAAGAACATAATAAATATGCTTGATGTTTAATATTATAAATAATTTGATCGCCTTTATTTATTTTTCCACCATATATGTATGCGTCTTGGTAAATTCCCAATGTTCCTTCTTTATAATTTTTTCCAAATCCAGAAACTAAAAGGTTAAGTTGATCTTTAACTGGATTTTTCGGAAACTGTTTTGCTTCCCACCTAGGTTTAACTCCAATTTTATTAGGAATAATCCAGATCTGATAAATATTTGTTTCTTTATTTTCTAAATTATATTCTGAATGAATAACTCCTGTGCCCGCACTCATAACCTGGATGTCTCCAGCTTCAGTTCTGCCTTCGTTATTATGATTATCTGTGTGAGTAATTGCACCAGATCTAACATAAGTAATGATTTCCATGTCATTATGTTGATGCGGATCAAAACCTTTTTTAGCTTTTATAATATCGTCATTAATAACTCTAATAGCACCAAAACCCATTCTTTTAGGATTGTAATAGGACGCAAAACTAAAATGATGTTTGGCTTTTAACCAGCCATGGTTAGCTCCGCCTAGATCTTTATACTTAATAACTGAAAACATTATTTCTTATGACTTTTGTGCTCTTTTTCGTTCGTGTTCAAGTAAGAATTTTTTTCTTATACGAATAGACTTTGGTGTAACTTCAACAAGTTCATCATCATTAATAAATTGAAGTGAATATTCTAAAGTTGTTTTAATTGGAGGCACAATAACTAAAGCTTCATCAGCAGTGACTGATCTTACGTTGGATACTTTTTTTCCAATTAGTGGATTAACTATTAAATCGTTGTCTCTATTATGTATCCCAATAACTTGGCCTCCATAAATCTCATCTCCGTGCGATATGAAGAAACGTCCACGTTCTTGAAGATGAAATATCCCATAAGTAACTGCTTTTCCTTGGTCTTTAGCAATTAGAACGCCATTATTTCTTTCGCCTAACGATTGGTTAATTTTAGGGCCATAATGATCAAAGGAATGATACATCAAACCGGTTCCTGAAGTAGTTGATAAAAAATCTGAACGAAAACCAATTAAACCTCGTGTTGGAATAACATAATCTAATCGAACTCTACCTCTGCTATCAGAGATAATATTTTTTAAATCACCTTTTCTTTCACCAAGTTTTTCCATAATTTTTCCTTGATGTTGTTCTTCGATATCAATGGTTAATGCCTCAAAAGGCTCCTGGTCTTGACCATCTACTTTTTTAATAATTACTTCAGGTCTAGAAATTGCAAGTTCATATCCTTCTCTTCTCATATTTTCGATTAAAATTGATAAATGTAATTCTCCTCTTCCTGATACTCTATATTTATCTGGGCTTTCAGTTTCAGTAACTCGAAGCGCAACGTTATGAATAAGTTCTTTATCTAATCTGTCTTTAATATTTCTTGTTGTAACATACTTTCCTTCTTTACCAGCAAATGGAGATGTGTTGACTTGGAAAGTCATGCTAATTGTTGGTTCGTCAACAACAAGTGGTGAAAGCGCCTCTACTTGTTTTGGGTCGCAAACTGTATCAGAGATTTTAACCCCATCAATTCCAGAAAACATTATAATTTCTCCAGCTGATGCTTCTTGTTTTTCAACCCTTGCTAATCCTAAAAATCCTAAAATTTGTAAAATTTTTCCGTTTTTTATTTTTCCTTCTTTATTAATTATTGAAACGTTATCATTTACTTTAATAGTTCCTCTTTGAATTCTGCCAATTCCAATAACGCCGACATAACTTGAATAATCAAGTGAACTCACTTGCATTCTAAAAGGTCCTTCAAGATCCACTTTTGGATGAGGAACGTTATCAACAATACATTGAAATAATACACTCATATTATGTTCAGCTTTTACAGGTTCTTTTGCTGCCCATCCTTGAATTGCAGATGTATAAACAATTGGAAAATCTAATTGCTCAGAAGTCGCCCCTAACTTATCAAACAAATCAAAAGTTTGATCTAATGCCCAATCAGGTCTTGCTCCATCTCTATCCACTTTATTAATTACAACAATTGGTCGAAGTCCAAGTTTTAAAGCTTTTGATGTTACAAATCTTGTTTGTGGCATGGGTCCATCTACTGCATCTACAAGAAGCAGAACAGAATCTACCATGGAAAGACCACGCTCTACTTCACCACCAAAGTCGGCGTGACCCGGAGTATCAATAATGTTAATTTGATAACCATTCCAAGTTAAGGAAGTGTTTTTTGCAAGAATTGTAATACCTCTTTCTTTTTCAATTTCATTAGAATCCATTATTCGCTCTTCGGCCATTTCCGATGCTTTTAATGTTCCAGAATCTCTTAATAATTTATCAAGGAGTGTTGTTTTGCCGTGATCGACGTGTGCAATAATTGCAATGTTACGGATCTTTTTAATATCTGTTGCCATGAAGAGTGTCTATCTAAACTAGAATTGTATTTATTCAACTAAAATATATTTATTTTAATCATCATCTGAAAAGTAAATTCTTTGATTTAGTTGTTTTCTAGAGTTCTCAAATTTTTTTCGATGTTTAATACTTTGATTATGAGTTCTTTTTCTCCATAATCTAAATGAACTTTCATTTAAATTCTTTCTCATTATTTTTATAACATCAGACTCAGATTTTCCTGTTTGCTCTTTAATATCCTCAAAAGTAATTCGATCAGCCCAGGCTGCCCAAATAATCCAAGAAATAGAATTTTTATCCTGAGGTTCTGGATTTGCAGTTCGTGTAATAGGTCGTAGACCTTTTTTCATTTATTTTTGTGACTTTAAAAAACTAATCATGGTGTTTGAATCACTTACATCAAATTTACCATCTGCATCAACAAACATTTTTTCAATTATTTTATTCTTAACATAGATTGAATATCTTTTTGAACGCTGACCCATGCCAGCAGCTGATCTATCAGTAACCATATCCATAGCTTTAGTAAATTCCATATTAGCATCAGGTAACATTTTAACTTTTTTAAGATCTAAGTTTTTTGCCCAAGCTTTCATTACAAATGGATCATTAGCACTTAAACAATAAACTTCATCAATACCTAATTTTTTTAATTCATCATAATTTAATTCATAACCTGGCAGATGATAATCATTACAGGTTGGCGTGAAAGCTCCAGGAAGAGCAAATAAAACTATATTTTTATTTTTAAAAATATCGTCAGAAGTAATTGTAACAAACTCTTTTTCAGGACGAGTTATAAATTTAACATTTGGAACTTGTTTACTCATGCTGATGCTCTTTGTAATGAATTTGATTTTAATTTGCCACTTATTTTTTGTGAAGCTCTCATTCTAAATCTGTATTTTTGTTTATCTGTTAATTTATCAAAACAATTTGGGCAACTTACGTCTTTTTCGTATTTTGGTGAATTGATATCTTTCTTTTTCATAGGAGTTCTGCAACCTGCACACATTAAATAACTTCCTTTTTTAGAATTATTTACAACAGTAATCCTTTCATCAAAAACAAAACATTCTCCGTTCCATAAAGATTTTTTTTCAGGGACCTTATTTAGATAATTCAAAATTCCACCTTTTAATTGATAAACATTCTTAAACCCTCTTTTGAATAAATAACTTGCAGCTTTCTCACAGCGAATTCCACCTGTACAAAACATTGCAATTTTTCTATCTTTGTCGTCAGAAAGTTTCTCAAAATATTCTGGAAATTTTCTAAAATCATTAATTTTAGGATTTATTGCTTTTTCAAAGGTACCAATCTCACTTTCAAAAGATTTTCTTACATCAACAACAGTAACGTCGTTTGATAAAATTAATTTATTCCAATCTTCAGGTTCAATTCTGTTTTGAAATTTATATTTATCGTCATTAAACAACTCATTTAAAGGGACTACTTCATTCTTAATTTTAATCTTTGCTCTTTTAAAAGGGATAAAATCGACCTCACATTCATTAATAGTGTCAAAGTCTTTAAATGAAAATTTTTCTTTTAAGAATTTAATTAATAAATCAATATTAGATTGTTTTCCTGAAACGCTACCGTTAATTCCTTCTAAGGAAAAAATAATGCTACCTTTTAACTTATTATCAATAAGAAATTTTCTAAAAGTAAATTTATTATCAATAGGGCTTTTGATTTTAACAAATTTATAAAAACTAATTAATTTTAACATTTTATAATTTTCTACAAATAGTCATGCCATCTGCTATGGGTAATATCATACTCTCAGTTCCCTTAAAATCTTTAACAAATCTATTAAATTCTCTAATAGAATTTGTCTGATCATCACTTATATTCAAATCAGCAACTTTCCCTTTCCAAAGAGTATTATCAATAATAATAATTCCATCTTTTTCGAGAAGCTCGAGTGATTTTAAAAAGTAATTTTTATAATTCTTCTTGTCTGCATCAATAAATATTAAATCAAAAATTCTATCTTGATTAATAAATTCTTCCATTGTTTCTAATGCTGGTGCTAAAATAAAATCAATTTTTTTACTAACGCTATGTTTGCTCCAATATTTTTTAGCAATATCAATATTTTTTTTATCAATATCTAAACTAACGATAGAGCCGTTTTCGGGAAGAGCTAAGGCCATAGTTAAGGCGCTATAACCTGTGAACGTTCCAATCTCTAAACAATTTTGAATATTTGAACTTTTGATAACAAACTGGAGCAAAGCTCCTTGATCTGGACTAATTTGCATTGTTGCTGCATTACCAAGATTATTTTCTGTGTATTCTCTAAGTTCTTTTTGCAAAGGATGTTCATTGATACCTGTTTTGAAAAGGTACTGCTGCAATTCAGTTGAATTTTCAATCGACTTAAACACTTTATTTTATGAAAGTTTTTTCTTTAAAAGATCATTAACTAAAGCAGGATTAGCCTTGCCTTTAGATTCTTTAATTACAGATCCTACAAAAAAGCCAAATAATTTATCTTTACCTGATTTATATTCAGCAACTTTATCGGTGTTTTCTTTTAATACTTTTTCAATAATTTTTTCCAATTCACCAACGTTACTTTCTTGCACAAGTCCATTTTCTTCAACAATAACTTTGGGATCTCTATTGTCATTTATCATTAATTCAAAAACTTCTTTTGCAATTCTTCCTGAAATCGTATTATTTTTAATTAAATCTATTAATTTTGTTAAATTTTTAGATGAAATGGGAGATTCCTTAATTGATTTTCCAATTTTATTTAAAGCCGCAAATAAATCGCCAATCACCCAATTAATTGCAAGTTTTACATCAGTATTTTTTGCAATATCTTCAAAATAATCGGAGGTATCTTTATCTGATATTAGAACTCCAGCTTCATAACTTGAAAGTTTATAATCTTTTATTAAACGTTCTTTTTTATCATCAGGTAACTCTGGTAATTTTTGTTTAATCTCATCTACAAAAGATTGATCAAATTTCAATGGTGGAAGATCTGGATCTGGAAAATATCTATAATCATGAGCGTCTTCTTTGCTACGCATCTGACGAGTTTCATTTTTTTTAGTATCAAACAATCTTGTTTCTTGATCAATCTTTTTACCCTCTTCTAATAGATCTACTTGTCTTTTTGCTTCATATTGAATGGCTTGTTGCATAAACTTTATTGAGTTTACGTTTTTAATTTCACATCGTGTCCCAAAATCTTTGCTACCTATTTTTCTAACAGAAACGTTAACATCTGCCCTTAGTGATCCTTCTTCCATGTTCCCGTCGCAAGTACCCAAATAGCGCATAATAGATCGTAATTTTTTTATATATTCAGCAACTTCTTCTGGTGATCTTAAATCTGGTTTGCTGACAATTTCCATTAACGCAACACCTGATCTATTTAAATCAATAAATGTTTTTGTTGGATCTTGATCATGTAAACTTTTTCCAGCATCTTGCTCAAGATGTAGTCTTTCAATTCCAATTTTTTTAGTTCCATAAGGCATATCAAGAATTACTTCTCCTTCACCAACGATTGGATGTTTAAATTGTGATATTTGATAACCTTGGGGTAAGTCTGCATAAAAATAATTTTTTCTATCAAAAACAGAAAGTAAGTTAATTTTTGCTTTTAATCCAAGACCTGTTCTAACCGCCTGTTCAACACAAAATTTATTAATCACAGGTAGCATTCCTGGCATTGCTGCATCAATTAAACTAACCTGCGAATTTGGTTCTGAGCCAAATTTAGTTGCAGAAGATGAAAATAATTTTGCATTAGAACTTACTTGCGCATGAACCTCAAGTCCAATTACGACTTCCCATTTTCCAGTTTCACCAGAAATATAATAATTAAATTCTTTATCACTCATTACATCCACCAATCTTTTACTTGTGATTTAAAATTAACTTGCTGCTCTATAGAATAAGCAGTGTTTAATAATGTTTGTTCATCAAAAGATTTTCCAAATAATTGCAATGCCAAAGGTAGTCCGTCTTTATTATATTTAATTGGCAATGATATTGCTGGGAGACCTGCTAAGTTTGCAGTTACTGTAAATATATCATTTAAATACATAGCAATTGGGTCATCTGTATTTTCTCCAAATTTAAATGCTGGAGTTGGTGTCGTAGGAGTTAAAATTACATCAACATCTTTATATGTGTTATCAAAATCCATTTTGATTAGATTTCTAACCTTTTGAGCCTTTAAATAATAAGCATCATAATATCCTGATGACAGAACATAAGTTCCAATCATTATTCTTCTTTTAACTTCAGCACCAAAACCTTTGGATCTAGTATTTTCATACATCTCGTTTAAATCTTTTCCTTCTGCTCTAAATCCATATCTAACGCCATCGTATCTGGCTAAATTTGATGAGGCTTCAGCTGGTGCAATAATATAATAAGTAGGAAGAGCGTATTTTGTATGCGGTAATGAAATATCTTTAATAATTGCGCCGCTATCTTTTAAAATTTTAATTCCTTCTTGCCATAAATCATCTACTTCCTTTGGCATATTATCAACACGGTATTCTTTCGGAACTCCAACCTTTAAACCTTTAACATTATTTTTAATTGAATTTAAAAATGAACTTTTAGGTTTATTTGCTGATGTTGAATCTTTTTCATCATAACCAGAAATAACATCGAGCATTAAAGCAGCATCTTTTACATCTTTTGTCATTGGCCCTGCTTGATCTAGAGAAGACGCAAATGCAACAATCCCCCATCTAGAGCAGCGCCCATAAGTAGGCTTTAAACCGACAATGCCTGTGAATGCGGCTGGTTGACGGATACTTCCACCAGTATCTGTTCCAACGGTAGCGCTTGTTAAATTAGCAGCAACTGCACTAGCGCAACCTCCTGAAGATCCTCCTGGAACAAGATTTTCATTATTTAAACGGTATGGGTTTAAAACGTTTCCAAAACTACTAGTCTCATTTGATGAACCCATTGCAAATTCATCAGAGTTTAATTTTCCAATTAAAATCGCATCCTCATTCCAAAGTTTTTCTGTAACAGTTGATTCATAAGTTGGAATAAAATTTGATAAAATTTTACTAGAGGCTGTTGTCTTTAATCCTTTGGTGCAAAATAAGTCCTTAACAGCAATAGGAGCTCCAACTAAAGCTTTATCTAATTTTTTATTAGTGTCTATTTTTTTAGCTTTACTAAGAGCATTTTCTAAATCTTTAGTATTAAAACAATTTAATTTATCTGATTTTTCTATTCTTTTAACATAAGCATCAACTAACTCAGCGGCACTACATTTTTTTTCTTTAACATGCTTTATGCTTTCAACTAAAGTTAATTTTGCAAGATCAGTCATGTTTATTCGATAACCTTTGGAACAACATAATAATTAGAATTTTTCTCGGGAGCGTTTTTTAAAATTTCATCTTTTTCATTAATTTTTTTAACGTCATCCTTATTCATTGTAAGCGCTTGATCAGAGACTGAAGCTATAGGAGCAATTTTATCGGTATTAAGTTCTTTTAACTGTTCAACAAATTTTAGGATTGAGTTCAAATCTTTCTCAAGTCTATCAGTTTCTTCGTTGATCACTGATATCCTTGCTAACTTTGATATTTTCTTAATAGTATCTTTGTTAATTGACATTAGACTTAATGGTAAATGTGGCTAAATTAACATTTTAATGAAAACTTACAACCTATTAGAGAACGATAAATTTGTAGAAATAATAAATAAACAATCCAGATTAATTGGAATTGATCATGGAAAAAAAAATATAGGCATCTCTATTTGTGATGAAAATCATAGCATTGCAACTCCCTTAACTACAATTGAATTTACGCAGCTAAAATATTTTATAACTGAAATAAGAAACATCATTCAGGAAAATAATATTAAAGGGATTGTAGTGGGCAACCCTATTAATATGGATGGTTCTCTTGGTCCAAGAGCTCAATCAGCTAGAGATTTTTCTAAAAGTTTAACTGAACAATTATCAATTCCAGTAACACTTTGGGATGAAAGACTCTCTAGTGAGGGCGCTTACAAAAGTATGTCAGAATTAGCAATTAATGTAACAAAGAAGCAAAAAAAATTAGACGAGAATTCTGCTGCCTTTATTTTGCAAGGGTTTATTGATTATTATAAAAATCAAACAAAATAAGTGATTTTAATTTAATGCTTGCAAGCTTTATACTTTGCAAGTATAGAGTTACTTTTAATGGCTATACAAACTGAAGCTGTTAAATTCAGACACAAGCACCTTTTAGGCATTCAATCCCTATCTATTCCCGAAGTTAATTATATTCTTGATGAGTCAATGCAATTTGTTGACTTTAATAAAAGAGAACAAAAAAAATTAAATATTCTTACTGGCAAAACTCAAATTAATTTATTTTTTGAATCTTCTACTAGAACTTTAAGCTCATTCGAACTTGCTGGAAAAAGATTAGGAGCTGATGTGATGAACATGAATGTTTCAAACTCAGCAATTAAAAAAGGTGAAACTTTAATTGATACAGCAATGACTTTAAATGCCATGCATCCTGATGTTTTAATTATAAGACATCAAGACTCTGGAGCTGCAAATCTTTTAGCACAAAAAGTAAATTGCTCAGTAATTAACGCAGGCGATGGTTGGAGAGAACATCCAACTCAAGCATTGCTCGATGCTCTTACAATAAGAATTAAAAAAGGGAAAATTGAAGGTTTAAGAATTGCTATCTGCGGAGACATAATGCACTCAAGAGTTGCAAGATCAAATATCTACTTACTTAATATGATGGGAGCTGAAGTTAGAGTAATTGCCCCTCCTACTCTAATGCCAAAAAATATTGAAAGTCTTGGTGTTAAAGCATTCACGGATATGAACAAAGGCTTAGAAGGATCTGACATTGTTATGATGTTAAGACTTCAAACTGAACGCATGCAAGGATCTTATGTTCCTTCAACGAGAGAGTATTATGAATTTTACGGTCTTGATTATAAAAAAATTACTAAAGCTCATCCAAATGCACTGATTATGCACCCGGGTCCAATGAATAGAGGTGTTGAAATTGACACAACGTTAGCTGATGACATCAATCGTAGCATTATCAAAGAGCAAGTTGAAATGGGAGTTGCCGTTAGAATGGCCTGTTTAAAAATTATCTGCGGAAATAACAAATGATAATGAAACTTTTAATTAATACACGAGTAATAGATCCTCAAAATAATATTGATGAGGTAGGTGGAATTTTAATTGATGAAAATGGGAAAATAAAAGCTGTAGGAAAGAAAGTAACTAAGGATACCGCTCCAAAAGATTGTGAAATTATAGACTGTAAAGGTAATATTTCAATTCCAGGAATTGTAGACATGAGAGTGTTTGTGGGAGAGCCTGGATTTGAATATAAAGAAAATTTCAGAACTTTAAGCGAGGCAGCTTTATCTGGAGGGGTAACTTCAGTTGCAACAATGCCAAATACTATGCCAGTAATTGACAATGGCTCTATATTAGATTTCACAAAAAGAAGAGCAAAGGATAAGTCACAAATTAAAATCTACCCTCTTGCAACTCTTACAAAAAATCTTGAGGGTAATGAAATGTCAGAATTTGGTTTACTTGGAATTATTGGAGCCATTGGTTTTACAGATGGAATTAAGTGCGTTCAAAACAATAGAGTAATGGATAAAATATTTAATTATTCAAAAAACTTAAACAGCTTAATTATTCAATTTCCTCAAGACAACGAATTATCGGCTAATGGTTCAATTAATGAAGGAGAGATTTCTACAAGATTAGGATTAAAAGGAATACCAGATATCGCTGAAAAAATTATTATAGAAAGAGACTTGAGTTTGCTAGAGCTTTATAAAAACAGATACCATATATCAACTGTGTCTTCAAAAGCATCACTTCCGGTAATTGAAAATTATAAAAAAAAGGGATTAGAATTTACAACAGGCGTTTCAATAAATAATTTATCATTAAATGAAAATGATATTGGAGATTTTAGAACATTTTTAAAATTATCCCCTCCTCTTAGAACTGAAAATGATCGTCTAGCTTTAATCAATGCTGTTAAAAAAGGATTAATCGATGTTATTGTTTCAGATCACAAACCTGAAGATGAAGAGTCAAAACGTTTACCGTTTCAGCAAGCAGCAACTGGTGCTTCAGGAATTGAAACTTTATTATCTCTGACATTAGAACTTTATCACAATCAATCTTGCGAATTAAAAACACTTATAAAGGCGTTAACTTGCAATCCAGCGAAAATATTAAATATCAATGCTGGAAATTTATCAATTGGAAGTGACGCTGACATAGCTGTTGTTAATCTTGATAAGCCTTGGGTTATTGAAAAAGAAAAAATTAAATCAAAATCAAAAAACACAGCAATTGAGAAAAGAAAAATGCAAGGTAAGGTTGAAAAAACTTTTATTAATGGAAATTTAGTATTTGAGGCTTAATGGACGTACTTATAGTCACACTCTACTCTTATACATTAGGCTCAATACCTTTTGGCTTAATTCTTACAAGACTTGCTGGTTTGGGCGATGTAAGAAAAATTGGATCTGGAAACATTGGCGCAACTAATGTCTTAAGAACAGGCAATAAATTTATTGCTGTTCTAACTCTTCTTCTAGACGGTCTTAAAGGAACTTTATCTATTTTATTAACAATCCAATATTTTAACGAACTAACTTACTACGCAGCTGTAATTGTTTTTCTTGCTCACATTTTTCCTGTGTGGCTAAAATTTAAAGGAGGAAAAGGAGTTGCAACATTTATAGGAAGCTTACTGGTAATCAATTTTTATTTATCAGTTGTTTTTATTACTACGTGGTTAATTATGCTTTCAATTTTTAGAATATCAGCCGTTTCAGCATTATTAGGGTATTTAGTTGTAACAGTTACGGCTTTTATTTTCTTTGATCAAAAAATATTTTTTTTAATTTTCTTTTATTTTGTCACTTCAATCTTCACACATAGACAAAACATTACTTCCTTAATAAAAGATAATTTCTAAGTAATTAAAGACTTTTTTGTATATTTCTTTTCGAAATTTGACAAAGGTCACAAATTTTGACAGTTCTTACTTTTTTCTAAAAACTTATGAATTTAGTTATCGTTGAAAGTCCGGCTAAAGCAAAAACAATTAATAAATATTTAGGTTCAGATTATAAAGTTTTAGCAAGCTACGGACACGTTAGAGATCTTCCTTCAAAAAATGGTTCTGTAGATACAGAGCATGATTTTAAAATGATCTGGGAAATTGATCCGGGTTCAAAGAAGCATTTAAAAGAAATCACTGATTATGCAATTGACGCTGATAGAATTATTTTAGCAACAGACCCTGATCGTGAAGGAGAGGCTATTGCTTGGCATTTAAAATGTATCTTAGAAGAAAATAAAAAAATTAAAGATAAAAAATTTGAAAGAGTTGTATTTAACGAGATTACTAAAAAAGCAGTTGAAAATGGAATTAGCAATCCTAGAGATATTAATCCTGAATTAGTTAATGCCTACATGGCAAGAAGAGCTTTGGATTATTTAGTTGGATTTAACATCTCGCCTATTCTTTGGACAAAACTTCCAGGATCTAAATCCGCTGGTAGGGTTCAGTCTGTTGCTCTTAGAATTATTGTCGATAGAGAGCATGATATTGAATTATTTAAACCACAAGAATATTGGACTTTTACGTGTACTTTTTTAACCCAACAAAAAAAAGAATTAAACGCCAAACTTTATTCTTTTAAAGGAAATAAAATTGAAAAGTTTTCATTTAAAAATGAAGAAGAAATTAAAAATGTTTTAGAACAGATAAAAAAAGAAAGCTTCAACATTGCAAGTATTGATAAAAAACCTTACCGAAGAAGTCCGTACGCTCCTTTTACAACATCTACTATGCAGCAAGAAGCTTCAAAAAAATTAGGTTTTTCAGCATCAAGAACAATGCAGATCGCTCAAAGACTTTATCAAGGAATAGATTTTGAAGGTGATACTGTTGGTTTAATTACCTACATGAGAACTGATGGAACTAACATTTCTCAAGACGCTATTAAAGAATGTAGAAATTATATTGATAAAGAGATTGGAAAAAAATATTTACCAAGTGAAGCTAAAAATTATTCAGGTAAAAAAGCAAAAAACGCTCAAGAGGCGCACGAAGCAATTAGACCAACTGATATTTTAAGGACTCCTGAGAAAATGAGATCTATTTTAGATAAAGATCAAGCAAGATTATATGAACTTATCTGGAATAGAACACTTGCCTCTCAGATGGAAAATGCTGAATACGAAAGATGTACCTTGGAGATATTAAATCAATCAAAATCAATTACTTTTAGAGCAACAGGATCTGTTCAAGTATTTGATGGTTTTTTAAAATTATACCAAGATGTAAAAGAAGAAGATGAGGTTGATAAAGAAGAAGAAAATGATCAAAAAATACTACCGGAAGTAAAAATTAATGAAAAATTAGAAAATCCTAAATTTAATACAGAACAACATTTTACTGAACCGCCTCCTAGATTTTCTGAGGCAAGCCTTGTTAAAAAATTAGAAGAACTTGGAATAGGAAGACCGTCTACTTATGCAAGTATTATTTCAGTTTTATCAGCTAGAAACTATGTGGAACTAATAACAAAACGCTTTATTCCAACTGACAGAGGTAAACTTATTACAGCTTTCTTAGATAAATTATTTACTAAATATGTAGATTATAATTTTACTGCAACTCTTGAAGATAGTTTAGATGAAATTACTACAGGGAAAATTGAATATCTTAAAGTTTTAGAGAATTTTTGGAAAGAATTTTATAAAAATATCAACGAAGTAAAAGAATTAAGAACAAGAGCTGTGCTTGATTTACTAAATGAAAGTTTAGGAGATATTATTTTTGATAAAGATGAAAATGGAAAAATTTCTAAGAAATGTAAAAACTGTAGTAATGGTAAACTTAGTTTAAAAAATGGAAGATTTGGAGCGTTCATTGGTTGTTCAAATTATCCTGAATGTAAATTTACAAGACCTTTATCTAGAGCAAAGGCTGCTGAGCAAGATTTTCTTGCTGAACCAAAAGTATTTGGAGAAACTGATAATAAAGAAAAAATTGTTTTAAAAAAGGGTAGGTTCGGCCCCTATCTACAAATTGGTAATGATGAAAAAAATCTTAGAAACGTAACCATACCTAAAGGTATATCTTTAGACTCATTAGACTTAGATAAATGTAAATTTTTGGCATCTCTTCCTAAAGTGCTTGGCCAATATCCTGAAAACACACAAGATATTACTTTAAATGTTGGAAGATTTGGACCTTATGTAAAATGTGAAAATAAATCTGCTTCTTTAGAAAATCCTGAAGATATATTTTCTTTAGGATTGAATAGAGCAATTACTTTAATTGCTGAAGCAAAACCAGGCAGAAGAACTTCAAATGAAATTAAAAATCTAGGTGAACATCCTGAAGATAAAAAACCTGTTAAAATTATGAAAGGTCAATATGGCCCTTATATTAAATACAAAACAATAAATGCTACAATTCCTGACGATAAAGATCCTGAGAATATCTCTATGGAAGAAGCTCTAGTGCTAATTGCTGCAAGAATTGCTTATGATGAATCTAAAAGTGGTAAAAAAACTAAAAAGAAAAGTAAAAAAACTAAAGCTGAAGATGAATAAGATTGAAGAAATTATTAAAAAGATAAATATCAATATACCTTCCCCTCCAAAACCAGTTGGTAATTACGCTGCTTTCAGTAAGTATGAAAAACTTATTTACATATCAGGACAACTTCCAATAACTTCTGATGGAAAAATAATAACTGGAAAAGTCATGAAAGAAGTTTCTTTAGAAAATGCCCAAAAAGCAGCTGAAATAGCAATTTTAAATGCTCTTGGACAATTAAAAGATGCATGCAATGGCGATCTCAATAAAGTGAAAAATTGCATTCGAATAAGTGGTTATGTGAATTGTTTAAATGATTTTGCAGATCACGCAAAAGTTATTAATGGCGCGTCTGATTTGATCGCAAAAATATTTTCAACAAATTTACATTCCAGAATAGCAATTGGGTGTAATTCGTTACCTCTAAATGCATGTGTTGAAATTGAAAGTATTTTTGAGACTAACTAAACTTTAATTTTAACTTTAACTTTATATTCAATTAAAATTTTATCTAAAATTTTTTGCTCTGCTTTAGACAAAATGTGATCAGATTCCTTATATTCATTAGATAGTTTACGAATAAAATCATTTAGATAATCTTTTCCTTTAGCCGCTTCCAATTCGTTATAAAGAGAGTTTAATTCTTTAGTTTTGCTTATATGTAAGTTTTTATAATTATTTTCACTTTGATAAGTAATAATATTTTTCTGAATAACGGCTATTTCAATTGCAAGTTTAGATAATTTTTCTTCTATTTTTTTTGTTTTACTTGAAAATAAACCAAACATATTTATTGCACTGTTTTACTAACTGGTTTTTTTGATGTTTTTTCAATTTTATTAATTTCAAAAACAAGAATATCGTTTTTAGCATCTACCAAAACATGACCCCCATTTACTAATTTACCATGAATGAGTTCATCTGCTAAAGGTTTCTTAATTTTTTCATCAATAACTCTATTTAGTGGTCTGGCACCCATTTTTTCGTCAAAACCTAATTTTGAAATTAAGTTACTAGCTCTATCAGTTAAATTAATAATAACTTCTCTTTCTCCTAACTGAGTTTCAAGTTCAATAACGAATTTTTCAACAATTTTTTTAACAGTATCCTTGTTCAAAATATTAAATTGAACAATAGAATCTAATCTATTTCTAAATTCAGGCGAAAATATCTTATTAATAGATTCTAAATCACCATCTTTATTAATACTTTTGTTGAATCCTATCTGAGATTTTTGCAAATCTTCTGCTCCAGCATTCGTTGTCATAATTAAAATTATATTTCTAAAATCAATTTTTTTACCATTTTGATCTGTTAATTTTCCATAATCCATAATTTGTAACAAAACATTATAAACATCTGGATGAGCCTTCTCTATTTCATCAATTAAAAGTACTGCATAAGGATTTTTATCAACTTTTTCAGAAAGCAATCCTCCTTGATCAAAACCAACATATCCTGGTGGGGCACCAATCAATTTAGAAACCGAATGTCTTTCCATATATTCTGACATATCAAAACGAATAAGTTCTATACCGAGAACTTTTGCAAGTTGTTTTGCAAGTTCTGTTTTCCCAACTCCTGTCTGGCCTGAAAACATATAGTTGCCAATAGTACGATTGCTATCTCTTAAACCAGATCTTGATAGTTTTATTGAAGATACAAGACTATCAATTGCAAGATCCTGTCCAAAAATAACTCTTTTTAAATTTTTATCTAAATCTTTTAAATACATTCTGTCATTAACAGAAATATTCTTTTCTGGAATTTTTGTAATTTGAGAAACTATTCTTTCAATATCCTCAACGTCTAATATTTTTTTTCTTTGATTTTCAGGCTTTAAAACTTCTGAAGAACCTAATTCATCTATAATATCAATTGATTTATCTGGCAGTTTTTTATTACCTATATATTTACTCGACAAATCTACAGACGCTTTGATTGCAGCATCAGTAAATTTAACATTATGGAATTTTTCATATTTTGATCGAATGCCATACATAATTTTATAAGCTTCATCTATTGTAGGTTCTGGCACATCTATTTTTTGAAATCGTCTTTGCAAAGCCCTGTCTTTTTCAAAAAATAATCTATATTCATTATAGGTTGTTGATCCTATGCATCTTATATTTCCTGACTGTAAAGCAGGCTTAAGCATATTAGAAGCATCCATTGAACTGCCAGATGTTGATCCTGCTCCTACTAATGTGTGAATCTCATCAATAAATAAAATATAATTTCTATTTTTTTCTATTTCCTTAATAATTAATTTAAGACGCTCTTCAAAATCTCCTCTGTATCTAGTTCCTGCAATTAATGTCCCCATATCGAGAGAGAAAATTACATGAGATTTTAAAACGTCAGGAACTTCATTATTAAAAATCTTTAAAGCAAGACCTTCGACGATTGCTGTTTTTCCAACGCCAGGATCTCCTACTAATAACGGATTATTTTTAGTTCTCCTGCATAAAATTTGAGCTAAACGGTCCACTTCAACTGTTCTTCCAATTAAACGATCTATTTTATTTTGTTCAGCTTTCTTATTTAAATTAACACAATACGTTTCTAAAGGTGAATTGGTGGCTGCTTTATTATTGTTTTGTGTTGATGTGCTGTCAAAAGATCCACCGTAGGCAAAATTATCAACTTTAGTAATTCCATGAGAGATAAAATTAACTACATCGTAACGTGTAACCTCCTGTTCTTGTAAAAAAAAAGTAGCATGACTTTCTCTTTCCGCAAATAATGCAACTAATATATTTGCTCCCGTAACTTCATTCTTACCTGAAGATTGAACATGAACAATAGATCTTTGAATAACTCTTTGAAAGCTTGCTGTAGGCTGAGGTTCTAATTTAGTATCTGAAGTAACTATATTTTCTAACTCATTATCAATGTAAAATTCTAAATTTTCATTTAACAAATCAACATCTACGTTACATGCTTTCATAACATTACGAGCATCGGTTTCATCTGTTAAAGCAAGTAGCAAGTGTTCTAAAGTTACATACTGATGTTTTTTTTCAGTTGCAAATTTAAAGGCTTGAGAAATTGCCTGCTCTAAAGATTTAGTAAATGTGGCCATTTAATTAGATTTTTTCATAATACATTTTAAAGGATACTGATTTTGTTTTGCAAAATTTATAACCTGCATAACTTTAGTCTCGGCAACTTCATAAGGATAAACTCCACAAACAGCGCTACCCTCATTGTGAATTTTAAGCATAATTTTATTAGCTGTTAGCTTGGTCATATTAAAAAATAATTGTAAAACTTTAACAACAAATTCCATCGTTGTAAAATCATCATTTAAAAGAATAACTTCATAAAAATTAGGTTTTTTAATTTTAACTTGAGTCTTACTTTTTTTTAACTTTATAAGTACTTTAGGCATTTACTGGTCTGCCAATAGAATAATAAGTAATATTGTTTTTATTATTAAAAGACTTGCTATCGTATAAATTTCTTAGATCATATATAGTGATTTTTTTATTATTGTTTTTCATTTTAGAAAAATTTAAATTTTTAAATTCATCCCACTCTGTATGAATTATAATCAAGTCTGCATTTTTGGTTGCAGAATATAAATCATCAAAATAATTCACATTTTTTTGTTTATCCAAAATTTCTTTAGTTCCTGATGGCTCGTAATAGTTAATCTTCGCTCCTTTTTTAATAAATTTAGATATTAAATTTATTGCTGAAGAATCTCTTAAGTCATCAGTATTTGCTTTAAATGTTACTCCTAAAAAGCAAATAGTTTTATTTTTAATTTTGTTATGTAAGATTCTGTAAATATTGTTTTCGATATCTTTTTTTCTTTTTTCATTAAAATTAATAACTGCATTAACAATAGAAAGAGGTGAATTGTGATGCTTGCCAACCTTTGCTAAAGCCTTGGTGTCTTTTGGAAAACAAGATCCGCCATATGCGGGTCCTGCTCTTAAAAATCTCGAGCCTATTCTTTTATCAAGCCCAATACCAAGGGCTACATCATCAACATTGACATGAACTTTTTCACATAAATTTGCAATTTCATTTATAAAACTAATTTTAGTAGCTAAAAAAGCATTAGATGCGTATTTTATAAGTTCTGCGGCTCTTCTTGAAGAAGAAACAAAGGCTGCTCCTTTGTTAACTATAGGACGATATAACTCATTAAATATTTTTATTACTTTTTTATCGTTGGCACCAATAACTACACGATCAGGATACTTAAAGTCCTTTATAGCCTCTCCTTCCCTTAGAAACTCAGGATTAGAAACAATTGTAAATAATCCATTTTTTTTATTTTTATTTAAAATTTTTTCAATTTTATCTCCTGTTCCAATGGGTACTGTAGATTTTGTAACAATAATTTTATGACTTTTAATTTTTTTTGAAATTAATTGAGCAACTGAGAATACTTGGCTAAGATCTGCCGAAACACCATCCTTTGCAGTTGGTGTACCTACAGCTATAAAAACAATATCTGATTTATTAATAGAGCCGATTAAATCATCAGAAAAACTAAGTCTACCTGCGTCTAAATTTTTTCTAACTAATTCAGATAAGCCAGGTTCGAATATTGGAATATCACCATTTACAAGCCTGCTTAATTTTTCTCTATCTTTGTCAATGCAGATAACATTATTACCAAGATCAGAAAAGCAGACGCCCGATACCAAACCAACATAACCTGTTCCGATAAAACAAATTTTCATATTAGAATTTCTTTAGTGAATTATTATACCCATTAACAGTTCCGCAGTCTAAATAAGTTCCGGAAAAAATATGTCCAACAAATTTATTATCATTATAAATTAAATGTTTAATTGCATCTGTAATCTGGACTTCTCCAGAAGATCCTTTTTTTGTTATTTTTAATGAAGAAAATATTTTAGTTGGCAAAATATATCTTCCTATAATTGCATAATTTGATGGCGAATTTATTAAACTGGGTTTTTCAACTACATCACTAATAAATAAATTATTATTAATTTTTTTTGAATATTTTATAATTCCATACCTTGATACTTCAGTACTATTTACTTTTTTAGAAGCTATAACTGAAGAATGATATTTATTATGAATATTAATCATTTTTTTTGAACAGTTTTCATTAACAATTATATCGTCTGGCAAGACCAAAAGAAAAAATTTATCTTTAATTGCTGATTTTGCTACTAATACTGCGTCTCCAAGACCTTTTGGAGAATTTTGATAAACAAATTTAATTTTATTTCTGTAACGATCTAAAATTCTAAGTTTCTGGATTGATTTATTATCATTCTTTTTTTTTAAATAATTTAATAAATAAGGATCTGGATAAAGATAATCCTTAATTATCTTTTTTCTTTTCGAAGTAACAAGAATGATTTTTTTAATACCTGCTTCCAAACATTCGTCCAAAACATGTTCCAAAATAGTTTTGTTTCCTAGAGGCAATAGTTCTTTTGGAAGTATTTTGCTAAATGGTAGAAGTCTTGTGCCTAAACCAGCTAATGGTATTATCGCTTCTTTTATCATTAAATATTATAGTTAATTTCTTAAATGAAAATAATTAAAACAGCAAATAAAATAACTGCCGAGTTACTAAATAAAAAAAAAATTGGCTTTATCCCGACTATGGGATGCTTACATGATGGACATGTCTCGTTAATTAGAAAATCTAAAAAGAAAAAATTATTAACGATAGTTAGTATATTTGTGAATCCACTCCAATTTAATAATAAAAAAGATTTTAAAAAATATCCTAAAACTATTCTTAAAGACTTGAATATTTGTAAAAAAAATAAAGTTGACTACGTTTATTTACCGCAAAAAAAAGACATTTATCCTGAAAAAAAAATCATTATAAAAAATAAGATACATTATTTTAAAAATTATATGGAAGGTAAATTTAGACCAGGACATTTTGAGGGGGTTATAGAAGTAGTCAAAAGATTGTTAAGTCATATAAAAACTACTTATCTTTTCCTCGGAAAAAAAGATTACCAGCAATTAATTATTATTAAAAAATATTTAGAGAACACTAATTCAAAAATAAAAGTTGTGCCTTGTGATACTATTAGAGCTAGAAATGGTGTCGCTTTATCTTCTAGAAATAAACTTTTAAACGAAAGATCATTAATAATCGCTGGAAAAATAATAAGTTTTTTAAAAAGGAATAAAAATCAAATTATTAAATCTAAAAAAAACATATTCTTTTTAAAAAAAATAAAAGAATTTGGTGCTGATAAAGTAGATTATTTATCTGCTTTTAATTTAAAAAAATTAAAAAAAACTAATAAACCTTCAATAAATACAAGAGTATTTCTTGCTTACTATTTAAATGGTGTAAGATTGATAGATAACTTTTAATGGAAATTAAAATATCACACAAACCTGTTCCTTATAAAGAAGCGATGAAATTTTTAGAGGAAAAGGTAGAAAAAGTTCAGGCCAATATAGAGGATGAGATTATTTGGATATTAGAACACGATTCAGTTTATACAAAAGGTATAAGCGCATCTGATGACGATTTATTGATACCTAACTTGTTTCCTGTAGTTGAAACAAATCGTGGCGGAAAATTCACCTATCATGGTCCTGGACAAAAAATTGTTTATTTTGTCATTAATCTTAATAAGCGTGAAAAAGAAATTAAAAAATTTGTTCGTAATGTTGAAAAATGGATTATTGCCATTCTTAAAGATTTTAATATTTCGTCATTTGCAGATCCTAAAAATATAGGGATCTGGATAAAAAAAAATAATGAAGAAAACAAAATTGCAGCAATTGGAATCAAGGTTAAGAAATGGATTGCTTATCACGGCTTCTCTTTAAATATTAATGTCAAAAAATCTGACTATCGAGGAATAGTTCCCTGTGGAATATCGAGTAAAGGAATTATTAATATTTCTGATTTATGTAAAATTCCAAATGATGAAAAGATTAATAACTCAATAAAAGAAAATTTTTATAAATTATTTAATTCGTAAGTTAATTCTTGTTCCTTACAAAAATTCTGAAAATATAAAGATGGTTCGGCATGGTGTATTATTCTTTTACTATTTATTAAAAACTCAACTTTATAAGCATGAAGCATTAAATGAAGATCTTTAGATTTATTTAAGCCTTTATTTGTGTACTTTTTTTCTCCTAAAATAGGATGTTTGATAAAACTTAACTGTCTTCTCAATTGATGTTTTCTTCCTGTCTCAGGATTTAGTAATAATAATGAATAGTCTTTTGACTCAGAAATAACTTTATAATTGGTAATTGATAAATGTATTTTTTCTTTATTATTTTCAACATAACTAAGTTCATTTTTTAAAGTACCGCTCTTATCTATTAAAACTCCATCAACAACAGCCAAATAATTTTTTTTGATACTTTGATTTTTAAAAGATTCTGAAAAAAATTTTGCACTCTTATGGGTTTTGCTAATAATTAAAATTCCAGTTGTTTCAGCGTCTAATCTATGTACCAAATGAGGCGTTGGATATTCGGTCTCTGAATGATTTTTTAATATATCAAAAATATTTTTTCCTGTTTTCGTCCCTGATTGCACGGCTAGATTATAAGGTTTGTTCAGAACAAAATAGTGCTCATTTTCAAATAAAATATTATTCTTGATTAAATCATAATCTTTTTTTGAAGGCAGATATGAGAATTTCTTTTTAATTATTTTGTCGTCATTATCAATGTCAGCATAAATCTTAATTTCGTCATTTAACTGGATTTTATAAGAACTCTTAACCCTTTTTCCGTTAACAAGGATCTTCCCCTTTCTTAAAGTTCTTTCAATAAGTGACTGAGGTAATGGTTTTACTTTCTTTTTAAACCACTTATCTAGACGTATATTTTCAAAATCTTCTTCAATTTTAAAAACATGTTTAGGTTCCATTATGAAATAATGTGAATAAACTTATCTCCTAAATAAAACATCAGTAATCCACAAAAAACTGAAATAAAAATATATATAAAAGCTAATAAATAATTTGAACTATTAATAAGATTAAAAAAATCTTGAGAGAAGGAAGAAAATGTTGTGAACCCACCTAAAAAGCCAATAGTGATATAATTTTTAAAATTATCATCAATAGTTAAAAATTTTGTATCAAGTATACCAGAAACTAAACCAATTAAAAAACAGCCTAATAAATTAACTGTAAGAGTTCCAACCGGAAAAATAGTTTGAAATATTTTTGGAGTAATTTGTATAACTGAAAATCTTGCTAATGTTCCAAAAGCTCCAAATAATGCAATTAATAAGTAAGACTTCATTAATTGTTTACTTGCTTAACTGCTGAGCTTCTTCCTTTGGCTGCTCAGGTTTTTTTTGAACTGGACCTGAATCTTGTCCTTTTGCATTAAAATCTTTGTCTACTAATTCAATGTATGCCATTGTTGAGTTGTCACCAAAACGGTTTCTTGTTCTAATAATTCTAGAATAACCGCCTTTTCTATTTTCATATCTCTTAGACAAAACTGTAATTAACTTTTCTGCCGAATCTTCATCTTGTAATTTTGATATTAAAGATCTTCTGGCTGATAAATCTTTCTTTTTTCCGATAGTAATGACCTTATCAATTAATGGCTTTAATTCTTTTGCTTTAGGTAAAGTCGTTTTAATTTGCTCGTGCTTAATTAAAGAATTAAGCATATTTTTAAACAAAGCCTTACGGTGCTCTGAAGTTCTGTTTAATTTTCTATGAGCAATTTTGTGTCTCATTATTATTAATAGTTATCTTCTAATTTTTTTGAAAGTTCAGCAATATTTTCTGGTGGCCAATTTGGAACTTCCATTCCAAGATATAATGACATTGTTGTAAGAACTTCTTTAATTTCATTTAATGATTTTCTTCCGAAATTAGGAGTTCTTAGCATTTCGCTTTCACTCTTTTGAACTAAATCTCCAATATAAATAATATTGTCATTTTTCAGACAATTCATTGATCTAACGGAAAGCTCTAATTCGTCAACTCTTCTAAGTAAGTTTCTATTAAACTCTGGTTCAGAAGGTTTTTTCTCCTGGATTGTTGCAACAGGTTCATCGAAGTTTACAAACATTGCCAATTGATCTTGTAAAATTCTAGCTGCGAAGGCAACAGAATCTTCTGCGGTTACAGATCCATTTGTTTCAACTTCCATAGTTAATTTATCATAATCTAACGTTAGTCCTTCTCTTGCATTAGAGACGTTATAAGAAACTCTCTTAACTGGGCTAAAAACCGCATCAATTGCTATTAATCCTAATGGAGAATTGCTAGCTTTATTTCTATCTGCAGGGACATAACCTTTTCCAGTATTTACTGTTAATTCCATGTGAAATTTAGTTTTTTCATCTAAGTTACAAATAACTAAGTCAGGATTTAATATTTCAATGTCTGAATTTGGAGTGATCATTTTTGCTTTAATCTCACCAGGTCCTTTTGCATCTAAAATTAATTTTTTTGGTCCAGAAGTCTTTAAATTTAAAGCTAAAGCTTTAACGTTAAGAACGATATCGGTAACATCTTCTCTTACACCGTCGATTGATGAGAACTCATGTAACACTCCATCAATTTGGATAGCTGTTACAGCTGTGCCTTGAACTGAAGACAACAAAACTCTTCTTAATGCATTACCTAAAGTTAAGGCGTAACCTTTTTCCAAAGGTTCAGCAATAATTTTGGCATGTTTTTTATCATCACTTTGAGTGATGTTTAATTTTGATGGTTTTATAAGTTCTTTCCAATTTTTGTCTATCAAGTTACTTCTCCTATTTAGTTATTATTAAACGCGTCTTTTCTTTGGAGGCCTGCAACCATTATGTGGCATCGGACTCATATCTTTAATAGAGGTAATTTTAAAACCTCTAGCCTGCAATGCTCTAAGAGCAGTTTCTCGACCTGAACCAGGTCCTTTAACCTCAACTGTAATATTTTTTAATCCATACTCTAAAGCTTTGCCGGCTGCATCATCAGCTGCAACTTGAGCCGCATATGGGGTTGATTTCCTTGATCCTTTAAATCCTTTTGATCCTGCAGATGACCATGAAATTACATTTCCTTGCTTATCTGTTATCGTAACGATTGTATTATTAAAAGTTGCATTTACATAAACATTTCCGTTTATGACGTTTTTCTTTTCTTTTTTCTTAACTTTTAATTTTTTTTTAATGCCACCAGCTTCTTGTTTAGAATCTTTTACTGGTGCTGCAGCACCATCTGATTTTGTTTTTTTATCTTTAATATTTTTATCTTCAGCCATTGAATTATTTCATACTAGTTAATTTTTTTCCTGCAATTGCAATAGCCTTACCTTTTCTTGTTCTTGCATTGGAATGTGTTCGCTGTCCTCTAACCGGAAGTCTTTTTCTATGTCTTGAGCCTCTGTAAGTTCCTAAATCTTTTAATCTTTTAATATCTAAAGATACATTTCTTCTAAGATCTCCTTCAACTGAATATTTACTATCAATAAATTCTCTAATCTTTAAAACTTCATCATCTGTAAGAGCGTTTGTTCTTTTATTTTTGTCAATTTTTAATTCATTACAAATATCATTAGCTGTTTTATCACCAATGCCATGAATGTAAGTAAGAGCTGATTTAACAACTTTGTTTTGAGGAATATTTACTCCAGCTATACGAGCCATAAATTAAAAATTTATTTTTTGAAAAAATGCGATTATATGAATCAAGCTATCAAAGTCAACTGCGTACGGCACGGATTATTGTAAATAATTGATCACTTATTGCATTAATTTCCTGCATTCCGTCTATATTTTTCATTATTCCTTTTTTTAAGTAATAATCTAAGACTGGAAAAGTTTTTTCATCATAAGTTTTTAATCTTTTTACAATTGTCTCTTCATTATCATCTGATCTAGTAATAAGTTTTCTTTGCCCGCAATCTTTTAAGTCGCAAGTTTTTGGTGGATCGAAAAAAGTATTAAATGTTTTGTTACATACTGAACATGTGACTCTACCAGTAATCCTTTTTACTAAAATTTGATTATCAACTTTTAAATTAAGAGCCAGACTCATTTGTTGATTATATTTTTTTTAACAAATTATCCAAACTTTTTGCTTGCTCAAGATTTCTTGGAAAGCCATCAAAAATAATTCGATTTTTATATTCTGGATTAGAAATTTTATTTTCAATTAAATTATTAATAATTTCATCAGAAACTAAACCTCCTGATTTCATAATTTCTTCAATCTTATTTCCAAATTCAGTTTTTTTACTTACTTCATCTCTAAGCAAGTCACCTGTAGACAGTTGAAATAAATTAAATTCTTTAACTAATTTTGCTGATTGAGTACCTTTTCCAGCGCCTGGAGGGCCAAAAATTACAAGATTCATTAACGATTAAACTTTGTTTTTTTAATAAGACTTTCGTATTGCTGACTCATTAATCTAGTTTGTACTTGCGCAACTGTATCCATTGCAACTACTGAAACAATAAGAAGTGAAGTGCCTCCTAAATAAAATGGTATTGGGTAATTCGCAATAATAAATTCTGGTAACAAACAAATTACTACTAAATATAAAGATCCAATTACTGTTAATTTTAAAAGTAATTGATCTATAAATTGCTCAGTTTGTTCTCCGGGTCTTATTCCAGGAACAAATCCACCATACTTTCTTAAATTTTCTGCTGTTTCTTTAGGGTTAAAAATTATTGAAGTGTAAAAAAATGAGAAAAAGATTATCCCTGTAGCATAAATAATCATATACAAAGGTTTCCCTTGACCAAGCATAGAGGTAATTCCAACAACAATTTCATTTGAAGAAGATGTAAAGTTAGAAATAGTAATCGGCAAAATTAAAAGTGCTGATGCAAAAATTGCTGGAATAACTCCTGCTGTATTAACTTTTAATGGAAGATGAGAGGCGTCTCCTCCATATAATTTATTCCCTACTTGTCTTTTAGGATAATGAATTAAAATTTTTCTTTGAGCACGTTCTACAAAAACAATAAAATAAATAGCAGCAATAAGAATAGTTATAATAAGTATTATTGCTCCAGCAGAAATAGCACCTGTTCTTCCTAACTCAAAAGTAGAAGCTAATGCTCCTGGAATTTCAGCAACAATTCCTGCAAAGATAATTAATGAAATACCATTGCCAATACCTCTTGCGGTAATTTGTTCTCCAAGCCACATTAAAAGCATTGTTCCTGTTAACAACGTTATTGTAGTGACTAATCTAAAATAAAATCCTGCTTCTAAAACAATTCCCTGTGAATTTTCTAAACTAACAGCTACCCCGTATCCTTGAACCAATGCCAAAAGAACTGTTCCATATCTAGTGTATTGAGTAATTTTTCTTCTACCAATTTCTCCTGAGTTTTTTAAATTTTTAAAATAATCCGTAACTCCAGTTAATAATTGAATAATAATAGATGAAGAAATGTAAGGCATAATTCCTAATGCAAGAATAGCCATTCTCGATACGGCTCCTCCTGCAAAAAGATTAAACATTCCTAGTAATGATCTTTGATTGTTGGATATCAATCCTTTTAATGCCTGTGCGTCGATTCCTGGCAAAGGAACGTATGTACAAAATCTATAAACAATTAAAATAAATAAAGTATAAAAAATTCTTCTTTTAAGATCGTCTAAAGATGAATTTGACTTAAATGAGTCAACTGACGCAAAAGAACTAGACATAAAAACTATTTAGCCTCTGCCTGTTTCAATAAATTAACGCTACCGCCTGCTTTTTCAATTTTAGTTTTAGCAGATGCGCTGATTTGATGTGCCTCTATTTGTATTTTTGATTTAATTTCACCGTTACCTAAAATTTTTAATTTCTTAAAATTATTCTTAATATTTTTAACTTTTCTAAGACTGTCTAATGTAACTTTAGAAGTTATATCTAATTTCTTCTTCTCTATTAAATGCTGAATGTCATTTAAGTTAATAATCATTTGATCATAAGAATGTTTCTTTATAATCGCATTAAAACCTCTTTTGGGAAGTCTTCTATAAAGAGGCATTTGACCTCCTTCAAAACTTTTAATAGATACACCAGATCTTGCTTTCTGACCTTTAACACCACGCCCAGCAGTCTTTCCTTTTCCAGAACCTATTCCTCTACCGTATCTTTTTCCTTTTTTATAAAGAGAAATATTTAATGTATTTAATTTCATAATTTTATCTTCTCGCTACAACTTCACTAATTTTTTTTCCACGAAGTATAGATATGTCTTTAGGAGATCTTTGTTTTGTCAAAGCCAACATACATGCTCTAACAACGTTGTATGGATTTGATGAACCAATTGATTTGGCAACAACATCTTGCATGCCTAACATTTCGCATATTGCTCGGATAGCTCCTCCAGCAATAATTCCTGTTCCAGCCGGGGCACTTCTAAGAAGAACTTTTCCAGCTCCACTTTTGCCATAAGTGTCGTGATGTATTGTTCTTCCTTCTCTTAATGGAATTTTAACTAATGAACTTTTTGCTTCTTCTGATGCTTTTTTAATTGCATCTGGAACTTGTTTTGCTTTACCATGTCCATAACCTACTAAGCCCTTTTGATTACCGACAACAACCAGTGCTGCAAATCCAAATCTTCTTCCACCTTTTACTACTTTAGTAATTCGGTTTATAGCAACTAATTTTTCTTTAAGTTCTGATTGAGTGTTCATAAATTAAAATTTTAATCCTTCTTTTCTAGCAGAGTCTGCTACTGCTTTAATACGACCATGGTACTTATATCTACCTCTGTCAAAATAAACCTCTTTAATTCCTTTTTCCAAAGCTCTTTTTGCTACTAATTTCCCAACTTCTACTGATAATTCCATTTTTTTCTTCTTATCCATAGCTTTTTCGACTGAAGATGCTGAAACTAGAGTCTGATTTTTAGCATCATCAATAACTTGAGCGTAAATATTTTTTAAAGATCTAAAAACAGTAAGACGCAATCCTGTAGGATTGTACTTTTTCATTTTTCCTCTAATTCTACTCTGTCTTTTAATATCGCTAGCCATAATTATTTCTTTTTACCTTCTTTTCTTAAAACAAATTGATCAGAAGAAGTTATTCCTTTTCCTTTGTAAGGTTCGACTGGTTTTAAAAATTTAATATCAGCGCATACTTTTCCTACTAATTCTTTGTCAATTCCTTTAACTTTTATTGCTGTTTGTTTGTCTATCACAACTTCAATGCCTTCTGGAATATCGTAATGTACGTCATGGCTAAATCCTAATTGAAAAATAATTTTTTTACCTTGCAGAGCAGCTCTAAAACCAACCCCTGTAAGTTTTAAATCTTTTTCAAAACCTTTTGATACTCCAATAATACTGTTATTAATTAAACTTCTATGCAATCCCCAAGTAAGTTTGTTTGCATTTTTTTTATCAACGGGCTCAAGAGAAACTTTATTGTCTGCAACTATTACTTTTAAAATACCCTGATCTACAACTAATTCTTTTTTACTTTTTGCACCCTGAATAATAACTTTATTATTCTCTACTTTAACAGTAACTCCAGATGGTAATGTAATAGGTGTTTTTCCAATTTTTGACATATATTATTAAGAAACCTTACAAAGGACCTCCCCACCTAGTTTTTTTTCTCTAGCCTCGTTATCAGAAAAAATTCCTTTTGAAGTTGAAATAATAGATATTCCTAATCCATTTTGGATTTTTTGAATACTATCTGATCTAGAGTAAATTCTTCTTCCTGGTCTTGAAACTCTTTCAATCTCTTTGATAACTGGATCGCCGTACATATATTTTAAATTAATCTCTATTGTTTCAAAACTTTTGTCTTTTGAGACAGTATATTCTTGGATAAAACCTTCTTTTTGAAGAACATCTAGAACAGCTTTTCTTAATTTAGAACCAGGAACTGAAACTTTTTTTAAACCACGCATTTGTCCGTTTCTTATTCTTGTAATCATATCGCCTATTGGATCTGTAATTTTCATATTTCCTCCTTACCAGCTAGCTTTCGTCATGCCTGGAATCTTCCCGCTAGAAGCAAATTTTCTAAGTGCAATTCTCGACATTCTTAATTTTCTATAATAACCACGTGATCTTCCAGTTATTTCACATCTATTTTTAACTCTGTTTTTCGCTGAATTTCTTGGAACTTTTGAAAGCTTTAAACTAGCTAAAAATCTCTCATTCAAAGATAAAGTTTTGTTCATAATAATTTTTTTAAGCTTAGATCTTTTGTTTTCAAATCTCTTAGCCATTTTTACTCGTTTTAAATTACGCTCGATAGAACTTCTTTTTGCCATTTAATTTAACTCCTTATTTTTTTCTTTATCTTTGCCTTTTTCGTTATCTTCATCTTTTTTAACTTTTTTCTTATCCGCTGAAAATATTCCAACTTTAGCAAATGGAAAATTAAAACTATCAAGTAACATTCTAGCTTGCTCTTTAGTTTTTGCAGTTGTCACAACAGTAATATCTAGGCCTCTAATTTTATCTACCTTATCAAAGTTAACTTCTGGAAATATAATGTGCTCTTTTACTCCAAAGCTATAATTTGCTTCGCTATCAAAACTATTAGGATTTAAACCTCTAAAGTCTTTAATTCTTGGCAATGCAATGTTTACTAAACGATCTAAAAAGAAATACATTTGATCTTTTCTTAAAGTAACTTTTAAACCTAAAGGAATTCCAACTCTTGTTTTAAAATTAGAAATTGATTTTCTAGATTTTGTAACTTGAGCTTTTTGACCTGCAATAGCAGAAAGGTCATCTTCAGCGCTTTTTAAAATTTTGTTATCAGTTCCATCTAATCCAAGACCCATATTTAAAACAATTTTAACTAATTTAGGAGCTTGCATTTTATTACTAAAAGACAAATTCTTACATAAAGTAGGAACTATTTCTTTTATGTACTTCTCTTTTAATCTAGGCACTAATTTCATTTTTTACTCTTTGTTTTCGGTTTTTCTTCTTTTACAGTCTTTTTTGCTACTTCCTTTTTTGCTACTTTTTTCTCAACTTTTGCGTCAGATAATTTAACAACGTTTGATATGTCAATTGGTCTTTCAATAGTAATAATTCCGCCTTTTTTTTCTCTTGTTGGTTTTTGATGTTTTTTCTTTTCATTAATACCTTTAACTAAAACTTTTCTAACGTCAGGGAATACTTTAATTACATTTCCTGTTTTTCCTTTATCGTCTCCTGTAATAACTTTAACGTTATCTCCTTTTTTAATTTTTAATTTAATCATAGTACCTCCGGTGCTAAAGAAATTATTTTCATAAAGTTTTTATTTCTTAATTCTCTAGTTACTGGTCCAAAAATCCTTGTTCCAATAGGCTCCCCATTTGGCTGCACTAAAACTGCAGCATTGGCATCAAATTTTATAGAAGTGCCATCTAATCTTTTAATTTCTTTTCTTGTTCTAACGATTACAGCCTTATGAACATCTCCTTTTTTTACTTTTCCTTTTGGAATAGCGTCTTTAATTGAAACAACAATAATATCACCTATTGTCGCATATCTTCTTTTAGATCCACCTAACACTTTAATACACTCTACTTTTCGAGCTCCCGTATTATCAGCAACAAATAATTCTGTTTGCACTTGAATCATTTATTTATCACCTCCAACAACTGTCCAGCGTTTAAGTTTAGAAATTGGTTTGCTTTCTACAATAGAAACCATATCTCCAACTTTTGATTTATTTTTTTCATCGTGCGCATGATATTTTTTATAAGTTATCATTACTTTTTTATATCTTGGATGAACAAATCTTCTGCTAACCTCAACAACAATTGTTTTGTTACTTTTATCACTAACTACCTTTCCTTTTAAAATTCTCTTAACCATTATTTAGCTCTGTTTAAATTAATAAAAGTTTTAACTGTAGCAATAGAGCGTCTATTAGTTTTAATAGAAGCTGTATTTGTTACTTGTCCATTTTTTTTCTTAAAACGAATATTAAATTGCTCTTTTTTCAATTTTTCTAATTCAGAAAACAATTGATCCTGCGTTAGTTTTTTTATTTCTTTAGTTTTCATTATTGTGTTCCTAATCTTTTAACCATTTTGGTCTTGATAGATAATTTTGCCTTAGCTCTTTCAAAAGCCTCTTTTGCTACTATCTCGTCAACACCATCGATTTCAAAAATAATTCTACCTGGTTTAACTCTAAATACGTAATACTCTAGTCCACCCTTGCCTTTACCCATTCTAACTTCTATTGGTTTTTTTGTTACTGGAATATTTGGGAAAATTCTAAGCCAAACTCTGCCCGCTCTTTTCATGTGTCTAGTTAAAGCAACTCTTGCAGCTTCAATTTCCTTTGAAGTTACTCTATTAGGTTCAGTTGCTTTTAATCCAAATGATCCAAAGTTCAACTCGGCTCCACGTGTAGCAACACCATGAATTTTTCCCTTAAAAGCTTTTCTATATTTTGTTCTAGCTGGCTGTAACATTTTCTTTCTCGTTTATATTTTTAGTTTCAGCATCATCAATTTTTTTTTTATCTTTTTCAAACACGATGCCTTTATAAATCCAAACTTTTACACCAATAATTCCATAAGTAGTTTCTGCTTCTGCTTCTCCATAATCAACGTCAGCTCTTAATGTATGAAGCGGAATACTACCTTCTCTTAACCATTCTGTTCTTGCAATCTCTGTTCCAGCTAATCTTCCAGCAACGGTAATTTTAATTCCTTTAGCGCCTAATCTAAGAGTTGATTGCATCGCTCTTTTCATTGCTTTTCTATATGCAATTCGTTTTTCAAGTTGCTGAGCTACGTTTTCTGCAACTAAATAAGCATCTAACTCTGGTTTTCTGATTTCTTTTATATTTACTGAAACTTCTGAACTTGAAATTTTATTAAGATTGCTTTTAATTTTATCTATATCAGAACCTTTTTTTCCAATTACAAAACCAGGTCTTGATGTAAATATTGTTACGATACATTTTTTTGTTGGTCTTTCGATAAAGATTTTTGAAATTCCGGAATTTTTAAGATTTTTATGAATATATTCTCTAATTTTAAAGTCTTCGATTAAATATTGGCCATATTCTTTCTTCTTAGCAAACCACATTGAATCCCAGTTTTTATTAATGCTTAATCTAAAGCTAATTGGATTTACTTTCTGACCCATTATTTAGTGGCCTCCACCGGAGCTTTTTTGTTTTCTGAAACAATGATTGTTAAATTAGAAAAATGTTTTTTAATTCCTGCAGATCTACCTCTTGCTCTAGGCATAAAACGTTTAAGTGTAATTCCTTTTCCAACGTAAGCCTCTTTAACAATCAAATTATCTATGTCTAATTGATTATTATTCTCAGCATTAGCTATTGCTGATTTTAAAGTTTTTTTAATCTCGCTAGCTACTCTTTTGTCTGTAAATTCCAAATCTCTCATTGCTACATTAGCATTCTTTCCTCTAATGCTTTTTAATATATTATTAATTTTACGCGGACTTGATCTTAAGTTCCTGTAAATTGCCTTAACTTGATTTAAATCTTTATTTTTTGTCATCTTTTTTTTCAGTAGCCGGAGCAGCTTTTTTGTCAGCTGGTGTATGTCCGAAGAATTGTCTTGTTGCGGAAAATTCTCCTAATTTATGTCCAATCATTTCGTCTGTAATAGTCACTGGGAAGAATTTTTTTCCATTATGCACTTCAAAGGTCATTCCAATAAATTCTGGAATAATTGTTGATTTTCTTGACCAAGTTTTGATTGGTTTTTTAATATTTTGGTCTTTATGCTTTTGCACTTTTTTCATTAAACTTAACTCAACAAAAGGACCTTTCCATACTGATCTACTCATAATTAATTAATACCTCTCTTCTTCTTTCTTGAGATAATATACTTATCGGTATTTTTATTTTTTCTAGTTTTCTTTCCCTTAGTCTTGATGCCCCAAGGAGTAACAGGATGTCTTCCTCCGTTAGTTCTTCCTCCGTGTGGGTGGTCGACTGGGTTCATTGCTATACCTCTTGTTTGTGGTCTAACTCCTAACCATCTGCTTCTTCCAGCTTTACCAATTTTGATATTTTTTTGATCAGGATTTGATACAGCGCCAATCGTTGCTTTACATAGACTTTGTACTCTTCTTACTTCGCCTGAGGCTAATTTTAATGTTGTATAATCTTGATCATGACTCATAATTTGTACAGAAGTACCAGCTGATCTTGCTAATACCGCCCCATTACCTGGTCTCATTTCAACATTATGAACAACAGTTGCGGGAGGGATGTCTATTAAAGGCATACAATTACCAATTTCTATGTCTTTTTTTCTTCCTGAGTGGATTTTAGTCCCAACTTTAATGTCTTGCGGAGCAATTAAATAGCTTTGAGTTTTGTCTTCATATTCAACAAGCATAATATTAGCTGTTCTATAAGGATCGTACTCAAAACGAATTACTGTAGCAGGCATATCAAACTTGTTTCTTTTAAAATCTACAAATCTATATTTTTTTTTATGTCCAGCTGAACGATGTCTTGATGTAATTCTTCCTAAATTATTTCTTCCATATGAGCCATTAATTCCTGAAGTCAAAGATTTAACAGGTTTACCTTTCCAAAGACCTGTTCTATCAAGGATAATTGTTCCTCTAGTAGATTTTGTATAAGGTTTATAAGTTTTTAAAGTCATTTTTATATTCCAGTTGTAATATCAATTGATTGTCCTTTTTTTAAAGTAACAATAGCCTTTTTGTACCCTGACGTTCTGGCAACTCTTCCTCTAACCATTTTAAATCTTGGGTGTAGATTAATAGTATTAACTTTAACAACATTTACTTTAAAAAGTTTCTCAATACTTTTTTTAATATTTGCTTTTGTTGCAAATGGCGCAACTTTAAATACTACTTTATTTAGAGAACTAAGATTTGTAGATTTTTCAGTCACTACAGGCTCAAGGATAATGTCGTATGAGAAATTGTCAGCTCTTTTTTTCATTTTAATAATCTTTCCTGAAGTTTTTTAATTGAAGAGTGCGTGAACAAAACATTATGATATTTTAGAATATCATAAACATTAGTTCCAATCTCCGGAATATTTTTAATATTTTTAATATTTTTTACATTATTTAATAAAACTTCATTTTCATTATCATAAATTAACAATGCGCTCTTTGAATTAATTTTTGATAAAAATTTACTGAAATCTTTAGTCTTGAAATTTTTAAAATCTTTATCTGATAAAACATTAATTTTGTTGTCTAAAACTTTGCTAGATAAAGCGTGTTTTAATCCTAGTTTTCTAACTTTTTTATTTAATCTTTTCACTCTATGTTTTCCTTTTGCCTTTGGTCCATGCGCAATACCACCGCCAACAAATATTGGAGCTGTAATGTTACCATGTCTCGCTCCTCCAGATCCTTTTTGTGGTCCAATCTTTTTTCTAGATCCAGCGACTTCTCCTCTGGTTTTTGTATAACCAGTTTTTTTTGAGTGACGACTTATTTGCCAATCCACAACCATTTTTATAATGTCTTTTCTAGGTTTTAATGAAAACACATTGTCAGAAACTTCAATGTTTCCAACGTCTTTTCCATCAATTCCTAATTCTTTTATTTTCATATAATTACTTCTTCTCCGCTGCAGGCGCTGCTGCTGCTGGTTTTGCATCTTTTTTATTAGTTTCTGCGCTTTTTTCTTTTTTATTCGATTTTTCTTTTAATCCTTCGGCAAGATCATCTTTGAAAGCCTGAATAGTGTCTTTCATAGTTCTCTTGTTTCTTTCTTTAACGGCTTTATTAATCTCAACAACAGCATTTTTAGCCCCTGGAACTGAACCTTTAACAAATAATAAATTATTCTCTAAATCTGTTTCGATAATTTCTAATCTTTCAACTGTTCTAAATTTATCTCCCATATGACCAGCCATTTTTTTTCCTTTAAAAACTCTACCTGGGTCTTGTCTTTGACCTGTAGAACCATGAGATCTGTGAGAAACTGAAACCCCGTGTGTTGCTCTTAATCCTGCAAAATTATGTCTTTTCATAACTCCGGCAAAACCTCTTCCAATTGTTTTTGATCTTATGTCTACAAAATTAATATCTTTAAAAATATTCAAATCTACATCTGAGCCTAATTTAAGATCGCTATCTGTATCCACTCTAAATTCTTTTAAAATTTTTTTAGGTTCTAAAGATTTTTTTGCAAAAACACCTTTCATTTGCTTCGTTACTTTTGAATTTTTAATATGACCAAATCCAACTAATACGGCACTATAACCACGTTTATCCTTAGTGATAACATCAACAACTTTGCCTGGCTCAACATGAAGAACTGTTACAGGAACGGATTGACCATTCTCATAAAACCTTCTTGTCATACCAATTTTTTTACCTATTAAACCTAAAGTCATAATTTAAATTTTAATTTCTACATCCACGCCTGAAGCTAAATCTAATTTCATTAATGCCTCAACTGTTTGGGGTGTTGGGTCAAGAATGTCTATCATTCGTTTATGTGTTCTTGTTTCAAATTGTTCTCTGCTTTTTTTGTCAATGTGAGGAGATCTTAATACTGTAAAAATTTCTTTACGTGTAGGAAGTGGTATTGGTCCTCTAACCTGAGCACCAGTTCTTTTTGCTGTATTTACAATCTCAATAGTAGATTGATCTAAAACTTTATGATCATAAGCTCTCAATTTAATTCTAATATTCTGTTTATCCATAATTTAAGCCATCTTCTTTGTAACTTCGTCCTGAACATTTTGAGGAACGCGATCATAATGATCAAACTGCATCGTATATTGTGCTCTACCTTGAGACATTGATCTTAAAGTGTTTACATAACCAAACATATTAGCAAGCGGAACCATTGCATTAATAACAGCGGCATTGCCTCGTTTATCAGTTGATCCAACTTGACCTCTTCTGCTATTTAAATCACCAATAACATCGCCCATATAGTCTTCTGGTGTCACTACTTCAACTTTCATAATTGGTTCTAAAAGTTTTGGATGTGATTGAAGACATAATTCTCTAAAACAATATCGTGCTGCCAATTCAAACGCTAAAGGGCTGGAATCTACTTCGTGATGTAATCCGTCTAAGATTTGAACTTTATAATCTAATAATGGAAAGCCTGCTAATACTCCAGAGTCTGCAACACTTAAAATTCCTTTTTCTACTCCAGGGATAAATTCTCTTGGGATTGATCCTCCTTTAATTAAATTCTCAACAATTCTACCTTCTCCTTGAGAAAGAGGCTCAACAGCTAATTTAACTTTAGCAAACTGCCCAGCTCCACCGCTTTGTTTTTTGTGTGTATATTCAAGTTTGCCAGCTGAGGTGATAGTTTCTCTATAAGCAACTTGAGGGGCCCCGATGTTAGCTTCAACTTTAAATTCTCTTTTCATTCTATCTACAATAATTTCAAGATGTAACTCACCCATTCCTTTAATAATTGTTTGTCCAGATTCATTGTCTGAGGAAACTCTAAATGAAGGATCTTCTTTTGCTAAACGATTAAGGGCTTCTCCCATTTTTTCTTGGTCATTTTTTGTTTTAGGTTCAACTGCAATTTCAATAACTGGTTCAGGAAAATCCATAGACTCTAATACGATTGGATTATTTTTGTCGCAAAGAGTATGTCCTGTAATTGTATTTTTAAGACCTGCTAAAGCAACGATATCTCCTGCGCTTGCACTTTTAATGTCTTCTCTATTATTCGCATGCATCAATAACATACGACCAATTCTTTCTTCTTTTCCAGTTGTTGCGTTAAGGACACCTGTGCCTGTAGACAATGTTCCTGAATAAATTCTAATAAATGTTAATGATCCAACAAATGGATCGTTTGCTATTTTAAATGCTAATGCAGAAAATGGTTCTTCATCATTACATTTTCTAATTAGCTCTTCTTCTGTATCTGGCTTAGTTCCTTTAACTTGACCAACGTCTTTAGGGCTTGGTAAAAAATCAACTACTGCGTCCAAAATTAATTGAACTCCTTTATTTTTAAAAGCAGCACCACAAATTATTGGAACGAAAGCGAAAGAAATTGTTCCTTTTCTAATACAAGCTTTTAATTCTGCTTCTGATGGATCTTTACCGTTAAGATAATTTTCCATTACTTTTTCATCTTGCTCAACAGCAAGTTCTACTAATTCTTTTCTGTATTTAATTGCTTGCTCTTTAAGGTCAGCTGGAATTTCAACATAATCAAATTTTGCACCTAAACTCTCATCTTGCCAAACAACACCTTTCATCGTCACAAGATCAACAACGCCTTTGAATGTGCTTTCAATGCCGATTGGAATTTGAAGTACCATAGGAATTGCTCCTAAACGCTCTTTAATCATGTCAACGCACATGAAAAAATTAGCTCCAGTTCTATCTAATTTATTAACAAAACAAATTCTTGGGACTTTATATTTATCCGCTTGTCTCCATACTGTTTCAGATTGTGGTTCAACGCCTGCAACTCCGTCAAAACAAGCAACAGCTCCGTCTAAAACTTTTAATGATCTTTCAACTTCAATAGTAAAATCAACGTGTCCTGGCGTATCGATAATATTAATTCTATGACCTTTCCAAAAACAAGTTGTTGCTGCAGATGTAATTGTGATTCCTCTTTCTTGTTCTTGCTCCATCCAGTCCATAGTTGCAGCGCCATCATGCACTTCGCCAATTTTATGGGCTTTGCCTGTGTAATATAAAATTCTTTCTGTAGTAGTAGTTTTGCCAGCATCAATATGGGCAGCGATACCTATGTTTCTGTATTTATCTATCGGATATTTTTCGCTCATAAATTTACCATCTAAAATGCGCAAAAGCTTTGTTTGCTTCTGCCATTTTGTGAGTATCTTCTCTTTTTTTAATTGCCGAACCTTTGTTAGATGCTGCGTCTAATAATTCTTTAAGTAATTTTTCCTGCATACTTTTATCTGTTCTTTTTCTTGAAGCATCTATTAACCAACGAATTGCTAAAGCCTGAGCTCTGTCAGCTCTTACATCTACTGGTACTTGATATGTTGCCCCTCCAACTCTTCTTGATTTAACTTCTAAATTTGGTTTTACGTTTTTAAGAGCATCATTAAAAACTTTAATTGGATCGTCATTCGTTTTAGCCTTAATTAATTCAAGGGTTTTGTATAAAATTTTTTCAGCAACTGTTTTTTTTCCTTGGTACATTAAAGAATTCATAAATTTAGTAACAACTTTAGATTTGTAAACTGGATCTGGACTTACATCTCTCTTTGTTTGTTTTCTTCTTCGTGACATAATTATTTAGGTCTCTTTGCTCCGTATTTAGATCTTTGTTGTTTCATTTTTGTAACACCCTGAGTATCAAGAACTCCTCTAATAGTATGATAACGAACTCCAGGTAAATCTTTTACCCTTCCACCTCTAATCATAACTACTGAGTGTTCTTGTAAATTATGTCCTTCACCTGGAATATAGCTAGTAACTTCAAAACCATTTGACAAACGAACTCTGGCAACCTTACGTAATGCTGAGTTTGGTTTTTTTGGAGTTGTTGTATAAACCCTAGTGCACACTCCTCTTTTTTGAGGTGATGCTTCTAGTGCAGGAACTTTGTTCCTTACTTTTGGTTTAACTCTTCCTCGTTTTACGAGTTGATTAATTGTTGGCATAAATTTCTAAAAAATTTTAATAATTTAAGGATAGAAAATAAGGTCGAAACCTAAAATCTGGTAGGAGTTTAAGTGCTCGGGAGCCTTACTTACTACCTTAAAAAAGTGTGGGCATAATACTTAAATTACGCGAAAGGTCAAATTGTAGTTGTATAAAAAACTACTTAATTAATATTGAAAAACTTAGCTTATTGTTACTTAGTAACCTCTAATTGCTCAGGGGCTTTTGCTTTGCTGTTTTGCAGCTCCATGTCTCTTTCACGAGCGATTTTAGAGTATTTAAATGTGCTATCTCCTGTTCCCGCTGGGATCAATCTTCCAACGATAACATTCTCTTTCAAACCATGAAGGACATCAATTTTGCCTTTGATTGCTGCCTCAGTAAGAACTCTTGTTGTTTCTTGGAATGAAGCTGCGGAAATAAATGATTTAGTCTGTAATGAAGCTTTTGTAATACCTAGTAATACTGGATCAACTTTTGCAGGTGCTTTACCTTCTGAGACTAATTTTTTATTTAATTCATCCAGATCGATTTTATCTACCAATTCTCCTACTAAGAATGGAGTGTCACCAGAAGCTTTGATTTCAACTTTTCTTAGCATTTGTCTAACAATAACTTCTATATGTTTATCGTTAATAATAACGCCCTGTAATCTATAAACTTCTTGAACTTCATCAATAAAATAATTTGCAAGAGCTTCTACTCCTAAAATTCTTAAAATATCATGGGGAGCTGGACTACCGTCTAATAAATATTCGCCTTTTTTAATTTCTTCACCTGGATTGAAGTTAACTTGTTTTCCTTTTGGAATTAAATAAGAAGATTCAATTCCTGCTTTTGATTTAATTGTAATTTTAAGTTTTCCTCTAACTTCTTTTCCAAATTCAATTTTACCATCATTCTCAGCAATGATTGCTCCTTCTTTGGGTTTTCTTGCTTCAAATAATTCAGCAACTCTTGGTAATCCTCCGGTAATATCTTTTGTTTTAGAAGTTGCTTTAGGTAATCTAGCTAATACGTCACCTGCATTAACTTTATCTCCATCTTCAACTGATAAAATTGTTTCTGGAACTAAATAATATCTTGCTTCATTGTCATCTGCTTTTTTAACAACTTTTCCTTTGCTGTCTCTTAATGTAATTCTTGGTTTAAGATCAAGATTCTTAGATTGTCCTCTCCAATCCAAAACAACTTTAGAAGAAATTCCTGTAGCTTCGTCTGTAGCATCTGTAATTGACGCTCCATCAATTAAATCTACAAAGTTAACAATACCATCTGTTTCTGAGATAACTGGTAAAGTGTACGGATCCCACTCGCAAATTTTTTGGCCTTTTTTAACTGGCTGATCTGGTTTTGCAAAAAGTTTTGATCCATATGGAATTTTGTACATTGCAACGTTTGTGCCATTTTTTTCAATAATAATTTCAGTATTTCTTCCCATTACTATTAATTCCTTTTTAGAATCCTCAATTAAGTTTTGATTAGAAACTTTTAATATTCCTTCTGAAGGAGCTGTTATCGATGACTCTTGTTTAATTTGAGCTGTACCTCCAACGTGGAATGTTCTCATTGTAAGCTGAGTTCCTGGCTCTCCAATTGATTGAGCCGCGATCATTCCAACACATTCACCAATTGATACTAATCTTCCTCTTGCTAAATCTCTTCCATAACAAGTTGAGCAAATTCCATCTTTTGCTTCACAAGTAATTGGTGAATAAACATCGATAGATTTAACCCCAGCGGCGTCCATTAATTCACATTGTTTTTCTTCAATTAACTGTTTAGCTTTAACGATAACATCTCCTGTATTTGGAGCTTTAATATCTTTGGCGGCAATTCTTCCTAAAGATCTTTCTGTTAAAGATACAATAATGTTACCACCTTCTATAATCTCACTAATATTAATATGTTTTTTAGTTCCACAGAATTTAAGTCTTACAATAACGTCCTGAGAAACGTCACATAATCTTCTTGTTAAATATCCAGAGTTTGCAGTTTTTAAAGCTGTATCAGCAAGTCCTTTTCGTGCTCCGTGAGTAGATGTAAAGTACTCTAGAACTGTCAAACCTTCTTTGAAGTTTGAAATAATTGGAGTTTCAATAATTTCTCCTGATGGTTTTGCCATTAAACCTCTCATTCCAGCTAACTGCTTCATCTGAGCCGCCGAACCTCTCGCGCCAGAATCTGCCATCATAAATATAGAGTTAGTTGTTATTGAGCCATCTTCTTTATTAATCTTAGAAGCAGAGATATTTTTCATCATCTCGCTTGCAATTTTGTCTGTACATTTAGACCACTGATCTACAACTTTGTTATATTTTTCACCTTTAGTAATTAAACCTTCAGAATATTGAGTTTCATATTCCTCAACCATTTTTTTTGCTTCATTTATAATTTTCTCTTTTGATTCAGGGATAACTAAATCATCTTTTCCAAAAGATATTCCTGCTTTAAATGCATTAAGGAAGCCAATGGTCATTAATCTATCGCAAAAAATTACTGTTTCTTTCTGACCACAGTATCTAAAAATAATATCAATAAGTTCAGAAATTTGCTTTTTAGTTAATAATTTATTTACTAAATCAAATGAAATTTTGTGATGCTTTGGAAGAACATCTGCTAATAAAAATCTACCAACGCTACTTTGGTATGTTTTAAAAACTGGCTTGCCTTTTTCATCAACTGTTTCAAATCGTGAAACAACTTTAGAATGAACATTTATTGATTTGTTTTCCAATCCTTGAGCAATTTCATCTAAGTTTAGAAAATAACCAACTGGCTTAGTATCTTGATCTCCAAAAAACTGGGACATGTAATAAATTCCTAAAACCATGTCTTGAGATGGAACGATAATAGGTTTTCCGTTTGACGGACTTAAAATATTATTAGTCGACATCATTAGTACTCTTGCCTCTAATTGCGCCTCTATACTTAACGGAACGTGAACAGCCATTTGGTCACCATCAAAGTCAGCATTAAAAGCAGCTGTAACTAAAGGATGTAGTTGAATTGCTTTGCCTTCAATTAACAACGGTTCAAAAGCTTGAATACCTAATCTATGAAGTGTTGGGGCTCTGTTCAAAAGAATTGGATGTTCTCTAACAACTTCTTCTAAAATATCCCAAACTTCTGATTTTTCTTTTTCTACAATTTTTTTTGCCTGCTTAATTGTTGTAGCAAGACCAAGTTTATCTAATTTTGCGTAAATAAACGGCTTAAATAATTCTAGTGCCATTTTTTTGGGAAGACCACACTGATGAAGTTTTAATTCTGGTCCTACAACAATTACAGATCTTCCTGAATAATCTACTCGTTTTCCTAATAAGTTTTGTCTGAAACGTCCTTGTTTGCCTTTAAGCATGTCAGCTAAAGATTTAAGAGGTCTCTTACCAGTTCCTGTTATAACTCTTCCTCTTCTTCCGTTATCAAATAAAGCGTCCACTGCTTCTTGCAGCATACGTTTTTCATTTCTAACAATAATATCTGGAGCTCTTAATTCCATTAATCTCTTTAATCGATTATTTCTATTAATCACTCTTCGATATAAATCGTTAAGATCAGATGTTGCAAATCGTCCTCCATCAAGTGGAACCAAAGGTCTAAGCTCTGGTGGAATAACTGGTATAACAGTTAAGATCATCCACTCTGGTTTATTTCCAGAGTTAATAAAATTCTCAACTAATTTTAATCTTTTAATAGTTCTTTCTTCAGCAACTTTAGAAGTTGTTGTTTTTAATATTTCTCTTAATCTTTCTCTTTCAGCTGGCAAATCAATTGCTGCTAATACTTCTCTAATAGCTTCAGCACCAATCCCTGCTGAGAACTGATCTTCTCCGTATTTTTCTTGAGCTTTTAATAATTCTTCTTCTGTAATTAATTGATTTTTTTTAAATTCCGTAAGTCCTGGTTCAATAACAATAAAATTTTCAAAATATAAAACTTTTTCAAGATCTTTAAGTTTCATATCCATTGCTAGAGCTATTCTGCTTGGTAATGATTTTAAAAACCAAATATGAGAAACTGGCGTTGATAGCTCAACATGACCCATTCGTTCACGTCTTACATTAGCTTTTGTAACTTCAACTCCACACTTTTCGCAAATAATTCCTCTAAATTTCATACGCTTGTACTTACCGCACAAACATTCGTAATCTTTTACTGGTCCAAATATTCTTGAACAAAATAATCCATCTTTTTCAGGTTTAAATGTTCTGTAATTTATAGTTTCTGGTTTTTTAATTTCTCCAAATGACCAAGATTTAATCTTTTCAGGACTAGCCAAAGAAATTTTAATATTATTAAAGTTTTCTTTATTAATATTTTTTTTAAATAAATTTGTTAATTCTTTGCTCATAATTTAATTTGTTAATTCAATATTCAAACCTAAAGATCTGATTTCTTTAATTAAAACGTTAAATGACTCGGGAACTCCTGACTCAAAATCATCGTCACCTTTAACAATAGTTTCATAAACCTTTGTTCTTCCGGCTACATCATCAGATTTAATTGTTAAAATTTCTTGCAATGTATAAGCAGCTCCATAAGCTTCTAACGCCCAAACTTCCATTTCTCCAAATCTTTGGCCACCAAATTGAGCTTTTCCTCCCAAAGGTTGTTGTGTAACTAAGCTGTAAGGACCAGTAGAACGAGCATGGATTTTATCATCAACCATGTGAGCTAATTTCAACATATAAATAATTCCAACTGTAACTTGACGATCAATTTTTTCACCAGTTCTGCCATCATATAAATCAGTCTGACCAGATTCTGGTAAACCGCAAAATTTTAACATATCAGTGACATCATTTACGCTTGCTCCATCAAAAACTGGTGTGGCTATAGGAACACCGCTTGATAAATTGTAACTTAATTCACCAAGTTCTGAATCGGATAAATTTTTAATTTCATCACCTATTTCTCCTTTGTAAATTTTTCCTAAGTAGCTTTTTAATTCTTCTTTTTTAGAGGAGTTTTTTTGAACATCTTCAATTAACTTTTTAATTTTTTCACCCATTTCAGAACATGCCCATCCTAAATGTGTCTCTAAAATTTGACCCACATTCATACGGCTTGGCACGCCTAATGGATTTAAAACAATATCAACTGGTCTTCCGTCTTTCATATAAGGCATATCTTCTGCTGGCACAATTCGACTAATAACTCCTTTGTTACCATGTCTTCCTGCCATTTTATCTCCAGCTTGAAGTTTTCTCTTCATAGCAACAAAGACTTTTACCATTTTCATAACGCCTGGTAATAAATCGTCACCTTTTTGAATTTTATCTACTTGGTCTTCAAATCTAGTTTGAATATCTTTTTTAGCTTTAACAAATTGTTCTTTTAAAATTGCTAAATTAGATTGAACTTTTTTATCTTCTATAACTAACTTGAATAACTCATTTGCTGTTAGTTCAGATAAATTGTCCTCTGATAAAACCGTTCCTTTTTTTAAAGATTTAAAATCTTCTTCAACCTTAGCAGAAACTAGCGTGCCTTTAACTCTCGCTTTAATGTTAGATTCTAATATTTCCTCTTCAGCATTTTTATCGTTTTGAACTGACTCAATTTCGGCTCTTTCAATAGAAATTGCTCTTTCATCTTTTTCAATTCCATGTCTGTTAAATACTCTTACTTCAACTACAACTCCATTTGTTCCTGAAGGCATTTTTAAAGATGAATCTCTTACATCAATTGCTTTTTCACCGAAAATTGCCCTTAACAATTTTTCTTCAGCATTTACTGGTGAATCTCCTTTTGGAGTAACTTTTCCAACTAATATATCTCCAGGTTTAACTTCTGCTCCAACATAGACAACGCCGGATTCATCTAAATTAATTAAATTTTCTTCTGCAGTGCTTGGAATGTCTCTAGTAATTTCTTCAGGACCAAGTTTTGTATCTCTTGCCATAATGCTATATTCTTCAATGTGAATTGAAGTAAAAACATCATCTGTCACACATCTTTCAGAAATTAATATCGAATCCTCAAAATTGTAACCACGCCATGGCATGAATGCCACCATTACGTTTTTACCTAAAGCTAATTCACCAAATTGAGTTGAAGGACCATCTGCAATGACATCTCCTTTTCTAATTTTATCACCTACTTTAACTAATGGTCGTTGATTAATACATGTGTTCTGATTAGATCTTTGAAATTTACTTAAGTTGTAAATATCAACACCAGATTTTGTAAGATCTTTTTCGCTAGTTACTCTGACAACAATTCTTTTTCCATCAATTTTATCCACGACACCATCTCTTTTTGCAACTAAAGTAGCTCCAGAATCTACAGCAACATCTTTTTCTATTCCCGTTCCAACTAATGGAGATTCATTTTTAATCAAAGGAACTGCTTGTCTCATCATGTTAGATCCCATCAACGCTCTGTTGGCATCGTCATTTTCTAAAAAAGGAATTAAGGCTGCAGCAACAGACACAACTTGTTTTGGTGAAACGTCCATAAAGTCAACGTTTTCAGGTTTCGCTAATTCAAATCCTAACGATTTTCTGCAAGAAACTAAATCATCGACAAAAGTATTTTCTTTGCTTAATGGAGAGTTTGCTTGGGCAATTGTATATTTGCCTTCCTCCATCGCAGATAAATAATGAATCTCTTTTGTAACTTTACCATTAACCACTTTTCTATATGGACTTTCAATGAAGCCATATTTATTAATTCTTGAATAAGTCGCTAAACTATTAATTAATCCAATATTTGGTCCTTCCGGTGTTTCGATAGGACATATTCTTCCATAATGAGTTGGGTGAACATCTCGAACTTCAAATCCTGCTCTCTCTCTATTTAATCCACCAGGTCCAAGGGCTGACACTCTTCTTTTATGAGTAATTTCAGCAAGTGGGTTTGTTTGGTCCATGAATTGAGATAATGGAGAAGTTCCAAAAAATTCTTTAAGACAGGCAGCAATTGGTTTTGCATTAATTAAATCTTGAGGCATTACTGAATCAATTTCAACAGAAGCCATTTTTTCTTTAATAGCTCTTTCCATTCTTATTAATCCAATTCTAAATTGATTTTCTACAAGTTCCCCAACCGATCTAAGTCTTCGATTTCCAAGATGGTCAATGTCATCTACTTCGCCTTTTCCATCTTTTAGGTCCAGCATATGCTTAACGATAGTAACGATGTCTTCTTTTCTAAGAACAGTTAATTTGGGATCGCAATCAAGGTCCATTCTCGCATTCATTTTTACTCGACCTGTTTCTGAAAGATCATATCTTGTGTGATTAAAGAATAGGTTGCCAAATAAATTTTTAGCTGTTTCTATTGTTGGTGGCTCTCCTGGTCTTAAAACACGATAAATATCCATGCTAGCTTCATCCTGATTAAGATTTTTATCAATAGTTAAGGTATTTCTTAAAAATGGCCCTCTATTTACGCCATCAATATCGAGTAGATAAATTGTTTTTGTCTTAAGATCTGTAAGTTTAGTAATTAAATCATTAGAAATTTCATCTCCAGATTCAGCAATTACTTCGCCAGTTTTTTCATTAATAATATCGTTAGCTAAATACTTTCCAAATAAATCAGGGGTCTTAACTAGGTAGCTATTAAGTCCTTCTTTCTTTAATTTTAATGCCATTGGATACAAAATTTTTGTATCTTTTTTGATAATAACTTTTTTAGTTTCAGCGTTAATTAAATCATTTTTTAACTTAAAATTTCTAAAATTCTCTGGAGTAAATTTTGTTTTCCACTCATCTTCTGAGGTTAGATCGTATCTAATATTTTCATAAAAAAGACTTAAAATATCGTCTCTGTTATAACCGAGAGCCATTAATAATGTCGTTACTGGCAACTTTCTTTTTCTATCAATTCTAAAATTTAAAATATCTTTTGTGTCATATTCAAAATCTAACCAAGATCCTCTGTAAGGAATAACCCTGCAGCTAAATAATAATTTTCCACTTGCATGAGTCTTTCCTTTATCATGATCGAAGAAAACTCCTGGACTTCTGTGCATCTGGTTTACGCAAACTCTTTCAATTCCATTTACAACAAATGTTCCTCTTGGCGTCATAAGAGGAATATCACTCATATAAACTTCTTGTTCTTTAGCAGACAAAACTTGTTTTGTTTGTTTTTCCTCATTGATGTCATAGGCAACTAATCTAAGTGTTGCTTTTAATGCTGCTGAATATGTAAGTCCTCTTTGATTGCATTCTTGAACTGTATATTTAGGTTTTTCAAATCGGTATGAAATATATTCTATAGTTGCGAGTCCTGAAAATTCTTCTATTGGAAAAATATCTTTAAATACTTTTGTAATTCCAGAATCAATCTTATGCTCTGTATTTGCTTCTAAAAAATTTTTATAAGAGTTAACTTGGACTTCTATTAAATCGGGAATATTAAGTATATTTTCTAATTTACCAAAACTTTTTCTAACTTTTTTCTTATCTGTAAAAGATAACAACATAGTTTATTAACCGAATATTTTATTATCCGGCTCTAAAAAAAAATTTAAATTTACTTAAGTTCTACTTTTGCGCCAACTGCTTCAAGTTTCTTTTTAACATCGTCAGCATCTTTTTTGCTAACGCCAGCTTTAAGTTGTTTTGGTGCACCTTCAACTAAATCTTTAGCTTCTTTTAAACCTAAACCAGTAAACGCTCTTACTTCTTTAATTACTCCAATCTTGTTGTCACCTGATGAAACAAGATTAACTATGAAATCATTTTTTTCTTCAGCTGCTGCTCCGCCTGCTGCCGCTGCTGGAGCTGCTGCTGCTACTGGAGCTGCTGCTGACACACCCCATTTTTCTTCTAAAGTTTTTGAAAGTTCTGCTGCTTCAACAACAGTTAGTTTTGATAATTCTTCTACAATTTTATTTAAGTCTGGCATTTTGAATATCCTAGTGGGTTTAGTTTTTTAAATTTTTAGCGTGCATCAAATTAACTATTTTTGCGCTTGGTGCAAGCAAAATACTAACAATTTTTTGAGCTGGGGCAGCTAAAATACCTACAATTTTAGCTCTTGCTTCGTTTAACGTAGGTAAAGTTGCTATATGAGCAACATCTGATGGCTCTAAAAGCTTCTCATCCATTAGACCGCCAAGAATTTTTAACTTTTCATTCCCTTTAGAAAAAGTAACCAAAGTCTTCGCAAGAGTAATAGGATCTTTTGAACACGCGATAGCTGTTGGTCCTTTAAAAAATTTTTCTAACTTTTCAGCTTTAGATCCTTTAAGTGCAATTTTAGTAATTCTATTTTTTGTGATTTTTAAAAAAGCTCCGCTTTCTCTCATTTTAGCACGAAGACTTTCTAAATCTTTAACAGTAATACCTTCGTAATGATAAACTAAAATACCTTCATTAGCTGCAATGACAGATTTTAAATCATTCACGTATGTATTTTTTTGTTCTCTATTCATTATATGCTCGATAATTGAAGTTTAATTGAAGGCCCCATAGTTGTAGATAAATAAATTGAATTTATAAAGTTCCCTTTAATGCCAGCTGGCTTTTCTTTTGAAACAACTTCATAAACACTTTTAAAATTTTCAGATAATTCTTTGTCGGAAAATTTAACTTTGCCGATTGACAAACCTAAATTTCCGTCTTTATCACATTTAATTTCAATTCTGCCTTTCTTAATTGCCTCTACAGTAGACTTTATATCTTTTGCAACAGTTCCCAATTTTGGATTAGGCATTAATCCTTTTGGTCCAAGAACTTTTCCTAACTTTCCAACTTTTGCCATCATGTCAGGTGTTGAAATTAATACATCGAAATTTACTTTTCCCGAATTGATCTCGTTAATCAAATCTTCTGATCCTGTTATTTCAGCTCCTGAAGATTTAGCTTCGCTCAGTTTGTCGTTACCACAAATAACTGCAACTTTAACTTTTCTACCGTTACCATTTGGTAAATCTACTACTGTTCTTAAATTTTGATCTGTTTTAGCTTTGTCAATATTTAAAAAGAAAATAGCCTCCATTGATTCTGGAAACTTTGTATTGGATTTTGTTTTTAATAATTTGATAGCTTCAGGTAACGCTAGTTCTTTTGTCTTATCGTGTCCCTTGATTAAAGCTGTGTATCTTTTTGAATGTTTTTTCGACATTAATCTTTTACCTCAACTCCCATTGATCTTGCTGAACCAGCTATAATTTTAATCGCTTGCTCAATATCAAAAGCATTTAAATCTTTCATTTTAATTTCTGCAATTTTTTTAAGCTGAGCTTTAGTAATAGATCCAGCAACAACTCTTCCTGGTTCTTTGGAGCCACTCTTAAGTTTAATAGCTTCTTTGATTAAAAAAGATGCAGGTGGAGTTTTAATTATAAAATCAAATTTTTTATCTTTATAAATAGTAATAACAACTGGAACTGGTTGTCCCATTAAAGATTTAGTTTTGTCATTAAATGATTTGCAAAATTCCATTATATTAACACCTCTTTGTCCAAGAGCAGGTCCAACAGGAGGGGCCGGGTTGGCTTGACCACCTTTAATTTGTAATTTTAAAATTCCAGAAATTTCTTTAGCCATACTTAAATCTTTTCTACCTGTCCGTATTCTAACTCTACAGGTGTGGGCCTACCAAATATCGAAACAGAAACCTTTAGTCTAGACTTTTCTTCATCAACGCCCTCTACTAAACCACTAAATGAAGCAAAAGGTCCATCACATACTCTTACTTGTTCTCCTATATCAAAGCTTATGCTAGTTGAAGGTTTAAGAGCTCCGTCTTCAATTTTTCCCATAATTTTTGTAACTTCTGCTTCTGAAATTGGAGTGGGTTTTCCTGGGACACCTAAAAATCCTGTAATTCTTTTTATAGATTTAATTAAATGATAAACTTGATCATTCATATCAAGCTTAGCTAAAAAATAGCCTGGAAAATATTTTTTTTCAGAAGTTGTTCTTTTACCCTTTTTTACTTCAGTTACTTCATGCGTTGGAACTAATGTCTCTTCGAAGTGATGCGCTAAACCTTCTTTTTCAAGTTTCTCAGGAATAAGACTAGCTACTTTCTTTTCTGCTCCTGAATGAGCCTGAATTATATACCATTTCATCATAAGTTAAATTCCCAGTAAATAATTTAAACCTAGTTTAAAAATTTGGTCTAATAACAAAAAAAATAAAGCCGCTATTACAGACATAACAAAAACTGTAAATGCCCCAATAGTAGTTTCTTTTCTTGTTGGCCAAGATATTTTTAAAGCCTCCTGCTTAACAGATCTTAAAAATTGAATAGGGTTAAACATATTTAATAATCTGTGGCAGGAGTGGAGGGACTTGAACCCGCAACCTCCGGTTTTGGAGACCGGCGCTCTACCAATTGAGCTACACTCCTAAGATTTATTCTATAATCTTAGTAACTACTCCAGCTCCTACGGTTCTGCCTCCTTCTCTAATCGCAAATTTCAAATTATTATCCATCGCAATTGGAGTGATTAGGGTAACAGTCATTTTAGCATCGTCACCAGGCATAATCATCTCAACACCAGCTGGTAACAAAACTTCTCCTGTAACGTCTGTAGTTCTAAAGTAGAACTGAGGACGATATTTAGTAAAGAATGGAGTATGTCTTCCCCCCTCTTCTTTTTTCAGAATGTAAGCTTGAGCTTCAAATTTAGTATGTGGCTTAATTGATCCTGGTTTAGCCAAAACTTGTCCTCTTTCCACTTGATCACGTTCAATACCTCTTAAAAGAATACCTACGTTATCTCCTGCTTCACCTGAGTCTAAAAGTTTTCTAAACATTTCAACACCTGTACAAACAGATTTTTGAGTAGCTTTAATTCCGATGATTTCCATTTCTTCACCAGTCTTAATTACACCTGCTTCAATTCTACCAGTAACAACTGTTCCTCGGCCAGAAATTGAAAAAACGTCTTCAATCGGCATTAAGAAAGGTTTATCTTTTGGTCTGTTTGGTTGTGGAATAAATGAATCAACGGCATCCATTAATGCAAGAATTGGTTTTTCTCCAAGTTCAGCATCACCTTCAATTGCTTTTAATGCTGATCCTTTAATAATTGGAGTTTTGTCTCCAGGGTATCCATAAGAAGTTAGAAGTTCTCTAATTTCCATTTCAACAAGATCTAAAAGTTCTTTGTCATTAACTGTGTCTACTTTATTTAAAAAAACAACTAGAGCCGGAACTCCAACTTGTCTTGCTAAAAGAATGTGTTCTCTAGTTTGTGGCATTGGGCCATCAGCTGCATTCACAACTAAAATAGCTCCGTCCATTTGTGCGGCACCAGTGATCATGTTTTTCACATAGTCAGCGTGTCCTGGACAATCAACGTGTGCATAGTGACGTTTTGCTGTTTCGTATTCAACGTGAGCTGTAGAAATAGTAATACCTCTTGCTTTTTCTTCAGGTGTTTTGTCAATCTGATCGTAAGCAACAAATTTTGCTCCTCCAGTTTTTGCAAGAACTTTTGTGATCGCGGCTGTTAAAGTTGTTTTACCATGATCGACGTGACCAATAGTACCAATGTTACAATGTGGTTTCGTTCTTTGAAATTTTTCCTTAGACATTTACTTTTTCTACACCTCTCAGTTTATTATTAATTTTTAATCTGGAGCGGGTGAAGAGAATCGAACTCTCACAACCAGCTTGGAAGGCTGGAGTTCTACCATTGAACTACACCCGCGTAACCAAACCTTACTCCTAATTTTATTTTGTTGCCAACATTTCTTTTCTTTAAACACTCCCTCTTGGTGGAGGGGGAAGGATTCGAACCTTCGTAGGCCGGAGCCAACGGTTTTACAGACCGTCACCTTTAACCACTCGGTCACCCCTCCAATTTTTCACAAAACGACGGAGGTTTTGCTTTGAGTGGCTTTCAAGTGTTCTAAAAAAGAAAAATTTTACAACACAACTTCCTAACCACACTATTGCGATTTTGAAGCTTAAAATTATGCGGAATATAATTAGTGAGCAATATTAATGCAATACATTTTTAGCTCAAATTAAGATAGTTATAACGATTAAATCAATGAAAACAGGCTCATTTTGGATAGGTGGCAAACATGCAGTTTTATCTGCCATCAAAAATCCTAAAAGAAAAATAAATAAGCTAATTATTACCCAAGAAAACCAAAAGGATTTTGATCCTAAAAATTTGAATAAAAAAATTATAATTGAAATTAAAGATAAGAAAGAGATAGATAAAATTTTTATTAGCGAAAATATTGTTCATCAAGGAGTTGCTGCTGAAATAGAAAATATTCCAGTAATTGAATTAAAAGAATATTTAAAAAATATAAATAATTCCAAAAATACAATTGTTGTGCTTGATGATATTACCGATCAAAGAAATATAGGATCAATAATAAGATCATGCAGTGCGTTTAATATTGATGCCGTTATTCTTTTAGAGAAAAATTATAATCCTAAAAACAAAATGATGTACAAAAGTGCTAGTGGAGCAATGGAACTTGTAAATATTATACCAGTTTCAAATATCACTAATGCACTAGAGGTTCTTAAAAAAAATAATTATTGGGTTTATGGATTAGATGGTCATGCAAAAGAAAATATTGAAGATCAAAAATGGTCAAATCAAAATGCTTTTGTTTTTGGATCTGAAGGAGAAGGACTTAGAAGACTAGTAAAAGAAAATTGTGATCATCTTATAAAAATTCAGATTAATAAAGAAATTGAAAGTTTAAATGTTTCTAATGCAGTATCCGTAACTTTGGGTATTTTTAGATTACTTGAAAAAAAAATTAAAATCCAAAACTTGATTTAATTCCATCTATAATAAATTGAATTGCAAGAGATGCTAAAATTAAAGCTATAACTCTTGAAAATACATTTAAAATATTTTTGCTAGTATAGTTTGCAAGAATTGCAGAAAATATCATATGAAAAAAAGTTACAATCATTACTGCAGTTAAAGCTACATAAACCATAAATAATTTTTCAGGGGACTTAGAACTAGCATTTACTAAAAGCAAAACTGAGGTTAATGCAGCTGGTCCTGCTATTAAAGGAATAGCAAGTGGAAAAATAGCAATTTCTTCTAATGTTTTTTCATGCAAAACTTTATTGGCGCTCTCTTCTCTTCTTAATCTTCTCTTGTCTAACAACATTTCAATTGAAATAATAAATAAAATTATTCCTCCTGCAATTTTTAAAGAATCTATTGAAACGCCAATCCAATTAAAAAAAAATTTGCCGCCGTATGCAAAAATAATTAAAACTATAAATGAAATCACGGATGCTTTGATTGCGATTTTAAATCTTTGCTCTCTTGTTGCTCCTTCGGTTAATAATAAAAATAAAGGACTAATTCCTGCTGCGTCAATAGCAACAAACAAAACAGCAAAAGAATTGAAAAAAGCTGAGCTCATTTAAATATTAATAAAATTATATTTCATATTCTTAATTAAATACTGGCGGGAGTGACGGGACTCGAACCCGCGGCCTCCTGCGTGACAGGCAGGCGCTCTAACCAAGCTGAGCTACACCCCCTAAAAAAAGTGATGAAGCCAAGATTATGCTGTCACCACAATTCAAGTTAAGTTTGAATGCAATCTTATATACTGATTTTTTTTAAATGTCTTTTGCAAAATATTGTTAGAGCTATTTTATAAAAACATAAAAAACTCTCTATAAATGAGAAGATGGTGGGCGATCAAGGACTCGAACCTAGGACCCTCTCGGTGTAAACGAGATGCTCTACCAACTGAGCTAATCGCCCTTAATTAAGGAGCTTTGTATAGCAATAAAAATAGAAAGTTAAAATAATAATTAACGAGGTAAGTACTTTTTAAATGCAGTAGTTTTTGAAAAGACTCTGCCTTTTAGAAGATTAAAAGTACTCAGATCTTCTTTTTTAATCTTTGAGCATGTGATTAAACCATACTGGTCTGCAAATTGATTTTTATAGAATGTCTGTTTATCCTTAAAATCATTTACACAGTTCTTTAAATAATCTCTCGGATAAAAATACCAAACTAATAGTAGTATTGGAATTATGTACCAGTATTTTTTAATTTTCTTCATTTTTAAATATTAGCTACTATTTATTAACTAAAAATATATAAGTTAAGAACATTTTTATGATTGATTGGTCTCAAATATTTTATCTTATAATTGTTATGATTATGGCAGCCTCTGTTGCTGGTTTTGCAGCAGGACTACTAGGGGTCGGCGGTGGTTTAGTAATGGTACCTGCGCTCTATTATGCATTTACAGTACTTGATTTTGAAATGGCAACTAAAATGCATTTGGCCTTAGGGACATCACTCGCAATTATTATTCCAACATCAATCATGTCTACTAGAACTCATATGAAATTTAATGCTGTTGATTTTGGTCTTATTAAATCTTTTGGTATCTATATAGTTTTAGGAGTTATTATTGGAACTTTCTTAGCTTCAAATCTAAAAACAGCTAACTTAGTTTTATTCTTCGCATTGTTTGCATTTTTAGTAGGTTTATTTTTTCTATTTTTAAAATCAAAATTAGAAGAAACAGAGAGAAATATTCCAAAAATATATAAAATTATAATTGGAAACTTTATTGGCTTTGTTTCTGTTCCGCTCGGTATTGGCGGAGGGTCGTTATCTGTACCCTTTATGAGATTATTTGGTTATGACATGAGAAAGGCTATTGGAACATCTGCGGCTATTGGAATTTTAATTGCAATCTCAGGTACGATTAGCATGATTTCCAGTGGAGCATTGTTTGCTAAAGTTAATTCACCACTTAGTTTTGGTTACTTTAATCTTGCTGGCTTTTTAGTTTTTGTTCCAGTTACAATGATGATGGCTCCACTTGGAGCAAAAGTTGTTCATAAAGTAAGTAGAAATTTGATTACTAAGGTATTTGGAATTTATCTAATTCTAATTTCTCTTAGAAGCTTTATTGAATACTTAAATATTAAATAATTTAATTAACTGGTCGTTCGCTAGTAAGCTCTTTGCTTTTTTGTGTTTGAGAAATGTCAATTTCTACCCAATCGATTGGTGTTAAAGATTTAGTTAAAGCAACTTTTAATACTTCATCCACTGTTTTAACTGGAATAATTTTTAAACCTTCAATTACATTTTTTGGTATTTCAGATAAATCCTTCTCATTCTCATCTGGGATTAAAACAGTTTTAATACCGCCTCTAAGAGCTGCTAATAATTTTTCTTTTAAACCTCCAATTGGAAGAACTCTTCCTCTTAAAGTAACCTCTCCTGTCATAGCAACTTCTCTCTTAACTGGGATTCCAGTTAAAGATGAAACAATAGAAGTTACCATCGCAATGCCAGCTGAAGGTCCATCTTTCGGTGTTGCTCCTTCAGGTACGTGAATGTGGATGTCTTTTTTTTCAAATACTGGAGGAATGATTCCATATTCTAAACATCTAGATCTTACGAAAGATTTTGCAGCTTTAACCGACTCTTGCATCACCTCACCTAATTTTCCAGTGATCTCCATTTTACCTTTACCTGGCATAATTACAGACTCGATCGTTAATAACTCACCACCAACTTCGGTCCAAGCAAGTCCAGTTACAATTCCTGTGCCATCTTTATTTTCAATTTCACCGTATTTAAACTTTTTAACACCAAGATAATCATTAAGATTTTTTTCATCAATTTTAATTGTATCTTTGGTTTTGGTAACAATGTCTTTAACGCCTTTTCTTGCAAGTTTTGAAATTTCTCTTTCTAAACTTCTAACTCCAGACTCCCTTGTGTAATATCTAATGATATCTTTTAAAGCCTCGTCAGAGACAGTCCATTCACCTGCTTTTAATCCATTTTCTTTAATTTGTTTTGGTAAAAGATATTTTTTTGCTATCTCCATTTTTTCATCTTCTGTGTAACCAGAAATTCTAATAACTTCCATTCTGTCTAGTAATGGACCAGGAATATTTAAAGTATTTGCTGTAGTAACAAACATCACATTCGATAAATCATAATCCACTTCAAGATAATGATCATTAAATGTTGTGTTTTGTTCGGGATCTAACGCCTCTAATAATGCTGACGAAGGATCGCCTCTATAATCATTACCAATTTTATCAATTTCATCTAACAAAATTAAGGGATTATTTTTTCCAGATTTTTTCATCATCTGAATTATTTTTCCAGGTAGAGATCCAATGTAAGTTCTTCTATGTCCTCTAATTTCAGCCTCATCTCTAATTCCACCTAAAGACATTCTTACAAATTCTCTTCCCGTAGCTTTGGCAATAGATTTACCTAAAGAAGTTTTTCCAACTCCTGGTGCTCCTACTAAGCAAAGAATAGGACCTTTAATTTTATTAATTCTGCTCTGAACTGCTAAAAATTCTAAGATTCTATCTTTTACTTTCTCTAAACCATAATGATCTTCATCAAGAATTTTTTTTGCGTTATTAATATCTGTGTTTACTTTTGAAGTTTTTCCCCAAGGCAAAGAAACCATCCAATCTAAATAATTTCTAACTACTGTAGACTCTGCTGACATTGGGCTCATTGATTTTAATTTTTTTAACTCAGCTAATGACTTTTCTTCAGCTTCTTTTGTCATTTTAGCCTTTTTAATAGCTTCTTCTAAATTCTGAATTTCATCCTTGCCGTCTTCTGTTTCGCCTAGTTCTTTTTGAATAGCTTTTAATTGTTCATTTAAATAATATTCTCTTTGAGTTTTTTCCATTTGGTTTTTAACTCTCCCTCTAATCTTTTTCTCAACTGACAAAACTTCAATTTCACTTTCAATAAAAGTTAAAAGAGATTCAAGTCTATTTTGTACCGATAAATTTTCTAAAATTTTTTGCTTTTCTACTAAACTGATTTGTAATTGATTAGCTACTGCATCGGCAACTTTTGATGGTTCTTTTGTATCTTTAATTGTCTCAAGACCCTCTTCAGTTACTTTTTTTGAAACTTTAACTAATTTATCGAATTTATTTAAAACTGCTTTTGATAATAAAGATAAATCTTCTTTGCCAAGATCGTCAGCTAATTTTGAGCAAGAAGCTAATAAATAACTCTTTTCTTCATTGTGATACTGATTAATTTTTACTCTTTCTTTTCCTTCTACTAAAATTTTAACTGTTCCGTCTGGAAGTTTTAATAATTGCAATATTTCACCTAAACAACCGACTTGGTAAATTTCATTATCCTTTGGGTCGTCAACATCATGACTTTTTTGGGCGGCAAGGATAATTTTCTTATATTTATCCATTACGCTATTTAGAGCATTAATAGACTTTTCTCTTCCAACAAAAAGCGGAACTACCATTCCTGGAAAAACAACAATATCTCTCAACGGCAATACTGGGTATTGACCTTGATCGATCTTTTGTGGCTCTTTATTCTCCATAAATTAATAATAGTAATAGTTAAGTTTATAACAAGCTTAACTCTATATGGGGACGTTTAATGTTATTTCAACTGTGAATAACTAGCCTATTTTGCTCTCTTTATTAATCGGAGTGCTAGAGGCTTGGTTGTTTTTCTTTGAGTAAGTAAGTAGTGGTTTTATTTTTCCATCAACAACGTCTTTATTAATTACAACCTCACTAATATTAGATTGTGAAGGAAGCTCAAACATCGTTTCAAGTAAAATATCTTCTAAAATCGATCTAAGTCCCCTCGCTCCTGTTTTTCTGATTAAAGCTTTTTTAGCAATAGCTGAAAGAGAGTCTTTTGTAAAAGTAAGCTTAGCCCCTTCAATTTCAAAGAGTTTAGCATACTGTTTAAGAAGAGCATTTTTCGGTTCTTGTAAAATTTTAATTAGTGCCTCTTCATGTAGGTCATCAAGAGTTGCTACAATAGGAAGCCTTCCGATAAACTCTGGTATTAAACCAAATTTTAATAAATCTTCCGGTTCGAGGTCTTTTAATATCTGGCCAATACTTTTATTATCATGCTCTCTAAGAGTGGCTCCAAATCCCATCGCAGTACCTTTGCTTCTTAACGATACAATTTTTTCTAATCCTCCAAAAGCTCCTCCGCATATAAAGAGAATATTTGTTGTATTAACTTGTAAAAATTCTTGTTGAGGATGTTTTCTTCCTCCTTGTGGTGGAACACTTGCAACTGTTCCTTCCATAATTTTTAAGAGAGCTTGCTGAACTCCCTCTCCAGATACGTCCCTTGTAATAGAAGGGTTCTCTGTTTTTCTACTAATTTTATCAACTTCATCTATGTAAACAATTCCTCTTTGTGCCTTTTCCACGTTATAATCAGCAGCTTGTAATAATTTTAAAATAATATTTTCGACATCTTCTCCAACGTAACCAGCTTCTGTTAATGTAGTAGCGTCAGCCATAGTGAATGGTACATCTAAAATTTTTGCAAGAGTTTGTGCTAATAAAGTTTTTCCGCAACCTGTTGGACCTATAAGCAATACGTTAGATTTTGAAATTTCAACATCTTTACTGCTTTTAGAATCTTGATTTAATCTCTTATAATGGTTGTGTACGGCAACAGATAAAACTTTTTTGGCTTTGTCTTGACCAATAACATACTCATCTAAAACTTTACAAATTTCTTTAGGTGTTGGAACGCCAGCATCATCTTTAACAAAATTACTTTTGTTTTCCTCTTTGATGATGTCCATACAAAGTTCAACACATTCATCGCATATAAAAACTGTGGGGCCGGCTATGAGTTTTCTAACTTCGTGCTGACTTTTTCCGCAGAAGGAACAATAAAGTGTGTTTTTGTTATCTTTAGCCATGTTTAAAATGATCGAATCAGATAAGTTTTATAAAACAATGACTTGCTTCTAAAAGCAAGTCTAAGTTGAATCTAATCTAAATAATGTGAGTAAATTATATATATAAGCCGACTAATCGGGTTTCTTTTCAACTACTTTGTCAATTATCCCAAAATCTTTAGCTTCTTCAGGGCTCATAAACTTGTCTCTCTCTAAAGCTTCTTGAATTGACTTAAAATCTTTGCCAGTGTGCTTTGCATAAATTTCATTAAGACGTTTTTTGACATAAGAAATTTCATTTGCATGAATTTGAATATCAGTTGCTTGTCCTTGAAAACCTGCTGAAGGTTGATGAACCATTATGCGTGAGTTAGGCAGAGAAAACCTATGACCTTTTTCTCCTGCGGCTAGCAAAAATGAACCCATGGAAGCAGCTTGTCCGATACAAATTGTTGAAACAGGAGATTTAACATATTGCATGGTGTCATAAATTCCAAGTCCATCAGTAACTACACCTCCTGGACTGTTAATATATAAAAAAATTTCTTTCTTTGGATTTTCAGACTCTAAGAAGAGCAATTGAGCACAAACTAAACTTGCAACATGCGAGTGCACTGGTCCTACTAAAAAAATAATTCGTTCTTTTAATAACCTTGAATATATATCGTAAGCTCTTTCTCCTCTACTGGTTTGCTCAACCACCATGGGAATAAGAGTGTTCATCTGGATATCAATCTGATTATTCATAGAGAATCAGATTCTACAGGCTTTGCTTATTTTTTACTAATCTTTTTTGTGGATTTTGATTTATCCTCTGATTTTGTATCTTTTTTTGATTTATCATCACCACTCTTTGCTGACTTGACTGATGATTTAGACTTAAGGTTAGATGATAAATCTTTTACAAGTTCCTCTAATTCTTTTTTATTAACTTCTTTAACAGTAACCTTAGCTTTAGACTTAACTAGTTCAACAATTTTATCTTCGTATATTGGTCCTCTAAGTCTTGTGATCTCTGAAGGATTTTTTTGATAGTAATCTCTAATTTGTTTTTCCTGACCAGGATACATGCTCATTTGTTTTTTGTAATTCTTGCTGAAGTTCCTGTGTCGTCACTTGAATCTTATAATCTTCTCCGATCTGATTTAGTACTAAGGCTAGTTTCACTCTTCGTTTTGAAATATCTAAAATATCGTCCTCTTCTTCTTTAGTAAGCTTTATTTCCGAATGATCATGTCCGTGTTTATGATCATCATGAGGTTCGTCTTTGTGAGCTTTTTCATGAATAAAACTATGTTTAACTATTTCTTGTTCATTTTTTACTAAATCTTCAGGCAGTTCAAACTTACAGTTTTCATCTAAATAATCTAAAATTTCTTTTCTAACTATTGTTTCCGTAATTGAAGATTGTTCTTTAGACAATTGTTTTTCTAATAGAATTTTTAAATCGTTTAAATCTTTTGCTCCTAAATTTTTTGCAAATTGATCATCAATAACTGCTGATTCTGATTTTTTAACTTCTAATATTTTACAATTAAATATTGCAGTTTTATTTGCCAATTCTTTATTTGGATAATTTTCTGGTAAATTAATCTTAACATTTACTTTCTCACCAGCTTTACACACCAATAATTGTTCGTCAAAACCTTTAATAAAAAGTTCTTTACCTAAAATAATTTGAACTTTTTCTCCTTTATTTCCTTCAAAAGCTTTGCCGTTAACAGTTGCCTCAAAATCAAAGACTACTAAATCGCCTTTAATGGACTTTTCGTCTTTATTTTTGTTAATATATTTTTTTTGACCTTCTGCTAATAAATTAATTCTGTCATCTAAATCTTTTTTTTCTATTTTTAATTTATAATCAATAAGAGCTATTTTTTCTAATTCGATTTTTTTTATATCTGGAGTTTTTTCAACAGTAATTGTGTATTCTAAATCTTTGTCTTCGCCTGAAGATTTAATTTCAATTTTAGGCTGGCTAGCCGGTTTAATTTTATTATCAGTTAGTGCTTGATAAGTATTGTCCTGTAAAATCTTTTCTACAACTTCTCCGTATAGTGCTTGAGCAAACTGTTTTTTTAATAAATCTACTGGTGCTTTTCCTGGTCGAAAACCTTTAATGTTAACCGTCTTCTGTAATTCAATAACTCTTTCTTCTATTTTTTTATCAATCTCTTGTTTCTTAACTAAAACATTAAGATTAGTTTTTAAGCCGTTAGATTCTGATACTGTTACTTTCATATTCTACATGGTGCGGGAGAAAGGACTTGAACCTTCACATCTTTCGATACCAGTTCCTAAGACTGGCGTGTCTACCGTTCCACCACTCCCGCTTTAATATTAATTAAATTTCGAATGGCGAATATAGCTATATTATTAAATGCTTTCTAGGATTTATTTATAAAATATAAGATGCAAAAGAATAGGATTTGCTTATATAAAAAGCACATTTGATTATGAAATTCAAACTAGTAATAGGTGATAAAATTTATTCAACATGGTCCCTAAGACCATGGTTGTTGTTAAAATATTTTAATATTCCATTTGCTGAAGCCAAAATTAAGCTAAGAAATATAAATACTAAAAAAAATATATTAAAATTTTCTCCTTCTGGAAAAATTCCTTGTTTAATCTACGGAAAAATAAAAATATGGGATTCTTTATCAATCTGTGAATTCTTGGCAGAAAAATTTAAAAATAAAAATTTATGGCCAAAAAATAATATTGATAAAATAATTGCTAGAAATATCTCTTCTGAAATGCACAGCGGTTTTGCTAACTTAAGAAAAAATTTAAGTATGAATTTCCTAGGAAAAAATCTAAAATTTAAAAATAACAAAGAAACATCAGCCGAAATAATTAGGGCTAAAAAAATTATTGAAGATTGTCTTAAAAAATCTAAAGGACCATTTATGTTTAAAAAATTTTCTATAGCGGACGCTATGTATGCTCCAGTAATGTTTAGATTTAAAATTTATAACATAAAATTATCGCTCACTTTGGAAAAATATCTTAATACTCTATTAAGTATGAAAGAAATTAAACTCTGGCTTTTAGAGGCAAGAAAAGAATTAAAATGATACGCTATATAATAATTATCACTGCTATCATTCTTCCCTTTGTAATTTATTACTTACTCGTTCACTTAACTAAAAAAGTTAACAAGAAATTTCCTTTAATAACTTTATCATTAATAAGTCTTTTGCTTTTAATTTGTTCTCTAATTTATTTTAGATTCACAAGCACTCAACCAAAGGGACTAAATTATACTCCTCCAAAGTATGAAAATAACAAAGTAGTTCCTTCAAAAATCAAATAAGACTAATTATATTTTTTATCTAACTGCTCTAATGCTTTTGGTAAATTTTTAATAATATCTTCTGCTATAAGCCCCTTTTTAATCATTCTTGCAGCATAGGAATGCAGCCATACACCGGCACAGGCTCCATCAAATGCTGACATTTTATTTTTTCCAACGAGACTTGTAATTATTCCGCTCAAAACATCCCCAGAACCAATCACCGCTAGTTCTTCTGTGGAAATTGTATTAACACAAACTTTACCATCCGGAGATGCAATAATTGTATCGGGACCTTTAAAAACTAAAATACAGTTTGCTTTTTTTGCAGCTTTTACTGATTTTTCAATTTTATTTTTAACATTTTTAAGATCTGGAAAAATTCTATTAAACTCTCCTTCGTGGGGAGTGAGAATTTTATTTTTATCTAAAATTAAAAATAATTCCTTTGGATTTTTAGCAAATGAAGTTATTGCATCGGCATCTATAACTACATTACTAACAAATTTAGATATCAGTTTAGTATTATCTATGGTTTCTTGATTAACTCCAGCGCCTGGCCCTATAAGAAAAGAAGTTATTGGTGAGTGATTTAGAATTTTTTTAAGCTCTTCTTTAGAGTTAATTTCAACTTTTAATAACGAAAAAAACTTTTGATTATATTTATCTATAGTTTCTTTATTAGCAACAATTGTTACCGATCCTGCGCCACAACGAATAGCTGCGCTTGATGATAATAATGATGCACCTATATAATTTTTTAAAGATCCATAAATATAAACTCTTCCTCTGGAATACTTATGGGAGTTATATTTTTTCCAAGGAAATCTTTTATTAATCCATAAATTTGGATTATTTTCTTTAATATTATTATTTGCAATTTTATTAGAAGATTTTCTAATACCAATATCTAAAACTTTAATTAAACCTGAAAAATAAACCCCAGGAAAAAGTACATGTCCTATTTTTTTACAATGAAGAGCTAATGTTAAGTTGGCTTTAATCGCATCACCCATGATTTGCCCATTATCACTGCTAATTCCAGTGGGTATATCAATTGAAAAAATAAACGCCCTCTTCTTATTGATCGCTTTAATTATATTCTTAATTTCGGAACTAAGGTTCTTGTTTAAACCAGTACCAAAAATACTATCAACAATAATTGGGTTTGTTTTTTTTTTAAGCTCCTTATGCAAATCTTTTAAGTTAAAAACATTATAATTGAGTTGTTTAAAGGCTTTATAGTTATCCTTTTTCTTATTTTTTAATGGAAGTATTAAAAAAATTTTAACTTTATAACCTTTTTTAAGAAGATTTTTGGCAATTATAAAACCATCTCCTCCATTGTTACCTGGTCCACAAATAACTAATAATTCTTTATTTTTTGAAACTTTGCTTGATATATAGTTTGCACATTTTTCTCCCGCAGATTGCATTAAAGAAAAAGAATTTTTTCTTAATTTAAATTCTTTTTGTTCAATGGCTTTAATTTCTGATGAATTTAAAATCATTTCTTAAAAATCAATCTACGGTTTAATTTTTACTCACACTATTATGCATACCTGACATAACTAAAAAACAATGGAATTTATTGCTTATAATTATAGTACATCTACAATAAAAAAAAATACAAGAGTGTAAAATTATTTTAGAGAAAATTTTAAAGAAAATTAAAAAATTATAATGGATAAAGATCGAGAGTTATCCAAATTAAAAAATTCAATACTTAAATTTAATAAGAATTTTCCTGGAAAAAATTTAGTTTTTTCAGATGGTAATAAAGATGCCAAAGTAATGATAATAGGCGAAGCGCCCGGAAGAACAGAGGATAAATTGCAAAAACCTTTTGTTGGAAGGGCAGGAAAACTTTTAGATAGTCTTTTGGAATCTATTCGTCTTGATAGATCAAAAGTTTATATAACTAACGTAGTAAATTATAGACCTGATAAAAATAGAAAACCTACTCCTGAAGAGATAAATGAATTTAAAAAACTACTGTTTAAACACATAGAGATTATAAGTCCCAAATGCATATTATTACTTGGAGCAACTGCAGCAACTGCAGTTTTGAATCATATTGGCCCATTGGGAGAAGTAAGAGGTAAATGGAAAAATATAAAAATTATCAATTCTTATTTTGATATTTTAACTACTTTTCATCCTGCATTTTTATTAAGACAACCTGCTCAAAAAAAATCTACATTAGAAGATTTGCTTGAGTTTAAAAGAAAATTAAGCAGTTAAGATATTTATTTCTACTTAACAAGCCCATGTAATTTCATTATAAGCATTACAACACTAAAGCCCTCGTGGTGGAATTGGTAGACACAAAGGACTTAAAATCCTTGCCCTTTTTGGGAGTGCCGGTTCAAGTCCGGCCGAGGGCACCACAATTATGAGAATATTATTTATTCTTTTGTTATTAGTATCTTGCTCTAAAGATGTAAAAGTTCCATTTATTAGCAAAGATCCGGCAAAACCAATTAATGTTATAATTGAGAATGAATTTAATATTACATATTCTTTATTAACATTAGCAAGACAAAATGATGTTTGTCAGATGTCTTTAGAAATTAAAAACATTTCTAAAGAAGAAAAACGAAATTCATTATCAATAGAAGCTTATTCTTTTGCAGATAAAAAATACGAGGCTTTTGTTGTTGAAAAAAGATCAAAACCTAACGAAGTTGTAAATTCTACTGTTCAATTTAATGGAATTAGTTGTGGAGATCTTAGAAAAATAAATTTCTATAAATAATATTATAGGTCTATAGTTTTAACTTTTGGCGCGTTCTCTTCTATAAATTTTAGTCTTAAATCAGCATTTTTTCCCATAATATTTGAAATTAATTTGTTAGTTTTTTTATAATCGCTCGTTGGAACAGTTACTCTAATTAAAGATCTGGTGTTAATATCCATTGTCGTTTCTTTTAATTGTAAAGCCATCATTTCACCTAATCCCTTAAATCTACTTATTTCGATTTTAGATCCTTTTTTAAGATTCTTTAATAATTTGTCTTTTTCAATATCGTTTCGCACATAATAAATTTGGTTAGATATAGTAAGTTTATAAAGTGGAGGTACCGCAAGATATAAATGTCCATTTTTAATTAAATTTGGCATTTCACAGAAAAAGAAAGTCAAAAGTAAGCTTGCTATGTGATCGCCGTCAACATCAGCATCAGTCATGATAATTACTTTTTCATATCTTAAATCTTTATCAATATACTTTTCTCTTCTTTGACAACCGAGCGCCTGAAGCAAGTTTGATATTTCAGTGTTAGCCAATATTTTTGCAGTATTAGAGTTTTTAACATTTAATATTTTTCCTCTTAGAGGAAGAATAGCTTGAAAATTTCGATCACGAGCTTGCTTTGCAGAACCCCCAGCAGAATCCCCTTCAACTATAAATAATTCAGTGCCTTCAACTTTTGAACTAGTGCAGTCCGCAAGTTTTCCGGGTAAACGTATTTTTCTTGTTGCACTTTGTCTTCCAACATCAAGATTTTGATCTAGTAGATTTTTTTCTCTTATTTTCCCTTCAATAAAAGTGAGAATAGAATTTGATGCTTTTGGATGTTGGTTAAACCAATCTTCAACTGACTTTGCTATAGAAGTATCGCAATATTTTTGAATATAGGCGGAGGATAATCTTGATTTAGTTTGTCCTTCAAATTCTGGATTATTAATAAAGACTGAGACAATATAACTAGCATTGGATAGTATTTCATCAGCACTTGCGGTCGCCACTAGTTTGTTATTTTTAAATTTTGCAATTTTTCTTATAGATTTTGCAACACCAGATCTAAAACCTTGTTCATGGGTTCCGCCATTGGTAGTTAGCACTGAGTTACAAAATGAAATTTTAAATTCAGAAATTTCATTATGCCATTGAATGGCAAATTCAAATTTTCCTTTATCATCATCAAAATTATTTTTATGATGACATGTTTTATCATTTATTTTAGTAAAATTTTTAGTTTCACTATCTAGATATTCAACAATGCCATCTGGAAAAAAAAGTTTTGCACTATTAGGAGTATCGTCTTTTCTATTTATTAAAGATCTGTCGCATTCCCAATGTATTGTAATACCTTTAACTAAATAAGCTTTACTTTTGCAAAGATTGTATAATTTATTTGGAACAAAACTTAGTTCTTTTCCAAAAATTTCTTTGTCAGGAATAAATGTAACCTGAGTTCCATTTTTAATCTTAGATTTTCCTTTTCTAGTTAATTTATTTAAAGGTTTTCCTTTTGAATAATTTTGCTCAAAAATAGTAGAGTTTTTAAAGACTTCTATTTTTAATTTCTCAGATAAAGCATTTACAACTGAAAGACCAACACCATGTAATCCAGCAGAAGTTGAGTAGGTTCCTTCTTTAAATTTCCCACCCGAATGTAATGTTGTCATTACTATTTCAAGGGCAGTTTTATTTTTCTTTGGGTGTTTATCTAAAGGAATTCCTCTTCCATCATCTGTTACTGTTAACGATTTATCTTTATTTAATTTTACGTAAATATTTTTTGCATGACCCGCAGTAACCTCATCCATCGAGTTATCAATGATTTCAGTTGCAAGATGATGGAAAGCAGTTTCGTCTGTACCGCCAATATACATTCCAGGTCTTTTTCTTACAGGTTCTAGACCCTCTAGAATTTCAATATCTTTAGCGGAATAATTATTATTTTTTACCACACTCCAAGCATTAGATTAATTTATGTAAAAATATAGACGTAAATTTTATTTAGGCAAAAAAAAACCCCGTATTTTTAAGATACGGGGTTTTTAAATTTTAAAGTATTGTAATTAGCAGCTGTAATACATTTGGTATTCAACTGGGTGAGGAGTGTGTTCCATATTATACACTTCCGTCATTTTTAACTCGATGTAAGCGTCAATCTGATCATCAGTAAACACTCCACCAGAAGTTAAAAAGGCTCTATCTTTATCTAAGTTTTCTAAAGCTTCTCTTAAAGAACCACAAACTTGAGGAACCCCTTTAAGCTCTTCAGCTGATAAAGAATATAAATCTTTATCGAATGGTTTCCCTGGATCAATTTTATTTTTAATTCCATCAATACCAGCCATTAACATAGAAGCAAAAGTTAAGTATGGATTTCCAGCGGCATCAGGAAATCTAACTTCAACTCTTTTTCCTTTTGGATTAGAGCTAAAAGGTATTCTGCAACTTGCAGATCTATTTCTTGCAGAGTAAGCAAGAATAACTGGAGCTTCAAATCCCGGAATTAATCTTTTGTAGCTGTTAGTAGTTGAATTAGTGAAAGCATTCAGCGCTTTTGCATGCTTAATGATTCCGCCTATGTAATAAAGACACTCTTGAGAAAGTCCTGCATATTTATCTCCAGCAAAAAGTGGTTTACCAGCTTTCCAAATAGATTGATGACAATGCATACCTGATCCATTATCTCCTTTAATTGGTTTTGCCATAAACGTTGCAGTTTTTCCAAATGAATGAGCTACCATCTGAACTGCATATTTATAAATTTGCATATTGTCGGCATTACGCACCATTGTATCAAACATTGTACCTAGCTCATGCTGGGAAGGAGCAACTTCATGGTGATGTTTCTCAACTTTAACACCCATATCTTTCATTGCTTTTAAAGCTTCTGCTCTTAAATCCTGACAGCTATCAACTGGAGGCACTGGGAAATAACCACCTTTAACAACTGGTCTATGCCCCATGTTTCCATTTGGATATTCTTTATCACCGTTGTAAGGACCTTCATTACTGTCAACTTGGAAGGATACCTTTTGCATAGTGTTAGAAATTTTAACATCATCAAATATAAAAAATTCTGGCTCTGGTCCAAAATAAATAGTATCGCCAATTCCAGTAGTTTTTAAATATGCTTCTGCTTTTTTTGCAATAGACCTAGGGTCTCTCTCGTAGTAATCTTTTTTTATAGGATCCATAATATCACAGAATATAACTAGTGTGTTGTGTGAAGTGAAAGGATCAACAAACGTTCTAGATAAGTCTGGTTTTAAAATCATGTCAGATTCATTAATTGCTTTCCATCCAGCAATAGACGAGCCATCAAAAAAAGTTCCGTCGTTTAAAAAATCTTCATCAATAGTTGTCAAATCCTGAGTCATATGCTGAAGTTTTCCTCTAGGATCAGTAAACCTTAAATCTACAAACTCTATTTCTTTTTCTTTAATTAATTTTAGTATGTCTGATGCGGCACTCATTAATTTCTCCCTTTATTGATTATTAATCTTGTTTTTATTTTTTTATTGTAGATGTACTATAATTATAAGCAATAAATTCCATTGTTTTTTAGTTATGTCAGGTATGCATAATAGTGTGAGTAAAAATTAAAC
>AQUE01000002.1 GCA_000371845.1 alpha proteobacterium SCGC AAA280-P20
TTTGATAAAAAAAGCGTATTTAATCCTCACAAAATAGTCAGATCTTACAAACAAAATGATAGGTCGTTAATGCGTTACAAAGCAGATTATAAAGCTGAAAAAATTAATACTCATTACGATTGGTCTGATTGGGGTGAGTTTTCCGATGCAATTGAAATGTGCAATAACAATGGTGCATGCAGAAAATTAGATTCTGGTGTTATGTGTCCTTCTTATAGAGTTACCAAGGAAGAAAAAGATTTAGTTAGAGGCAGAGCAAACACATTGCGTTTAGCGCTTTCTAATCAATTACCAAAAGATGCTTTTGTTTCAAAAGAAATGTTTGAAACTATGGAGCTGTGTGTAGGCTGTAAAGCCTGTCAAAGAGAATGTCCTATGAGTGTAGATATTTCTAAAATGAAAAGTGAGTTTTTATTCCATTACTACAAAAAATTCTCAATGAAATTAAAAGATAAAATTATTTCAAACATGCCTAAAAATATTTGGTTAATTAAATTAATAGCACCTATATTTAATAAAATTAAAAATATTCCCATATTAAATAAAGTTTTAGAATTGTTATTTAATTTTTCAACTAAGCGAACTATGCCTGAAGTGCAAAATATTAGTCCGTTAAAAGATATTTACTACTCTCAAAATAACTTTTCTAATAAAGTAATTTTGCTTGCAGATACATTTAATATTAATTTTGAAATTCAAAACCTAATTTGCACGATCAAAGTTTTAAATAAATTTGGTTATAAAGCTATTATTCCAAATTTTGATGATGACTCTTTGGGAAGACCCCTGTGTTGTGGAAGAACTTACATTTCTTACGGTCAATTAGATAAGGCGCAGGCTGAAATGCAACGTTTTACTAATTATATTATTAACAATAATTATGAATCAACACCTGTTGTGGGTATTGAGCCTTCTTGTCTATTAACTTTTACTGATGAGTTTAAATCTTTAAAAAATATTGAAAATAAGGAAAAAATTAAAAATAAATTTTATTTAATTGAAGAATTTATATTAGAGAAAATCAAAGACGGTAAAAAAGTATCAGCTAATAAATTCTCTAACAATGTATTAGTGCATGGTCATTGCCATCAAAAATCTCAAGACAGATTAAAAGGGTTATTAGAATTATTAACGACTTTAAATATCAAACATAAACCAATCGAAACAAGTTGCTGTGGTATGGCAGGATCCTTTGGCTATGATGCTAAAAATTATGATATTTCCAAAAAAATGGCTCACTTAACTTTAATACCGTCAATTAAAAAAGAATTTAAAAATGATGATATAATAGTAGCGAACGGAACCAGCTGCAGACATCAGATTTCTGATTTTTCAGATCAAAAACCTCAGCATGTATCTCAATTATTATTTAAAATATTTGAAACAGTAAATTAATTAATTTTTTTCGATTATATTTACTGAATTATGCTTAACAATATCCAGCATATAATTCACCTTGCTAACGTCAGCGTCTCTTACTAGCATATTGTCACTTAAGTATCTTTTCCAAAAATTGGCTCCATTAATTCCGTGAAATAATCCAACGGTATGTCTCATAACTTGATTAACTCTTGTTCCTTTTTTGACTTCTATTAAACAATATTCAACAATTTTTTTTACAATCTCTTCCCTTGTTGGAATTTCATTATTATTAAATATCTCTCTTTCAATGTCCGCTAAAAAATAAGGTGAATGATAAATAGATCTTCCAATCATTACTCCGTCTACATTATTTAAATGTTCTTTGATTTGTTCTGTGGTCGTAATTCCACCATTAATAATAATTTCTAAATTAGGATTGCTATCCTTTATTTGTTTTACAATTCCATAATTCAATTTTGGTATTCTTAAATTATCTCTTGGGCTTAAACCTTTTAAAATGGCTTTTCTTGCATGCAAAATAATTGTTTTAACACCTGCGCTTGCTATTTTTTTTATAAATTTATCTAAATATTCAAAATCTTCTACATCATCAAAGCCTATTCTGGTTTTAACAGTCACTGGGAGCTTTGTTGAGTTAACCATTCCTGAAAGACATTCCGCAACTAAATCGGGTTCTTTAATTAAACAAGCTCCAAACTTATTCTTTTGAACTTTTTTACTAGGGCATCCTAAATTTAAATTAATTTCATCATAATTATGATCTTCCGCAATCTTTGATGCTTCTGATAATTCCTTCACCGAGGAACCACCCAGCTGAAGAGCAACTGGTTTTTCGAACTCACTAAATTCTAAAACATTTTTTTGATTACCTCTTAAAATAGCGCCAGTAGATATCATTTCGCTATAAAGCATGACATTTTTACTTATTAATCTTAAAAAGTATCTGTCATGTCGGTCAGTGCAATCCATCATAGGCGCTACACAAACTTTTCTATTAATTTTAGCCATAACTCTTTAAGTTTTCAGAAAATAAAATCTTCCCTTTTTTAACAAAATCTTCATGAATTTGAAGTATTTTTTCAAGTTCATAATGATAATTAACCATTATGCCAAATGACTCTTTGTAACCATTTAATGAAAGATTAGCGTTTAAAAGAATATCATATAATAGAGCACCATTATTAAAGTGGAAATAAGCAACAGAATTTATTGGTTTTTTATCTTTTTTCTCTTCAACTAAATAATAATAAACTAATTTTTTTAGGGCCTCTTTGTTATCTTCAATTTTATATTGATTAAAATTAATATCATCTTGGTCTTTTAAAAAAAGCAATCTTCTTATATCAAAATTCTTTAATATTTTTTTAATTTTCTCATCTGACTGATGCAGAAACCAATTTGCAAAACCAGGTATGGGCGAAAGAGTAAAAAAATTTTTTATTTTTGGCATTTCTTGTTGAATTTGAAACACCACTCTCTTAATTAAAAAATTTCCAAGAGTAATTCCTTGTAAACCTTTATTGGCATTACTAATTGAATAAAAAGTTGCAGTATCATAATCAGTTAAACTAGAAATTCCCCCTTCTGTAATTTCTTGAATAGAAGTACCAACGCCTTTTGTTAAAGCAACCTGAACAAAGATTAGAGGATCTTTATCTACAATTGGATGAAAGTAAGCAAAAAACAACCTATCGTTTTCTAATCTTCTATATAACGATTCAATGCTTTTGATTTCATGAACTCTTTCATACTTGATTATTTTTTGAAGAATATCCGAGTCAGTATCTTTTTGAATGCGAACTAACTTTAAAAAACCCGGGTTAAACCAAGATCTAAATAAATGCCGAAAGTCTTTATCTAATGTTTGTAATTTTTGATCTTTAGCTAAAAAATACAAGAGATCTTCTCTCATATTAACAAGATACTGCGTTCCGTTAGGAGCTAAATTTAATCTTCTAATTAATTCTTGTCTCTTGCCTTCGACTGCTAAATTTAAATTTGATAAAGTGATCTCATTATTATTATCAATAAAATCTCTGCTCGCTTTATTAATTATAGAGTAGTCTGGTCTATATTTTTTATTAATTATTAAAAAAAATTTTTCTTTTTCATCTAAGCTAAACTTCACATAAACAATAAATATTTCTCTTGCGATAGTAATACCTGAGACAACACCATTTTCTGAAATAAGCTCGTCACACAAATCTACCAAATGATCAACTGTGTCTTTTCTTTTTACAAATAAATCAGTGACAATTTTTTTTCCTTTATCAGCGATGAAAGCTAGAAATTTTTTTAAACCCACCATGGGGTTTTATTTCATGACAGCCTGAGGAAGCCAAGTGGCAATTTCTGGGAAAATACAAAGAATAACTATTTGCAAAATCATTAATAGTACAAATGGTAGTGATCCTTTTAATATCTTTCCAATGGATATATCTGGTGCAATTCCCTGGATAACAAATAAATTAAGTCCAACTGGAGGGGTGATTAATCCAATTTCCATATTAATAGTTAAAATCACGCCAAACCAAATAGGATCAAATCCAGCTGCAGTTATAATTGGGTATAATATCGGAGCAGTCATTAAAATAATCGCAACTGGCGGTAAAAAACATCCAGCAACTAATAAGAATAAATTAATATAAAGCATCAGTAGCCATTTATTAGACGCTATAGCCACCATCTCATTAGCCAAAGATTGTGTTACGTAAAGATTAGATAAAACAAAACTAAATAAGAAAGAAGCCGCAATGATCAACATTAGCATCACGCTTTCTTGCATTCCTTCTGTTAAAATTGCCCAGATATCTTTTACTTTGTACATTTTATAAACAATGGCAACTAAGATAATGCTAATTAAAGCTCCAACAGCAGAAGCTTCGTTAGGCGTGGCAATGCCTCCATACAAAACATAAAGAACGCCAACTACAAGCAAGCAGAATGGAAGAATTTTTGGTAATATTTCAAATCTTTGCTTCCAAGTGTATTCTTGAACTTCAACTTTTTCAGAACCTTCTCGATTCATTCTTACGTATATATAAGCCCAACCCATAAATAGAGCCGTAAGCATTATCCCAGGAAATATTCCTGCAATAAATAATTTTCCAATGGATGTTCCTGTGGAAATTCCATAAATGATCATAGTAATGCTTGGGGGGGATTAAAATTCCTAAAGTACCACCGGCACAAATTGTTCCTGCCGCAAGTTCTGCCGAGTAACCTCTTTTTCTCATTTCGGGGATACCCATTTTTCCAATTGCAGCGCATGTTGCTGGAGATGATCCGCAAAGAGCTGCAAAAATTGAACAAGCACCAAGATTTGATAAAACTAATCCTCCTGGAACTTTATTTAACCAACGATCAAGTGCTGAATATAAATCTTTTCCTGCGGGAGATGCGGCGACTGCTATTCCCATTAGTAAGAACATAGGAATTGTTACAATTCCAAAATCTTGTAAGCCATTAAAAAATTGTTCAGCTACAAGAGGAACTCTTCCGAAACCTTCTATTGCTAAAAAGAAAACTGTAGAAACGAGTGCTAATGCAAAAGCTATAGGTATTCCAGTTGCAAGAACTGCAAAAGTTGCAACCATAATCCAAACTGAAAGCATTAAAGGTGACATATTTTAATTTTCTTTTACGTTATAAATTATTGAAAGAATATCAGCAAAATACTGAAGGATCATTATTCCCATCCCAATAGGTAAAAATATATAAACTTTCCATAATGGAAAACTCCAAATAGTTGGTGTTTTTAAATTTTTAACCCATGCATGACTTGTCAATTCTACGCTTGAATAAAAAAGAATTGCTAAAAATGATAATGCTAAAGCGGCCGCAACAAGTGCCAAAATGTTTTTACCTTTTTGATTTAAATAATAAGGAATAAGATCAACATTTACATGACCTTTCTTCATTAAAACATAAGGCGCTCCAATAAAGGTTGATGCTGCTAATGAGAAGATTACATACTCAGTTTGCCAAACTGTAGACATTTTAAGAGCATATCGAACTACAACCATTTGAGTTGTTACTAAAACTGCAGAAGCAATTAATGCAGTAGCGATTACTCCACAAATTTTTGAAAGAGAATGAACAAATCTTATAAATGAAATCATCTATAATAAAGCCGGTGGACTTTTAAATCCACCGGCTAGTTTAATTTATTTAACTGCTAAAGCTTTAGCGATTAACTTATCGCCATCTTTAACTTTTTCTGCAAACTGTTTGTAAGATGTTTGTTTAGCAATCGCCAACCAAGCTTTATAATCAGCTTCTGTCATTTGCACTACTTGAACACCTTTTTCTTTAAATACTTTTTCCATATTAGTATCTAAACCAGCTGCTGCTTTTGTCATATAAGCTTCAGCTTTTTTACCAGCTGCAAGAACAGCTTCTTTTTGTTTGTCATTTAATTTATCAAATGACTTTTTAGACATAAGCACTGGCTCATACATAAACCATAGAGCAAATTTTCCTGGAGGAGTAATACATTTTACTTGTTCATAAATTTTAAATGATACAAAACTTTCTGAACTTGTATTAACACCAGTTAAAACTCCAGCTTGTAATCCTTGGTATACTTCAGAACTTGCCATTGAAGAAATGGAAGCGCCTGCTCCAACTAACATTGCTTCAAACATTTTTCCAGCTGCTCTTGTGACTTGTCCTTTTGCAGATTCTGGGTTTGTAATACATTTAGTTTTTGAAGCAAATCCACCTGCTAACCAAGCGTCTGCTAATACGATAACTCCGTCATCGTTAATAATTTTTTTAATATCTTTCATAAACGGAGACACGTTTAATCTTGCAGCATGAGAATGATTTTTAACTAAGCCTGGCATTAACGTTGCACTGTACGCTGGTTGAAAACCAGAAGCATAGTCTAAAGGTAAAGAAGTAATGTCTAACTGACCTTCAGTTAAAGGTTTGTACTGTTCCATCGCTTTGTATAGTGATTGACCAGGATAAACTTGAACTTTCACTCCAACATTTGCTTTCTCAACTTCTTTTGCAAAAATTTGAACCATTTCATCTCTAGCATCACCTTTTCCACCTGGAAATTGATGAGATGCTTTTAGAATGATTTGAGCAAATGAGTTAGATGACGTTAGTAAAAAAAAGATACTAACAAGAATTGATAAATACTGCTTTAGTTTCATGATCTCCCCTTAAATTTGTTTGAGTAAATATTCTGATTTGAATGTTGTTCTTTGTCAATGTAATATTCTGTGGATGAAAAATAATTCAGGGCCACTAAAAGGCATTATAGTACTAGATTTAACAAGGGTTTTGGTTGGTCCTTATTGCACAATGGTTCTATCTGACCTTGGTGCCAGAGTAATAAAAGTAGAGGCTCCTGAAACAGGAGACGACAGCAGAAGTTTTGGTCCATTTATTAAAGATTATTCGGCTTATTTTATGTCTCTTAATAGAGGCAAAGAAAGTATTGCTCTAAATTTAAAGAATAAAGACGATAAAAAAATATTTGAAAAAATATTAGCTAAAGCTGATGTATTGGTTGAAAATTTTAGACCAGGCACATTGGATAAGTGGGGATACTCTTGGGATGTTTTAAAGAAAAAATATCCAAGATTAATTTACGCATCAGCTTCAGGATTTGGACAAACAGGTCCTTTAAAAAGTTTGCCTGCTTATGACATGGTCGTTCAAGGAATGGGTGGTCTTATGAGCGTAACGGGACAGCCGGATGGAAAGCCGACAAGAGTTGGAACCTCTATTGGCGATATTACTGCAGGACTTTTTACAACCATTGGAATTAATGCAGCTTTATTTGATAGAGAAAAAACTGGTAAAGGCGCAAAGATTGATGTGTCTATGCTTGATTGTCAAATTGCAATTTTAGAAAATGCAATTGCAAGATATTTTAGTAATGGTGAAATTCCAAAGCCTATGGGCTCACGCCACCCATCAATAACTCCTTTTGAAGCTTATAAAACAAAAGACAGCTTTATAATTATTGCAGCAGGTAATGATAAATTATTTGAAAATCTTTGTAATGCTCTAGATTGCAAGGAATATATTAAAGATAAAAGATTTATAAGTAACAAAATTAGAAATGCAAACGCTGAGGATTTAAAAGTAATTTTAGAAAAATATTTAATTAAAGATGAAACTGATAACTGGATTAAACTTTTTACTAAAATGAATATTCCATGTGGTCCAATCTATAATATTAAACAAGCTGTAGAAAATCCTCAAATTACATTTAGAAATATGATTGTAAGTTCAGATCATAAAAAAATTGGAAAGTTTAAAATGGCTGGAAACCCAATTAAAATGTCTAATTATAAAGATCCAAAAACACGCGGTGAAATTCCCGAGCTTGATCAGCACAGAAAAAAGATTTTAAAGGATTTTAAGATTAAAATTTAATTAAGCTTTGTCTTCTATAGCTTCTTTTTCAGGAGCTGCTTCTAAAGCTATATCATCATCAAGATCATCATCATCTGCATCAATAGCTTCATTTTCTGCTCCAGCTTTTGGTTCTGGAATTTTTCTAGATCTTTTTGAAGGAAGTATTGCTTGTCCTGATTTTGAAACTTCTCCTTGATATAAATCTTCAAAAGAATCTCCATCTGGACTGTCAAAATCTTCTTGTTCAACAGCATCGTCTGGATGATCTCTCATACGATCGATTGTTGATTCTTCTAAATCTTTCACTGCAACTTTTTTTTCTGCAATTTCTCTTAGAGCTAAAACTGTTCGTTTATCATTATCCACTGGAACTTGCGGAGCATCACCCACTCCTAATTGCAAAGTTCTCTCTTTAGCCAAAATGACTAAATCGTATTGATTATCAACTTGCTGTAAACAGTCCTCAACGGTTACTCGTGCCATAATTTGAATTGACCGTTTTAGTCTTAAAGCTTAAATAAATCAAGTTTTTATAAAGATTTAACAGCAATATATAAGTGATTAATTTAACAAACGATTAATAGGAGCATAAATGGCTAAAGTTACTTTTTTAGGTCTTGGTGTAATGGGTTATCCAATGGCACGTCACATAGCAAAAGCAGGTCATGACGTTACGGTTTATAACCGAACAACTGCAAAAGCTGAAAAATGGGTTAAAGAATTTGGCGGAAAATTTGCAAAAACTCCAAAAGAAGCAAGCAAAGATTCTGATTTTGTATTTTGCTGCGTCGGTAATGATAACGATTTAAAAGAAGTTACATTAGGAACTGAAGGAGCGTTTCACTCTGTAAAAAAAGGTGCCGTGTTTATTGACAACACTACTGCATCAGCAAAAATTGCTCGTGAACTATTTAAAGCTGCAAAAGAAAAAGGGTTTGGCTTTTTAGATGCTCCTGTTTCTGGTGGTCAAGCAGGAGCTGAAAATGGTCAGCTAACTGTAATGATTGGTGGAGAAAATAAAGATTTTGAAAAAGCTCAAGATGTTATCAGATGTTATAGTAAAAAAAATGAAAGTACTAGGATCTGCTGGAAGCGGTCAGCTTGCTAAGATGGTTAATCAAATTTGCATAGTTGGACTAGTTCAAGGTTTATCTGAAGGTATTCGATTTGGTCAAAATGCAGGATTAAATATGGAAGATGTTATTGAGGTAATATCAAAAGGTGCTGCTCAATCTTGGCAAATGGAAAATAGATACAAAACAATGATCCAAGATAAATTTGATTTTGGTTTTGCAGTTGACTGGATGAGAAAAGATTTAGGAATTGCTATGGAAGAGGCAAAAAATAATGGTTCTGACCTTCCAATAACTAAAATCATAGACGGTTATTACTCGGATGTACAAAAAAATGGTGGTAATCGATTTGATACATCAAGTTTAATTACTCGACTTAAAAAAAAATAAGTTACTAAGAGTGATTAACGATATTCCAGATTATTATAATAATATTGATTTAATATTAGATGAAATCTGGAGTCTTTTGCAAAAAGGGGTTTCTGAAAGAGGAGAAGATTTCAGATTACCCGTTGTAATTATTAATTCTGAAGAAGGCGCTGATGGAAGAATTGTTGTACTACGAGGTGCATTTAAAGATAAAAATATCTTAAGATTCCATACCGATTATAGATCTCCAAAGATAGATTATTTAAAAAAAAATAAAAAAATCTATTTTGTATTTTATAGTAAAAAAAGGAAAATACAGGTTCGGGCCGAAGGAATTGCAACAATTCACAAAGATAATGAGATTACAAAACAAGCTTGGGCCAAAACACAAATGATGAGCAGAAAATGTTATTTATCACCTCAAGCTCCTGGTGATTTAATTAATGAGTCTGCTTCTGATTTATCAAGAGATATGGGTGGCACCCTTCCAGCCCTTGAGCAAAGTGAAATAGGTTATAAAAATTTCTGTGTTGTTGAGAGTAAAATTAAAAGTTTTGAATGGCTTTATTTAGCTTCACAAGGACATAGACGTGCTAAATTTATGCTTGATGAAAACAAAAGCACTTGGTTAGTACCTTAAATTTTCTTAAGATCTTTTACGTATTTCTTCCAATTATCTATATAACGCTGAGCGTTTTCGGTGATCGCTTTTTTTTCTTCTTCTGTAACTTGTCTAATTACTTTTCCAGGACTTCCCATAACTAAAGAATTATCTGGAATTATTTTTCCCTCAGTAATTAAACTGTTAGCGCCAATAATGCAGTTATTTCCAATAACGCTTTTATTTAAAATTGTTGAGCCAATGCCAATCAAACTATTATCCATAATAGTGCAGCCATGTAACATTACTAGATGACCAACAGTTACCATCTTACCAATTTTTAACGGAAATCCTTTATCGGTATGCAGAACACAATTGTCTTGAACATTACTGCCTTCACCCACAGTAATATTTTCAATATCTCCTCTGATAACAGCATTAAACCAAACGCTAGAATCATTTTTTAAAGTGACGTCGCCAATTACATTTGCTGATGGTGCAACCCAATATTTTCGATCACCTGTTAATCTTTTATTACCTTGTTCAAAAATCATGTTATATTCATAGCAAATATTCCAAATAGTAAAATAAAATTATGTCTCTCACTGAAACTCCGGTGTGTAATTTTGGAGAAAAGATTAAAGAATTTAAATTAATATCAACTGAGGGTACGTTCATTTCACTTAAAGATATTAAGGGTAAAAATGGAACTTTAATTATGTTTATTTGTAATCACTGTCCTTACGTAAAAGCTATAATTGAGGAATTGGTAGATGTGACTAACAAAATATCAAAACTTGGAATAAATTCAGTCGCAATAATGTCGAATGATATAAATAATTATCCAGAAGATAGTTTTGAAAATATGAAAAAATTTGCAAAAATAAATAATTTTAAATTTCCATACTTGCATGATGAAACTCAAGAAATAGCTCAAAATTACGGCGCGGCATGTACACCTGATTTTTTTGGATATAATAAAAATAATGAACTACAGTATCGTGGCAGAATTAGAGAAATAAAAAATCTTAAACCGACCTTAGAAGGAAAGAATGATCTATTAAATGCAATGGAACTGATTGCAAAAACTTCAAATGGACCAAAGCAACAATATCCAAGTATGGGATGTAATGTTAAATGGAAAAATAATTAAATGATTATTATAACAACTAGAAGCTATCCTCCCGAAGTTGGTGGAATGCAAAGTTTAATGGGAGGTCTGGCAATTCATTTAAACAATCTTCATCCAATTAAAGTGTTAGCGAATTCATTTTCTGGAGATGAGAATTATGACAAAAAAAATAACTTTGAAACCAATAGAATGGGTGGTCTTAAAATATTAAAAAAGTATAGAAAATTTAATCTTTTGAAAGAAGTTATAAAAAATAATTCAGTTGAAGCTATAGTTGCCGACCACTGGAAAAGTATTGAATTAATAACTGAAAATATATCAGTTAAAATTCCAATTTTATGTCTAATCCATGGAAAAGAAATTAATCATCCGCTTGGAAGTTTTATAAACAAAAGATCTCTTAACTCCTTAGCGAAAGCTAAATACATTATTGCAAACTCAGAATTTACAAAAAAACTAGCAACCGAAAAAGGCTGTGATCGTACAAGGATACATGCGATAAATCCTGGTATTAATGAACCTCAAGCTATCAGCTCAGAAACAGATCAACTGGCTAAAGAAATGTTTGGAAATTCTGACATTAAAATCATTACTGTTTCAAGATTTGATAAAAGAAAAGGAATAGATTTTTCTTTATTGGCTTTAAAAAATATCCAAGCGATTTACCCAAATTTTAAATATATAATTGTTGGAAATGGGGATGAAGAAGAAAATTTAAAAAAAATAACTAAAACTCTTAATTTAGAAAATAATGTAATTTTTCTTAAAAATATCAACTTTGAGTTAAAGAACGCGCTACTTAAAAACTCAAATATTTTTCTAATGCCTGCAAGAATTGAAGGAACTTCAGTTGAAGGATTTGGAATTAGTTATATCGAGGCTGCAAGCTATGGAATACCATCAATTGCTGGAAAAGATGGTGGAGCTTCTGATGCAGTTCAACATAATAAAACTGGTCTATTATGTAATGGACACGATCACTCTGAAATTTATGACGCTTTAAAAAATATAATTCAAAATAAAAAATATTTAGAGCTTGGGAAAAATGCAAAAGAATTTTCTAAACAATTTTATTGGAAAGAAATAATTAAAAAATACGCTAATCTGCTTAACTTATAATAGAGCTTTTAATTAAAGCGTAAACCCTGTCAGCAAAAAGAGATTTTAAATCCCTAGTTTGCAGCGCAATAAATCTTTCTCTCTCAATTGAAACTTTTTCAGGAGTTGTGTGAGGACCAAACAATGCAAAGCCTTTAGCACCTAAATGTGCTGCCATGTGAGCCGGCCCCGTATCATTTGCAATAACTAAATGTGATTTTTTTATTAAAGACGCAAGTTCAAAAAAATTTAATGCTAAATTATTATTTAAAGCTACTTTAATATTTAAACTTTTAGCTTCTTCTATCTCACCTGGACCTGGCGCAACTACCAATTCATATTGAGGATGATTTTGTTTTATTAAACTTATTAATTCAGAAAAATAGGGCCATCGTTTATGAATTAAATCTTTAGAACAAAAAGGAAAAAATAAAATATATTTTTTAATGGTATCAAGATTATAGTTATTAGCATGTTGAGCGGCCCAGCTAAAATCCGGTTTTAAAGTATAACGTGTTTCAATATTTGATTTTCTTAACTGTTCATCAAATCTTTGTAATACCGAATTATTATATTTGTTATCAGGTATATCTTTAGAAGTTGACCAATCTTTTATATTAAAAAGAAATTTTCTGTAAAAATTTGTTCTATTAGAATTTTGTAAATCATAAACTTTATTAAAGTTTAAAAAATTTATGTTTTTTTTTAATCTTAAAAGATAAAATATATTATATCTAGGGAGTCTCTCGTCTTCTAAACAGTCATCAATATAAGGACAATTTTTAAATAAATTTAAATATTTAGAAGTGGTTAAGATTGTAATTTTTTCATTCTTATGGTGCTCTCTTATATCTCTTAAAGCTCCAGAAATTTGAACAACATCACCAAGAGAGCCAAGTTTAATGATTAAAATATTTGACATATATTATAAAAGAACATTATTGATTAATTATGGAAATTACAAAAAAAATTTACTCCGAAATATCTGCTGGGGAGTTATTTGATAAAATCTCAATTCTTGAGATAAAAAAAAAGAAAATCAAAGACAAAACTAAAAGAAATATTGTCTTAAAGGAACTAAGCTCTTTACAAGAAACTGTTAACGAAAATATTGAAAAATCTAAATCACTTGCAAAATTATACAAGAAACTTAAGACAGTTAATCTAAAGCTGTGGAAAATCGAGGACGATATTAGAGATTGCGAAAGAAAAAGAAATTTTGAAAGTAAATTTATAAAACTCTCAAGAGCAGTATATTTTACCAATGATGAGAGATCGCGCGTTAAAAATATGATTAACAGCCTAACAAAATCAAATATTTTTGAAGTAAAAAGCTATAAAAAATATTAACTGGATCTAAGACTTGGAATTTTAGCTCTTAATTTCTTTGGAAGATTTTCATCTATTCTTGCAATAATAAACCCCTCGCCTTTCTCCTTTTCATTTAATATCTCGCCATCTGGAGAAATAATTAAAGAATGGCCATATGTTAATCTATCGTTGTAATGTCTTCCTGTTTGTGCGGGTGCAAATATATAAGAAAAATTTTCAATAGCTCTTGCTTGTAATAAAGCGTGCCAATGTTTTTCACCTGTTGTTTTTGTAAAAGCTGATGGAACGGTCATAAAAATTGCTCCTTTTTTTGCAAGGTCTCTATATAAATTTGGGAAACGAACATCATAGCAAATACTAAAACCTAATAAACCCCAAGGCAATCTCACTAAAACTTTTTTTTTACCCGCTAAAAATTTTTTAGACTCTTCATATTTTTCTTTTTCTGAAAGTTTAACATCAAACATGTGAATTTTATCATAATAATTTACAATTTTTCCATCTGGATTAAAAAGCACAGATCTATTTGTTAATAATTTTTTAGATATTTTAATTGGTAATGACCCAATTAAAATCCACTTTTTATAACTTTGTGAAATTCTGCTAATAGATTCCAAAAAAAAATTATTATTCATGTCTTCTGCTTTTTCTAAAAGCTCTCTATGATCTAATGTAAATAAAGAACTGTTTTCTGGAGTAATAATTAAATCAGCTTTTTTTTTAATGGAACTAATTATTAAATCACTAATCTTTTCTAAATTAGAAAAAACGTTATTATCTGAAGTAATTTGAATGCATGATACATTAAACATAATTAAAATAAGATTTTTGATACTATATTAAAAATTATTACTATAAATTTTTATAATATAATATTTAAAATTTAATTCTTCAAAAAAATGATAAAAAAAAAGTTTATTATTGTTAGAATTGCAGAAGGGTTGGGTAATCAATTATTTATGTTTGCTAATGCTTATGCAATTGCGAAAAGAAAAAAATACTTTTTAATGATTGATAATGAGTCGGGATATTTTAAAAATAAAAATCAACAAAGAAAAAGGAAATTTTTATTAAATTTTTTTAATATTCAAAATAATATTTGTCCTGATAAATTTAAATTTAAAAATAATTTAAGTGATATATTTAGAAAATTACTTAAAATTAAAGATTATTTTCAAGATAAAAAAATATTCTTAATTGAATATAAAAATAAAGAAAAGAGAACACATTTTAAAAATTTATTGGACCAGACTCTTAGTAATTTAGTTTATATAGAGGGTCATTTTGAATCTGAAAAATATTTTTATAACGTAAAAAAAGATTTGCAAAAAATTCTTACAGTGAAAAAGAATTATATAGATTATTCAAATAAATATATCGATCTTATAAAAAAAAAAAATTCAGTCTCTGTGCATATAAGAAGGCATAAATTTTCAGAGGAAATTAGCGAGGGCAAACAAATTAAAAATACAGAAAAATCTGATAATTTTACAAAAGAATTAATAAATTATATTCAAGATAGCATTAAGTATTTTGAAAAAAAAATTCAGAAACCTACATTCTTTATTTGGTCTAATGACTTTAAGGGAATAGAAAAATACTTTAAACGTAAGAACTGTATTTTTGTAAAGAACAATGATGTAATTATGGATTTTTACCTATTTAGTATTTGCAAACACTTCATTGTTGGCGGTTCTACATTTCACTGGATGGGTGCTTGGTTAAATAAAAATAAAAATAAATTATGTATAAGACCAAAAAATATAAATTTAAATCCTTCTAATAATAACGATTTTTGGCCAAATAGTTGGATAAAAATTTAAACAATAATATTTTAATATGAAAAAAATTAAAAATATAAAAACTTTTTTTAATAAAAAAAATATAAAATATAATAATTTTAAATATTTTTTAGACTATTTTAGATTCAAAAAACTAGGTGGAAAAACAACTTACTTTCACCCTATGTTGAATGATTCGTTAGACCAGGCTGGTATTTCTAAAGGTCATTACTTTCATCAAGATTTGCTTGTCGCTTCCTATATTTATAAATCTAATCCTGAGACTCATATTGATATAGGATCGCGTATCGATGGGTTTGTCGCTCACGTTGCTTCTTTTAGAAAAATTCAAATTATAGACATTCGTAATTTAAATGAGACAGGTCATGAAAACATTTCATTTATAAAATTAGATTTAACAAAAAATAACAATTCTTATCTACTTTCTGATTCGGTATCATGTCTTCATGCAATTGAACATTTTGGTCTTGGCCGGTATGGAGACACAATAGACCCCATTGGTCATATCAAAGGTTTTAATAATATTTTAAAATTAATTAAAAAAAAAGGTACTTTGTATATTAGTTTTCCTATATCAAAAAATAATGAAATTCATTTTAACTCCCAAAGAGTCTTTAATCCTAATGATATTTTTAATTGGCCAACGAAAGATAATAAAATTTTTTTAAAAAAATTTGACTATGTAGATGCACAAGGAAATTTGCATTTAAACACTAAAATTAGCGACATCGAGGATATTAAAGAATATGGGTGCGGAATATACACTTTCAAAAAAGAATAGTATAATTCTTCGTAAGTTTTTGTTTTTAATACGATTTGAGTAGAATAAAAAATTAAAAATTTAGTTACAAATTTTATAAATTAAGTTCTTAAAGGAATTTGCAAAATGATCATATTGATGAACAATTGAATATTCATTTCCATCTTGATTAATTAATCTCCCTGTATTGTTAAAATTTAATCCTTTATTAAGTGACAACGTTGCAACATCACCATTTGCATTATCATAGAAATCTATATTTTTAAAAATGTCGCTATAAACCAAATAATTATGGATTCCTTGATCCCAGCCTTTAATTTTTCTCTTAAATAAAAAAGAATGAATTGATGGCTTATATTTATATATAACAATATTTTTTCTCATTATATCGCAATATTCTAAAATACCATGGTAATTGCCAATGACTTGTCCGCAGCAAGATATTTTTTTATCTTTAATATTTTCGAGAATTAATTTACCTGTTGTTCTTTTAATCCACTTAATGTTTACAGGAGAATTTTTAATACAATCATCTTCTAGAAAAAAATTTAGATCTTTTTTATAAAAAAAATTGAATGGATTATTTTGAAAAAAAACATCTCTTGAATCTGTCAATAAAACTTGTTCATATGAGTTATTATTTTTTAGATAATTGTAATAGTATTGATATCGTGATTGATACGACTCGTAGGGAACAATTTTTGTATCTAAAAAACCTATATTAAAATCTTTTAATTTATTTATTAGTTCAATATCTGGATTGTTTAATATTAGAATAACTTTTTCCTTATAAATTTTTCTTAAACTCTTAACAAAAATCTCTAACTGACCCCAATTATAACCTGCGGCAGCGCTTAAAATAAGATTCATATTTATTATAATTGGTAGCGGGAAGTGGGATCGAACCACCGACCTCAGGCTTATGAGTCCTGCGCTCTAACCAACTGAGCTACCCCGCCATAACTGGTCTTCTACCAATAAACATTACATCCAGCAAGTTTACAAAACTACTTTTCACCCAGAATATGCAAAAAAACTTTTCTTATCTGCTGTTCAATTCTGTGTTCAAATAAATATATCCCCTGCCATGTTCCAAGGATTAATTTATTATTTTTTACACTCAAAGTTAAATTACTATTAGTCAGAGTAGATTTGATATGAGCTGGCATATCATCCTTTCCTTCCGTGTTATGAATATACAAGTTCTCATCCATGGGCACTAGTTTATCGTAAAAATTTAGAATATCTTTTTGGACCTCATCATCTGCATTTTCTTGGATTATTAATGAAGCACTTGTATGTAAAATTGAAATATTTAAAATTCCATTTGAAATCTTGGAACGATTTACAAAATTTAATATTTTTTCTGTAATTTTAATTAGTTTAATGCCGTTTGTTTTAATGCTCAATTCCTCAAAAGATTGAGTAAACATTTGATAGCTATTTGAAATTTAGAATTATTTAATTAAAGTTAGAGCTAGTCCAATAATTAAGCAGAAAAATAAGACTACAACAATTCTATTTTGGATTTTTTTATCGTGTTTATCTCTTGCATTTTTCTCAAGAACTAAAGTTCTAATATCTGCTTTATTTTTCTTATCGAAATCTGATCTGTAAAAAACTTCTGAATTATCTTTAAAAATCCCCATGTCCGCTGTTAAATCATAACTGTGAAAAAAATCAAATTCTATTTTGAAAAACGTACTTGTGTTTGCTTTTTGTTTTGGTAATTAATTTAGATACAAACTTTTAATATAAAAAAATGGGATACCCAAAAAAACATAGAGGCCGAAGAAAAGTTGGCTCAAAAATAAGAAGAAATAGAAGAAGAAATAAAAAGAAATAATTTCTTTTACTCTGTAGCTCTTATCCAGCCACCGCCTAGAACTCGAACGCCCAATTGGTCGGGTTTATAAAATACGCATGCCTGACCTGGGGATACCCCAAACTCACCCTTTTCAAAAGTAACAGTTCCCGTATTAACATCTAACTTTGACTCTATAAGCTTTCCTGTTGATCTTACTTTAACAAATATATTTTCATTAAAATCATTCTGCTTATCTGAAAGATAATTAATATCTTCAATTTTCAGTTTTTTAATTTCTAATTCTTCTTTTTTTCCAATTACTACTTCTTTAGTTTCCGCATTAATCTTAATTACGTAATAAGGAATTTCTCCAGAAATTTTTATTCCCTTTCTTTGTCCAATAGTAAAATTAATAATTCCCTCATGCTTTCCTAAAACATTTCCTTTGGCATCAACAATATTTCCAGGTTCGTGCGCTTCTGGTCTTAAACGCTCAATGACAGACACATAATTACCATCTGGTACAAAGCAAATATCCTGGCTATCAGGTTTATCAGCAACTTCTAGATTGAGTTTTTTTGCAATATTTCTGGTCTCTTCTTTTGGAAGATCACCTAACGGAAAATGTAAATAGTTTAATTGTTCTTGAGTTGTAGCAAACAAGAAGTAGGTCTGATCGCGATTTAAATCTTTCGGTCTGTACATTTTAGAAATATTATTATCTATAATTTTTTTTACATAATGACCGGTAATTAATGCATCAGCTTTTAAATTCTTTGCTGACTCAAACAAATCTCGAAACTTAACTGTTTGATTGCAATTTACACATGGAATTGGCGTTTCTCCTCTTAGATAAGAATCTGCAAATTTTTCTATAACTTCATTCTTAAATTTACTTTCATAATTTAAAACATAATGATCAATTTCTAATTTTTCTGAAACTCTTTTTGCATCGTAAATGTCTTGTCCTGCGCAACAAGTTCCTGGTTTTTTATTAATTTGCGCATAATCATAAAGTTGCAAAGTCATTCCAATAACTTGGTACCCATTCATTTTCATCAAACCAGCAACTACAGATGAATCTACACCACCTGACATTGCAACCACAACTTTTGTCTCGCTCGGTGGCTTGTCCAGTCCTAATAAATTATTATTTAATTTTGTTTTAAGTATTGTTGTCATGCCAATATTTGGACACTCTTACATTATAGAAAGAAATAAGTATAAATAAAAAATGATTTTTGATTACGAACCAGGTGACTATGTCATCAATCCTAAAAATAAAGAATGGGGAACTGGTCAAATACAATCTATTATTAAAAACATTGTAACTGTTAACTTTGAAAATGCTGGAAAAAAAACGATTATTGCTGATAAAGTTTTGCTCGAAAAAATAAATGCTAAAAATTAATTTAAAAAAAATAGCTGAAGAACTAATTCCAAGTTTTTACGAAGCAGGTAAAGAAAGTATTAAACTTTCAGGAAAAAATCTAAAAATTACTATAAAAGAAGATAACACCCCTGTTACAAATGGTGACTTGTTGGTCGATAAAATCTTACAAGAAACAATCTCTATTCTAACTCCAAATATTCAAATAGTTTCTGAAGAAAATGTTAATGAAATAAAAAAATTTGATTATAACAATTTCTGGTTAATTGATCCAATCGATGGAACTCGTGAATATATAAAAAACAAAAATGAATACACTTTAAATGCTGCTTTAATTTTAGATAAAAAACCTGTTCTTGGAGTAATCTATGCCCCAAAACTTAAAAGATTATTTTATTCATTTGGTAAAAATGATGCTTATGAAATTAATAAAAATATTAAAGTTAAATTAAATTGTAAAAAATTATCAAAAAGTAATGAGATCGTGGCTTTATCTAACAGCCACACTCCTTCTGATATTATTTTAAATATTCACAAAAAAAATAATGTTACAAAATTTATAAAATGCTCAAGTTCATTAAAATTTTGCCTAATAGCTGCTGGCGAGTTTGATATTTATGCAGCGAGAGCAAGAGCTAAAGAATGGGATATAGCTGCTGGTCATGCCATTGCTGAACATGCAGGAGCAATATTAACTACATTTACTGGTCGAAAAATAACTTATGGTAAAAAAAATTTTGCAAACCCTGCTATGATACTAAAAAGATCAAATAACTTACTTAAATAATGATTCACTTAATACACGAACATAGGTAGATTTAAATTATAAAAATGAGATTTATATTTATTATACTACTAACGTTTATATTAAATTCATGCGGAAATTTAATGTCTGCTAGTTTAATTGAATCTTTTCTAACTCCAACATCAGCAATAATGACTTTAGCAGATTATGGTATTGAAAAAGAAACTGGAAAAAAAGTTTCAGAACATGCTTTGTCAATGGTAACCTCTCAGGATTGTAAATTTAATCTTAAAGATATGACTATTTGCAAAGATGAAAATCTTTCAAATAAAAAAATCGTAAACGTGGCTAAAGCCAGTCAAAACTCTTCTAAAAAAACAAAAATAGCTTCATTAACTAATTAAGGCTTTCTTTAATGAAATCAGATATTGCTTTAGTAATTATTAGTTCTGTTTCATTATTTGGAGTTGTTTTATTTTATATTGTTACAAATATTTTAAGGAACAGAGTTAATGAATTGGTTATAATTCAAAAACGCAATAAAAAATCTAAATCTTCTTCTCGAAAATCTTAAGTTCTGTTTTATTTAAGCCCAATACATTTTTAGAAGTTGAATAACTAAATCCTGCCCTTGCTAAAACGCCAGTATCTTTTGTATAAAAAATTTCTCTATTTGCATCAGGTCGATACGGTCCTATTCTTCTTCTTCTGCAAACTCTAATTGCCGCATAAAAATCAGGATCGACATTATCTTTTTGAATGTCGTTCATTGTTTTTTTTAACAATTCTCCATCAATGCCTTTTTGAGCTAAATTCATTCTAATTTTGTTTAATGAATAGCCTTTTTTCAAATAATTCTTTGATTTTATCTCAGAATAAATCGTGTCGTTTATAACACCCATGGTTTCAAGATTTTCAATAACCATATCTATTTCTCTTAAAATGCTTTCTTTGTCCTTATCTAAATAGTCAGTATCCAGTACTTTTCTGTACAAATAAATTCTAAGATCCTTTTTTGATGGTTGGTATTTATCAAGATATTTTAAAGACAGCTCTTTAATATCTTCTCTGCTATTTATTGATTGTTTTGCAGATTTATTGAATCTCATATAATAATCGTTACTAACACATGCTTAACACTTTAAAAGATTTTTTTACTCTTGAAATGATTTATCATTTCACAAACATTGGTGTTATCCCGTTATGGATTCTTTTAGCTTTTTTACCAGGTTGGAATGGAACTAAAGTTTTAATTAACAGTATACTGGTTCCATTAATATTAGGTTTTACCTATTTTTACGTTTTTTATATTTATATAAATACTTCGGAGGGAATATTTTCTAACATTCTAGACAAGGGAAAAACATTTGAACTCTACATGGGGATTGATCAGCTTAAAAAAATCTTAAGCGATAAAAACGTATTATTATTATTTTGGATACATTTCTTAACTGCAAATCTTGTACTGGGCGCTTGGATTGCTACCGATGCAGCTAAAAATAAAGCTCTTCAATTTATAGTACTAGTTCCTTTGATCCTTACTTATTTTGTAGGCCCTATTGGACTTGGTGTTTATTTAATCTTGAGACTTCTAGCTGCTCAAAAATTAAAATTATTTGATTAAGTCTTAGTAGCTAATAATTTATTTCAGAGTTATAAATAACTATGAAGAAAATAGATTTCTATTTTGATTTTGGAAGTCCTTACTCGTATCTCGCTCATACACAAATAAAAAAATTTGAAAAAGAAACTGGTGAAAAAGTTAACTACATGCCAACGCTTGTGGGTGGGCTTCATAAATTAGCAGGCATTACAGCTCCAGCATTTATTCCTCTAAAGGCAAAATATTTAATCAAAGACTGTAAACTTTGGGCTGATAAATATAAAGTAAAATATCAATTCAATAGATACTTTCCCATTAAAACTCTTAATTTAATGAGAGCAGCATTGGTTGCTGAGAAAGATAATTTTTTTAAATCTTTTATCGATAAGGCCTTTAATGCCATCTGGGTTGAATCCATGAATATGAATGATGAAGAAGTATTTTTAAAATTTATAAAAGGACAAGATGTAAATGCTGATTTATTCTCATTAAAATATAATGACCCTGTAATAAAAAATGATCTTATAAAACGAACTAATGATTCTTTTACAAAAGGAATTTTTGGCGTTCCAAGCTTTATTGTAAATGGGAAAATGTTTTGGGGTCAGGACCGATTAGAATTTGTATTTAACGAAGCTAAAAAGTAATTATTTCTTTTTTACCTCTACAACTTTAAAACCTTTTTCTTTTAAAGCTCCAAATCCGCCTCTAACATGAGATACTTTAGGAAACCCCATCTCTTTCAATGATCTAGTTGCAAGCGCTGATCTCATCCCTTGCGCACAAAATAAAATTAAATTTTTATCTACTGGAATATCATTTTTAGAATAAGGGCTTTCTGGATCAACCCAAAACTCAAGCATACCTCTTGGAATGTGCTTGCAGTTTTCAATAGTTCCCTCTCTCCATAACTCCCTAACATCTCGGATATCTATTAAAATTGCATCTTCTTTTTCAATTCTGGTTTTCGCCTCTTCCGGAGTTAAAGTTTCTATATCTTTAAGAACTTTATCAACAAGATCTTTTGCTGAGGTAATTTTCATAGAACTTAATATATAAATAATTAAAGTAACATTATCTTATATGAGAATACAAAAAAGTAATAAAAAAAGTTTCTTAAAGAAAATTTTTATAAAAATTTGTAGACTTTTAAACTTCGAAATTATTGATCAATCAGACTTTACAGTTCCAACTCTTAAAAAGAAATTAGACGAAAATCTTAGTAATGCAGGAAGAAAATCAATAACCTTACCAATGGGTGAGATAAAAGTAACAAGGCAGATTAATTCACTAAACATCATCTTTAGATTTTGCACTAAAGTAAAGATGCTAACCCAAAGTAAACAAAGACTTTTTGAAGAAGAAAAAAATCAATACACACTAAGATCATTAAATTCTATTTTAAGATCCGTTCAGAGTTTAAAAAGTAACTTTAAATACCTTGATATAAAAATTACAGCAATCGACTCTGGTTCCGATGATGCTGATGTTCAAAAAATTGAAAAAATGGTTAAAGAAAAAAATATTAATTTTGAATACATAAAATTAAATGTTGATGAGCTAGCAAATTTTATTGATCCTCAAGCTTCGATTAATCAAAAATCTAACATGGCTAATATTTATAAATCTTTTGAAATTGGAAGAGATGGAAAATATGACTTATTATATTTTCTTGAAGACGATTATGTACATGAGGAAAATTCTCTTAGTGAAATGCTTTTTTCTTATGAAAAATTTGCAAGTTTAATAAAAGATGAGTTAATACTTTGTCCAACAGATTTTCCTTATCTCTATAATAAATTCGAACCAACACAAATTATTTTAGGCAACAATAGACACTGGAGAGTTATTGAGGAAACACTTTGTACTTTTTTAACAAGCAGAAGATTATTATTAAAACATTGGGATACTTTTGTTTCAATGACCAAAACTGAACATTTGCCATTTGAAAAACCATTGCATGAAATATATTCAAAACAATATTGTCTATCTCCGATCCCATCTCTTGCAATGCACTGCACAAATATAAATTCTATTTACGGTCTCTCTCCTGTTGTCGAGTGGAAAAGATTATGGGACGAAAATGAAGTAAATGATTAAAGAAAATTCTAAAGCACCTAATTTCAAATTACCTTCTAGTAATAATAAAGATTTTGAGCTCAATAAAAGTCTTAAAAAATATTTAGTTATTTACTTTTATCCGCGCGATAACACTCCTGGATGCACCAATGAAGCTAAAGATTTTTCAAAATTAAATAAAGAATTTAAGAAATTAAATTGCGAAATTGTTGCTATTTCAAAAGACAGTATTGAAAGTCATAAAAAATTTATTATTAAATTCAAAATTCCTTTTCAATTATTGTCTGATGAGAAAATTATAGCTCTTAAAAAATATAAAGCCTGGGGTGAAAAAAGTATGTATGGAAAGAAATTTATGGGTATTAAAAGAACAACTGTTTTAATTAGTCCTAAAGGAAAAATAATAAAAATCTGGAATAATGTTAAAGTTAAAGATCATGCAAAAGAAGTATTAAATTTTCTAAAAGAGGTTATTTAGAAAACTCTTTCTCAGTAAATCCTAAATAAAACAAAATAGTTTTAAGATCAGTAAATTGAATTTGATTATCAACTGATTTTTTCACTATTTGATGCGAATGATAACCTATTCCAAGTCCAGAATTTTGTAACATTCCAAGATCATTTGCTCCATCGCCAACAGCAAGAGCATGTTTTAATTTGTCTAACTTTTTCATCTTACAGATTTCATTTAAATAAAATAGTTTGGAATTCTGCTTGCCGGTAATTGGAATATATTCTCCCGTAAATTTATTATTTTTTATACCAAATCTATTGCTGATGACTTTTTTAAAACCTAAAACTTTTCCAACATGAGTTGATATTGGCTGAAAGCCTCCTGTTACTAAGCTTGTGTGATAACCATTCTTATTTAAAGTTTTTACTAAAACTTTTGAACCTTCATTAAAACTAATTTTTTTTATAACTCGTTTTATAAGATTTGTACTTTTGCCTTTTAAATAGCTAACTCTAAATTTTAATGTGTCTCTAAGACTAATCTTACCATCCATTGCAAGTTTACTTAATTTATCAATGTCTGCTTTTATTCCTGCAATCTTTACAAGATTATCTAGGGTTTCATCTTTAATCATGGTTGCATCCATATCCGCTAGAAATATTTTCTTTTTTCTCCATTTTGTTTTTTGAATACAAACATCAATCTTATTTTTGAAACAAAATTTTCGAAGTTTATCTTGATTTTTTTTATTAATATCATCGCAATAAAGATCAATAGCTCTGTTTGAGAGCATTTTATAATCGTTGGTGTTTTGAAGTTTTGAGAAAAAATTTATAAGTTTTTTATAGTCTAATTTCTTTTTAGTTACGAAAGTACAGACTAGTTCGGAAGAACTATTCATTCTCTTTATTTTTGAATTGAATATATTTAGCTTGGATCACTAAAGGAATTTTCTTAATACTTTCAATAACTGAACTCTCAATCTTGTTATCTGTTGAAATAATAGCAATCGCCTCACCCCCACTACTTAGTCTTCCTAAATGAAAAGTTGCTATATTAATTTTATTATCAGCTAAAATTTTTGATAAATCTTTTATAAAACCAGGCTTATCTTGGTTTGTTACATATAAATTATGCTCTGCTAAATCCGCTTCAATTTTGATTCCTTTAATTTCAACTATTCTAGCTCTACCGCCAAATATTGTTCCAGACACTGAACGTGTTTGTTTATCTGTAACAACAGTTAATTTAATTAAAGACTGATAATCATTTTCTTTTTGATGTTTAACTTCTGAAATTGATATTGATTTACTCTTGGCAACCAAAACAGAATTGATTACATTAATACTGTCAGTTGTTGGTTTTAATAAACTATAAATAATTGTTTGCGTAAGCGGAGCGCTATTCACATTTGCAGCTGTACCTTCAAATTCTATCTGAATAGATTTAATAGCATTCTCAGTTAATTGACCAGCAAAACCACCTAGTAAACTTGATAACTTTAAAAACGGTTTAACTGACTGATATTCTTTTGCGGTTAAAGAAAAGGTATTAACTGCATTAGTAATAGCACCTGTTTTTAAGTAATCAGAAATTTGCTCAGCAATCTGTACTGCTACTTTTTCTTGAGCTTCTGTTGTTGATGCTCCTAAATGTGGCGTAAGAATTAAGTTTTTAGTCCCTAAAAGAGGGCTTCCTTTTGGAGGCTCCTCAACAAAAACATCTAAAGCGGCACTTGCAACATGTCCGCTTTTTAAATTTTCTTTTAAAGCAACTTCATCAACGAGACCTCCTCGCGCACAATTAACAATGCGAACCCCTTTTTTCATTTTTTTAAATGCGTCTTTGCTAACTATATTTTTTGTTTTTTCATTAAGAGGTGTGTGCAATGTAATAAAGTCTGATCTTTTAAATAAATCATCTAAAATTACTTTTTCAACTCCGAGCTCTATTGCTCTTTTGTCTTGTAAGAATGGATCAAATACAATTACTTTAAATTGAAGACCTAATGCACGTTGTGCAACAATTGTTCCAATGTTTCCACAACCAATAATTCCTAAAGTTTTTCCGGTAACTTCAACTCCTTTAATAGTAGATTTTTCCCATTTACCTTCATGGGTAGTTTTATCAGCATAAGGAATTTGTCTTGCTGTTGAAAGTATTAATGTAATTGCATGTTCTGCTGTTGTAATTGAATTTCCAAATGGTGTGTTCATTACAACTTTACCATTGCTTGTGGCAGCATCTAGATCTACGTTATCAACTCCAATTCCAGCTCTGCCAATAACTTTGAGTTTCTTGCAAGACTCTATTACTTCTTTGGTTGCTTTTGTTGCAGATCTTACAACTAAGCCATCACAATCTTGCAATTCTTTTATTAATGATTTTGCATCGAGATCGGTTTTAGTAATGGCTTCAATTCCATTTTCTTTAAAAATGGCTAACGCTTCATTACTAAGTTTGTCTGCTATTAAAACTTTATACATTTAAATTCGTTAAATAAGCCCACTTGATCCAAGGAAGTAATTTTTCAATATCAGTCGATTCAACTGTAGCACCGCCCCAGATTCTAAAGCCTGCTGGTGCAGTTCTATAAGAATTTACATCATAAGCAATATTTTCTTTTTCTAACATTTGATTAATAGTCTTTAATTTAGCTGCCTGATCTTCTTTGCTTAATTTTTTAAATTTTGGATCAATAATTTTTAAACAAATACTAGTTGACGAAATTGTATTTTCTTTTTCAGCTAAGAAATCAATCCAATCTTTGTTTTCTTTAACAAAGAATTTAACTTCTTCTAAATTTTTCTTTGATCTTTTAATTGCCCCCTCTAAACCACCAATAGATTCAATCCATAACAATGCATCAACACAATCTTCAACGCAAAGCATTGAAGGAGTATTAATAGTTTCGCCTTCAAAAATACCTTCTAATACTTTTTTATCTTCAGCTAATCTAAATATTTTAGGAATTGGCCAGCTTGGTTGGTATGTTTTTAATCTTTCTAGAGCTTTAGGCGATAGTGCAATCATTCCATGGGCAGCTTCTCCTCCTAAAACTTTCTGCCATGACCATGTAATAACATCTAATTTTTTCCAATCCATTGGCATTGCAAAAACAGAAGATGTGGCATCGCATATTGTAAGCCCTTTTCGATCGTCTTTTATCCAATTAGCATCTGGTACGCATACTCCAGAACTAGTACCGTTCCATGCAAATACAACGTCATAATTAAAATCAACTTTTGTTAAATCAGGAAGTTTTCCGTAGTCTGCTTTATGAACATTTAAATTTTTTATTTTTAATTGGCTAACGGCATCTTTAACCCAATCGTTACCAAAATTTTCCCAACCTAAAACATCAACTCCTGTTGCTCCAAGCAAACTCCACATTGCCATTTCAATTGCGCCTGTATCCGAGCCTGCAACAATTCCAACTTTATAATCGTTTGGAAGTTTTAATAATGATTTTGATAAAGTGATTAATTCTTTTAACTTATCTTTAGCAATTTTAGATCGATGCGATCTTCCTAAAGTAAAAGTTGGGAGATTAGCAATAGACCATCCAGGTCTTTTTGCGCAAGGACCTGATGAAAAAAAAGCTCTTTCTGGTTTTACAGAGGGTCTCTCGATTGTCATAAATAATACCTTAAACTAATCAAATAAATATCCTGTGGTCTAATTTGCCACAGGATATTTAAAAAAACTTATTTAGGCTGCTGCTTGAACGCTTAGATTATGTTTTTGAGCTACGCCTGAAAGAAAATTCCAAAGATGTTTTGCAGTTTTAAGAGCTGCAGTTTCTGCTTTTGCCTGATCATCTTTAGAAAGATTATCCAACAAAACTTCGCACTCTTGTCTGTGATACACATCAGCTTTTTTATGAGTTTCAAAAAATGCAAGCCCAGATTCTGAATCTACCCCGTAAAACTTTTTAAGACCTTCAATCTTTACGTCTGCGATTTCAGGGATTTGTCTTTCGTAAGTATATAAAGAAGCAAGTCCTTCAGCATAAGTTGATCTTCCTTGTTTAAAGAAATTATCAATCATCTCTGAAGTATATTTTTCTAATTTTACTTTTTCGATTTCGTTTTTGTCGGCTCCTAACGCTACAGCAAATTGCTTCCATAGCTTAGGATGATCATTATGTTTATCCTCCTCATCATTTAAATTCTCAAGTAGAATTTTTCTATCAGCAATATCCTCACATAGTGAATGAGTTGCGCTAATGTAACGAGGGAATGCTTTTACGTGATGATAATATTGTTCAGCGTAATCTTTTATAATTTCTCTGCTTAATTTGCCTTCATTCCATGCTTGATAGAATGGATGTTTAAGAAGATGGAATTCATCTAATTTTGCATTTAGTTCTTTAGAAAACATGTTTTTCTCCAAATTGTTTAATTAAGTTATAAATTAATTAAATTTATATACAAACAAGTTAAGGTTGAAAAAGTTTCTAGAATTTAAATATTTTTAAATAACTTAAGGACTTAAAGATTAATAACTCAGCCAACAAAGGCTGAGTTATTAAAAACGAAATTACTTATTAAACATCTCTTTTAAAGCTTTTGCTGGCAAAAACTTAACTTTTTGAGAAGCTCCGATTTGGATACTTTCGCCAGTTCTAGGATTTCTACCTGTTCTAGCTTTTCTCTTTGCAACTTTATACGTACCAAAACCTGCGATTTTTACAGTTTCATCATTCTTTAATGAATCCAGAATAATGTCCTGTATTTTATCAAAGGTTTTTTCGGCATCACTTTTGCCCATATTGCAAGCAGTAGCTATTTTAGCCACTAATTGTTTTTTGTTCATATTTAACCCTTTTGATTCGTTAATATTTAAATAATGTTTAAAAAACCTAGGAAATCAACATAAATGTAGTATTTGCTTAATTTTTGAACACTACATGTTGATATGATTTATAAGGGTTTTTGCTTAAAGCGTTGTTTTGTATGACTTTTTAGAAGATACCAAGGCCTTTAAGGTCATTGTAGGTCGAAAAAAACATTAAAGCAAAAAGTACGAATAAACCAAATTTAAAGAAATAAGTTTGGGTCTTTTCACTCAAAGGTTTTCCTCTAACAAACTCATAAAAATAAAATAACAAATGCCCGCCATCTAATAATGGAATTGGAAACAAGTTAATCAGTCCTAAGCTAATAGAAATGTAAGCCATAATAGATAAGAATGGAATAATTCCAAGTTCAGCAACTTGTCCTGAGATCTGTGCAATCTTTATAGGCCCTCCTAACTGATCAGCCTTTTCGGTTCCAATAATCATTTTACCGACATAGCTCATGGTAGTTGAAATTGTAAACCAAATTTCTTTTAGTGAGTAATAAATTGCCTTGGCAGGTCCTAATTTTTGTCTATTGAGTTCATTATTGAGTGGAATAATTTGTATTCCAATCATTTTTCGATTTAAATTATTTCCTAATTGGTCTTTAGTGACTTCAACAATTGCTTGGACTTGCAAATCATATTCTTTTTTATCTCGAAGAATTGTTATCTTAATTAAATTAGTTTCAGATAAAGCAATTGATTGAGAAACTTCTGTAATGCTTGTAATTTTTTTATCATTAATATTAAGTATTTGATCACCTTTTTTTAAACCAGCCTTAAAAGCAGGACTATCAATTTTAACATCTTGAATTACAGGAACAGAAAAATCTTTTCCAAAAAACATATAAACACAAGAAAAAATAACTAACGCTAAAATAAAATTAGCAATCGGTCCTGCCGATACAATAATTGCTCGTTGATATAATTTTTTTGTAGCAAGTAAATACGTTTTTTCTTTTTCGGAAAAAGTAGAAAGTTTCTCTGGTTGGCTTGCAGGATTAGTATCGCCGAAAAATTTTACATAACCACCTAAAGGTATAAGACAAACTTTCCATCGCGTTCCATCTTTATCTGTCCAGCCAAATAATTCTTTACCAAAACCAATTGAAAAATCTGTAACTTTTACTCCGTATTTTTTTGCATAATAGTAATGACCATACTCATGCACAAAAACTACAACGGATATTAAAATTATAAATGGAATAATAATATTAACTAAACCCATAAACTAAATATTACCTACGGTTGATAAAATTACAATTACACCAAAACCCAAAATAATAAATCCTGAAATAATATTAGATCGTCTTATAAAAGTAGAATTAACTTTCTTTTTTAAAAATTTTGCAAACTCAATTAATATTAACCACCATCCCATCGATCCTGCAAATGCTCCTAACGAAAAATTTAAAATGAGATCTGAATTAAAGCTTTTAAAGTTTAAATGCATATAAGAAAGTAAGGCTATAAATCCAATATAAGTTAAAGGATTGCTAAGAGTAATAATAAATCCTGAAATAATGTCTCGTGGCCACTTTCTATAATTAACCTTCTTATTTTTAATAATGATTGGACCACTAAATAACATTCTGAATGATATAAAAATTAAACACAAACCACCAATAATTCGTAGTAACTCTTGGTTTTGTAGAAAGATGTTTGAGATAGTACTCAAACTATAAATTGCAATTAATGCATAGAATGCATCTGCTAAAGCTGCGCCTAATCCAACCGCAAGTCCAGATTTTATTCCAAACTGAAGAGTTTTGTTAATACACATCAATGCAACAGCGCCAACAGGCAATGCAAGACAAAATCCTGATAAAGCTCCAATAAAAAAAGTTAACATTTAATCAGTTGAGAAGTTTAAAAAATTAAAAACGCCATTCGTTTACTTTATCAAAGATAAAGTCTCTGAAACTTTTAATACGCGCCACATTTTTTAAAGATTGCGGATAAACAAAATGCGCTTCATATTTAGGTCCGTCTATATTTGGTAAAACTTTAACGAGAGTACTTTTTTCTTGAACCATATAATCGGGCAATGCTGCAAGACCCACTCCGCTTTCAACAGCAAGTAATAAAGAATAAATGTTATTCACTCTCATTACTGATTTTCTTTTAGTAGAATCTTTTTTACCAACTTTTAAAATCCAATCTGTTTGAGATAGCGGCGATGGAGTACCTTTTCCATAAACAATAAACTTATGTTTATCTAAATCTTTCAGAGTGTTTGGGTAACCATTTTCTTCTAAATATTTAGGTGAACCATAAATATGATAGTTAATATCAATTAATTTTTTCTGAATATAACTTAGCTGAGTTGGTTGTCTCATCCAAATAGCAACGTCAGCTTCACGCGTACTTAAATCTAACTCTTTATCTGTCACAATCACTTCAACTTCCATTTCAGGATATTTATCCATGAATTCTTTAATTCTAGGTGTTAACCAAATGCTTCCAAAGCCAACTACGGTAGTGACGATTAATTTTCCAGATGGTTTATCTTTTTTTTCCATCAAAGAAGTCTCAACTCCTTTTAAATGAATAATAACTTCATTGGCTGTTTTAAAAAGTATCTCACCGTCTTCTGTAAGGGAGAGACCTCTTGCGTGTCTTTCAAATAAAGATGTTTTTAAAGTTTGTTCTAAGGATTGTATTTGCCGGCTAATTGCAGATTGGCTTAAATTTAAACTGCCTGACGCTTCAGTAAAACTACCAGCTTGAGCAACCGCGTGAAATATTTTAAGTTTATCCCAATCCATAATTATTGATTAACGTCGATAACTACTCGACCTGCAACTTCTCCTTTTAATATTTTATCATAGGAGCTTATAAGTTTTGACATACTCCACACTTCTGTAATCTCATCTAATTTTTTCATATCAATTAAACTTGCAGCCTGTGACCATACAAACTCTCTTCTTTTCATTGGTGTATCTACGGAATTAATTCCCCACAGTTTAACACCTCGAATAATGAAAGGCATAACAGTTGTTTCTAATTTAAAACTATTTGTAAGTCCGCATGCTGCAACAATTCCTGTGGGCTTGGTATGCGTTAAAGCTTTAGCTAAAACTTTGCCCCCAACAGTATCAACAACACAATCCCAAAGCCCTTTATCCAAAGGTCTTGTTTCGCCTTCAAGTTCTGATCTATCAATCACAACACTTGCGCCTAATTTCTTTAAAAAATCTGTCTTATCTTTTTTTCCTGTAAGAGCGTGAACTTTGTAACCCATTTTTGACAAGATCATCACGGCAACACTGCCAACTCCTCCTGTTGCTCCCGTTACAAGTACATCATTCACTTTCTCTCCTAACAATATGGTCTCTCTTGCTTGAACTGCAAAGGAACATAATAAAGCGGTAAAGCCGGCTGTACCAATCGCCATAGCATGTTTAGTAGAAATATCTTTTGGAGCTTTGAGTAAAAAATTGGCATCTACTTTTGCATACTGAGAATAGCCACCGTAATAAATCTCTCCTACTCTCCAACCAGTCAAAATAACTTTGTCACCTGCTTTAAATTTTTCACTTTTACTTTCTTCAACTGTTCCTGCAAAATCTATTCCTGGAATATGAGGATAATCTTTAACTAAACTTCCGCCATTCTTTAAAATCATTCCGTCTTTATAGTTAAAGTCCGAATAATCAACTTTAACTAAAACATCACCGTGAATTAAAAAACTCTTTTCAATGCTTTTAACTTCTCTTGTAAATTGATCGCCAGTTTTATTTAGAACAATTGCTTTAAAATTACTCATGATTATTTTTTTTCTTCATAAATTTTTTCCCACAGTAGCCACAAACAACTTCAGATTTTTCACCAAAATTATAATAAACGGTTGGATGGCCGATATCATCATCCCCTCCATTGCAGGATACGGATTCTATATCTGCATCAACAACAACTTGCTCTAACATTTATTTCTGACCGATATAGTGTAGGAAACGATTTTGAAGATTGTGGCTTTCTTTAAATACGCCTGTAAAATAATTTGTAACAGTAGTTGCCTCATGTTTTTTAATTCCCCGAGAAGTCATACAATGATGTACAGCATCAATGCTCACGGCAGCACCTTGAGCTTTTAAACCTTTAAATATTGTATTTGCAATTTCCATTGTTAATCTTTCCTGAGTTTGCAATCTTCTTGAATAAGCCTCAACTACTCGTGCAAGCTTACTAAGACCAACAACTTTTTCATGTGGAATATACGCTACATGAGCTACGCCAACGATGGGCGCCATATGATGTTCACAGTGACTATAAATTGAAATATTTTTTTGAATAACCATATCGTCATATCCTTCAACGTCGCCGAATGTCTTTTCTAAATCTTTGTATGGATCAATTAGGTAGCCTGAAAAATATTCTTCAAAGGCTTTCACCACTCGTTTTGGAGTATCAAGCAAACCTTCTCTTTTTGGATTATCACCTACCCAAGCAAGTAAAACTTTAATAGCTTCTTCCGCCTGTTGTCTGGTAACAGTTTTTTCTAACTTCTTTTTTATTAAATCAGTAACGTTCATTAAAAGTGATTATATTTTTTGTTAAGTTATAATATATACTAATCGCTTAGAACAAATTAATTTTCATAAATGTTTAAAAAAAGAACCTCAATTAAGCAAGTAGAAGAAGGCAAGTATTTAAGCCCTAAATTCAACAAGGACGGGTTAATTCCGGTGATCACTACTGATTATAAAACTAAAGAAGTTCTTATGCACGGATTTATGAACAAGTTAGCTTTGCAAAAAACAATTGAAACAGGTGAGGCTTTCTACTGGAGTAGATCAAGAAAGGCTTTATGGCATAAAGGCGCAACCAGTGGCTTTGTTCAAAAAGTAAAAGACATTAGAATTGATGATGATCAAGATGCGGTATGGATCACTGTGGACATTGGCCAAGGCGCAAGCTGTCACGTAGGTTATAGATCTTGTTTTTATAGATCAGTACCTACTAAAAATAAAAAAAATGTTAAATTAAAATTTAAAGAAAAAAGAAAAAAATTTAATCCAAATATTGTCTATAAAGGACAACCTAATCCTACAAAACTATAATGACAAATAATGTAAATGTCTTGGCTCCGTTTGGCCCAAGAATAGCAAGATTAAAAATTCCAAAAAATCTTATTAATAAAATAAATAAAGAGATTGATAGAATTGTAGATAGTCAAAATCTTTCAAAAAAATTTGATTATAGCAAAGAGTTAGTTGGTCAAGTAAGCCAAGAACTACAACTGCCAAAAGCTTTTATTAATAAATATTTAAAAAACTTTTTATTTAAGATCACTAAAAGTTATATTGAAAAATCAATCAATAAAAAGATAACTAAATTTAAAATTAACAATGTTTGGGTGGTTCGACAGTTTGAAAATGAATATAACCCTATTCATTATCATGATGGACATATTTCAGGAGTTGGTTATTTAAAAATTCCAAAGTCTTTAAATGAAGACACAAGATCTCATAAACATAATCTTAAAACTCATGGAACAATAGATTTTATTCATGGTTCAAGAGCTTTTTTAAATAAAAGTATTTACAATCATCAACCAAAAGTAGCTGACATGATTTTATTTCCAAATTATTTAATGCACACTGCTTATCCTTTTCAATCTGGTGAGGAGCGAAGATCATTCTCATTTAACGCTGAGATTGATCAAAAAATAGCAAATGTGTTTAAGCATGAATAAAACTCTAAAACAAAAAAACGTCCTAGGTGAAGACATTGAACCTTGTTCAATGAATCCAGTTACAGGTTGGTTTCGTGACGGTTCATGCAATACAGATAAGACTGATGTGGGAGTGCACTGTGTTTGTGCAAAAGTTAATAATGATTTTCTAAATTGGTGCAAAGAAAACGGTAATGATTTAATCACGCCTCATCCAGAGTTTGGATTTGAAGGATTAAAAGATGGAGATAATTGGTGCGTTTGTGCAAGTTGGGTAAAACGTGCAATTGATGCCGGTCATGGATGTAAAATCTATATTCGCAGAACCCACATGAAGACTTTAGAAATCATACCTATGGAGACTTTAAAGAAGTTTGCTGTGGATATCTCGTAATTCAACGTTTAGATGTTCTCGTTTTGATTCCCTTTTGATTCTATTTTGAATCAAAAATACAACCTAAAAGGATATATGTGTATATTTTTATAAGCCTACTTAATAACTCGTATTCCGTCTTTGCTAAAGAATACCTCTAAAACTTTTTGAGCTATGTGCTTAGCGTTTAAGCCCGCAACGTCGTACATTCTCTCTGGGGTATCTTGATCAATGAATACATCCGGAAGTATCATTGATCTAAATTTAAGTCCTTTATCAAAAATTCCGTTTTCAGCTAATAAATTTGCAACGTGTGAACCAAATCCACCAATTGAACCTTCTTCGATAGTGATTAGTACTTCATGATTTTTTGCAGATTTTAAAATTAATTGTTCGTCTAATGGTTTTGCAAACCTTGCATCAATAATCGTAGTAGAAATTCCTTTATTCTTTAATTCGTTCGCTGCAATTTTGCACTCTTCTAGTCTTGTGCCTAAACTTAATAGACATACTTGTTTACCTTCTTGAATAATTCTTGCTTTTCCAATTTCAATTGTCTCTTTAATATTTGGTAGCTCAACACTATAACCATTTCCTCTTGGATATCTAAATGCAGAAGGTCTATCGTTAATAGTAACTGCAGTATTAATCATTCGAACAAGTTCTGCTTCATCACTTGGTGCCATAACAACAAAATTTGGAAGCGTTGCAAGATAAGTAATATCAAACGAACCTGCGTGCGTTGGTCCATCTGCGCCAACTAATCCTGCTCGATCAATTGCAAATCGAACGGGTAGATTTTGAATTGCAACATCGTGCACTACTTGATCATAAGCTCTTTGTAAAAATGTTGAATAGATCGTTGCAAAAGGCTTGAACCCTTCTGTTGCAAGTCCTGCAGCAAATGTAACTGCATGCTGTTCTGCAATTCCAACATCGAATGTACGTGTTGGGAATTTTTTTTCAAATATATCAACGCCTGTTCCTGATGGCATTGCTCCTGTGATTGCAACAATTTTACTATCTAACTCTCCATGTTTAGCAAGTGTATCACCATAAACTTTTGTAAATGTTGGAGTGTTAGCTGTTGATTTTACTTGCGCACCTGTAACAACATCAAATTTATTTACACCATGATATTTATCATCTGAATTTTCAGCAGGTATATAGCCTTTTCCTTTTTGGGTAATCACATGAACTAAAAATGGACCTTGATGACTAGAGTCTCTAACATTTTTTAATACTGGAATTAATTGATCAAAATTATGTCCATCAATAGTACCTACATAATAAAAACCTAATTCATCAAATAAAGTTCCGCCAACAGCAAGACCTCTAAAATATTCTTCAAATCTTGCAGCTCTGGTCTTAATTGATCTTGGAAATAATGATGCAACTTTTTTTAAAAACCCTCTAAATCCTATATAAGTTTTTCCAGATAATAATTTTGCAAGATAAGATCTCATGGCTCCAACAGGTGGAGCTATGGACATGTCGTTATCATTAAGAATAACAATTAGTCTTGATTTCATAGAGCCTGCATTATTCATGGCCTCATAAGCCATCCCTGCGCTCATTGCTCCATCGCCAATAACAGCAATTACATTATTATTTCTATCATCTAGGTCTCTTGCAACTGCCATTCCTAAGGATGCCGATATTGAAGTAGAACTGTGCGCGGCACCAAATGGATCATAAATACTTTCAGATCTTTTGGTAAATCCTGACAACCCCCCACCTTTTCTTAATGTTCTAATTCTATCTCTTCGTTCTGTTAAAATCTTATGAGGGTAAGCTTGATGACCTACATCCCAAACTAATCTGTCTTTTGGAGTATCAAAAAGATAATGAATTGCGATTGTTAATTCTACAACACCAAGCCCTGCACCAAGATGTCCACCAGTGACTGAAACAGCATCAACCAATTCAGCCCTAAGCTCTTCAGCTAATATTTTTAATTCTGATACTTGTAATTTTTTCAAATCTTGAGGATTCTTAATCTTATCAAGCAATGGTGTATTAGGCATTAATGATCTCTTCTTAATAAAAAGTTTACAGAATCTACCAAGCTATCCGCTCTTGTTCCATATCTTTTTTTTAATTTTTCAGTAATACCATCTGCTAACTGATAAGAAAATTCAATGGCTTTATTTACTCCAAGATTTTTAATTACTGTAGCCTTGCCTTTTTTCTTATCTCCTCTTGTGGGTTTACCAATTTTTTTGGTATCTCCAAATACATCTAAAAGATCATCAGTAATTTGAAATAACAAACCAATATCAAGACCTATTTTTTTTAAAAATTTTCTCTCTTTTTCTTTGCCTGCCAAAATAGCAACGCTTTCTAAGCAAAAACTAATCAACTCCCCGGTCTTTTTATTTTGCATATCCACTATTGAATCTTTACTAACTTTTAATTTTTCAAATTTTAGATCTAAAAATTGTCCTCCTGCAATTCCGGTATAACCAGATGAAGATGCCAAAGCATAAACCAAATCAGATTTTGATTTTGAACTGGCAATCATTTTATTTGAAGTTAAAATTTCAAACGCTAAAGTTAATAAAGAATTGCCAGCGAGTATAGCTGTGGATTCTCCAAAAACTTTGTGAGTACTTTTCTTTCCTCTTCTAAAATCATCATCATCCATACTTGGTAAATCGTCATGAATAAGTGAATAAGAATGGATGCATTCAACTGCTGCACCAATAGTAATCAATCTTTTATAATCTAAATTAAATAATTTTCCTGAAGAAACGATTAAATAAGACCTAAATTTTTTCCCCCCTGAAAATAAGCCATATTTCATGGCTTCAAAGAGTTTATTCTTCTGTTGATTTTGCTTTAGAAAATTTTTTAAGAAAACGTCAACGTCTTTAGCAACTTTAATTATTCTTCTCTCTGTATCTTTCATACTTAAGAATTTTTGTTAAATTCTTTTGTTGAAAATTTACCGTCTTTATCAATAGTAATTTGCTCTACTTTTAAAGTAGCTTCTTTTAATTTAGTTTCGCAATGATTTTTAAGATGAACGCCGCGTGTGTACTCTGCGATCGACTCTTCTAAATTAATAGAACCATCTTCTAACTTGCTAACAATATCTTCTAACTGTTCCAAAGCTTCTTCAAAAGACAGCTTTGTAATATCTGGAGAAATGTTAGATTTTTTCATATAAGTATCATTTTTAAGAATTACTTTTTTATATTAAATAATTAATGAAAAATATCTATTCAAATATTTATAAACCCACAAACAATAATTTAAGCAAAGCTAAGGTTGTTATAGAAAAAGGAGGTGTAGTTGCGATCCCTACTGAGACTGTATATGGAATTGCTGCAAATGCTTATAATACTAAGGCTGTTAAAAAGATTTTTTATTTAAAAAAACGCCCAAGTGACAATCCTTTAATCATTCACTTTAAAAATACTGAACAGATAAAGAAAGAGGCTGTTATTAACAAAAACTTTCTAAAACTTGTAAAAAAATTTTCACCTGGTCCTTTAACTTATGTTTTGAAAAAAAAAATAAGTTCTAAAATATCTAAACTAGCAAACAAAGGACTTGCTACAATTGCGGTAAGAATTCCAAGTGAAAAAAGCACAATTAAATTATTAAATATTCTTAAATGTCCACTTGCTGCGCCAAGCGCTAATAAATCAAAATCTTTAAGTCCGACAACGGCAAAACATGTAGCAGAAGAATTTGGTAGCAGTATTAGAATGATTATTGATGGTGGTACTTGTAAAATTGGAATTGAATCAACGGTTATAGATTTAACAACTAAACCCAAAATATTAAGAGAAGGAGGACTTTCTTCTGAGGTTATTGGAAAATTTTTAAAAATAAGATTGTCTGAGAAACAAAATAAAATTATTAAATCTCCAGGGCAAATTGGCCTTCATTATTCTCCTGGCATGCCTATTTATATGAACAGGGAAAAAGCTACTAAAGATGGAGCTTTAATAACATTTGGCAAAAAAAATTATAGCAATCAGAATACTTTTAACTTAAGTACTGGGGGAAATTTAAAAGAAGCTGCTAAAAATTTCTTTAATACTTTAAGGGTTATTAAAAATAAAAAATTTGAATCCATAAGCGTTAATAAAATTCCTAATAAAGACTTGGGCAAAGCAATTAATGAAAGATTAAGAAGAGCTGCATACTATGAGTGAAAATATAATTGAAGTTAGAAATTTATCAAAGAAATTTAGAAATCATCAAGCTGTTAACAATATTTCCTTTGATCTAAAGCGAGGAGAGATAAAAGGTATTTTAGGAGCTAATGGCGCTGGTAAAACTACTACTATAACAATGTTGCTAGGCTTACTAACACCAACATCAGGAAGTATTAAAATATTATCAACGGATATTTCAAAGGACAGATATAAGATTTTAAATAAAATAAACTTCTCGTCTCCTTACGTAGATTTACCAAAAAAATTAACAGTTAGACAAAATCTATATGTATATGGAATGCTCTATGGTATTAAAAATATAAATCAAAAAATTAAAAACGTTGCCAAGGAATTAGACTTTACAGGTCTGCTTGACATTAAAGTTGGGGAATTATCTTCCGGTCAAAAAACAAGAGTATCTTTAGGTAAAGCAGTAATTAATGACCCTGAAATACTATTTCTTGATGAACCCACTGCTTCACTTGATCCTGATACAGCTGATCGTGTCAGAACTTTTTTTGAAAAATTTTGCAAAAGACATAATACTGCAATCATTCTTGCAAGTCATAATATGGAGGAAGTTACTAGACTTTGTGACAATGTGATTATGATGAAGGATGGAAAAATTACAGATCAAGGATCTCCTAACAGTCTTTTAAAAAAATATGGAAAGAAAAAATTAGAAGATGTCTTTCTTAAAATCGCAAGGGATAAGAATAATTGATGAAATCTATAGTAAGAATTTTTGCCCTAGTCGTCAGATATTTTTATTTAATCAAAACTTCTTTTCCTAGAATTTTAGAATTGATGTATTGGCCAACATTTCAAATGATATTATGGGGATTAATTTCAAAACATTTAACAAATTCTAACGATACTGCTGTTCAGATTGGTGGCGTTTTAATTGCTGGGGTTTTGTTGTGGGATGTTTTGTTTAGAAGTCAGCTGGGTTTTTCTTTATCTTTTTTAGAAGAGATATGGTCAAGAAACTTAGGACAATTGTTTGTCAGCCCTCTTAGACCATTAGAAATGGTTTTATCATTAATGACCATTAGTTTCATAAGAACAATTATTGCAATTATTCCTGCTGCTCTACTTGCGATACCTCTTTATTCTTTTTCTTTATTTCAAATGGGATTTAGTCTAATGCTTTTTTTTTCAAGTTTATTAATAACAGGATGGATACTTGGAATATTTATCATTGCAGCAATCATTCGCTTTGGTGTTTCTGCTGAAAGTTTAGCGTGGGGTGCTATTTTTACATTAGCTCCCTTAAGCGCAGTTTATTATCCAGTTGAAATATTGCCTGAATGGATTAGATGGCTTTCGTTATCATTCCCGCAAACATATGTTTTTGAAGGAATGCGAGAAGTTTTATTTAGCAATAATTTTAACAGTAATTATTTTTTAAAATCCTTAGCTTTGAATGCGGTTTATGCGTTTATTGCAGTTGTTGTTTTTTTAGTATCTTTTGAAGGAGCTAGAAAACGAGGTGGTCTTATTAATACTGGCGAATAAATTATTAGTTAATCAAGATTTTTAATTATTTCCTCTACCATTTTTTTTGCGTCCGCAAAAAGCATTAAGGTATTATCTTTATAAAAAAGCTCATTATCAACTCCAGCATAACCAGTCGCCATACCTCTTTTTACAAATAGTACAGATTTAGCTTTTTCAACGTCAAGAATTGGCATACCAAAAATTGCGCTCTTAGGATCGGTTTTAGCCGCAGGATTAGTCACATCGTTTGCACCAATTACAAATGCAACGTCTGTATTAGAAAAATCATTATTAATATTTTCAAGTTCAAACACTTCATCGTATGGCACATTTGCTTCAGCCAACAAAACATTCATGTGTCCTGGCATTCTTCCTGCGACCGGGTGAATTGCATAAGAAACTTCAACGCCTAATTTTTTTAACTTATCACCCATTTCACGAAGAGCATGCTGCGCTTGTGCTACTGCCATTCCATAACCTGGAACAATAATAACAGAAGATGCGTTCTTCATTAAAAAGGCAGCATCATCTGCGCCTCCTTGCTTAACTGGTTTAGTATTTTTCTGAACAGTTGCGGATGATGTGTCTCCACCAAATCCACCAAGAATAACATTAAATAAAGAACGGTTCATGCCTTTACACATAATATAAGAAAGAATAGCCCCTGAAGATCCAACTAAAGCTCCTGTAATAATAAGAGCAATATTTTCTAAGGTAAATCCAATACCGGCGGCAGCCCAGCCAGAATAAGAATTTAACATTGAAACAACCACAGGCATATCAGCTCCACCTATTGGAATGATAATTAAAAAACCAATTAGAGTTGAAATAATTATAATAGCCCAAAATAAATTTTCAGATTGTAATTTTGCAAAAGAAAATATTAAAAAAATTATTAATATTCCTATGAGTAAATTTATAAAGTGTTGACCTTTAAATGTTATAGGGCTTCCAGACATTAATCCTTGAAGTTTTAAAAACGCAATGCAAGAACCGGAAAATGTAATGGCTCCAATTGCAACTCCTAAAGACATTTCTATTAAAGATAAGATTTTAATGTTTCCAACTTGTCCTATTCCGAACGATGATGGATTGTAAAATGCTACGATGCCAACAAGAACCGCTGAAAGACCAACTAAACTATGAAAGCCAGCAACTAGTTGAGGCATTGCTGTCATTGATACTCTATAAGCGATTAACCCCCCTATTAATCCCCCTATAATGATTGGAATTAAAATGTAGAAAATATTTTCCTTAATTTGATTAATATCACCAAGAGATAAAAGAGTGACAATTATTGCAAGTGACATTCCCAAAATTCCATAAAAATTCCCTGTTCTTGAAGTTTCTGGAGAAGAAAGTCCTCTTAACGCCATAATAAATAATATGCCAGTTACTAAATACAATGTTGCTGTAATATTTGCAGAGATCATTTCTTTTTATTTTTTTTGTACATCTTCAGCATTCTTTGGGTTACCAAGAAGCCGCCAAAAATATTAACTGATGCAAGTAAAATTCCAAGAATTCCTGGAAACTTTCCAAAAAAACCTTGCGTGATCGGTGATAAACCTACCGCAACTAAAGCTCCAACAATAATTACTGATGAAATTGCATTGGTAACTGACATTAAAGGAGTGTGCAAAGCGGGGGTTACGCTCCAAACCACGTAGTAGCCTACAAAAATAGATAAAATAAAAATCGCAAATCTAAAGATAATTGGATCAATTTCCATTAGTTAATCTCCTTGTTGACATAAACTGCTTTAATAATTTCATCATTTTCATCTATCTTTAATTTTTTTTCAAGTTTGTCATAAATAATTTCTAAAAAATTTAAAATGTTTTTTGCAAATAGAGTAGATGCGCTTTCTGAAATTCTACTTGGAAAATTTTTATGTCCTATAATTTTTACTCCATTCATAACTACAATTTTCCCTGGCTCAGAGAATGCTGAATTACCGCCTTGCTCTACAGCTAAATCACAAATAACAGAACCACTCTTCATTGATTTAACCATTTCTTCTGTAACAATCCTCGGGGCCTTCTTGCCTGGAATTAATGCAGTGCAAATAACAATATCTTGATTTTTAATTGTATTTTTTAACAACTCTTCTTGTTTCTTTTTATCTTCTTCATCCAACTCTTTTGCATAACCACCACTAGTTTCTAAATTCTTTGAACTTTCAGCAAAAACAAATTTTCCACCTAAACTCTCGACTTGTTCTTTTGAAGCAAGCCTAACATCTGTTGCTGACACAACGCCTCCTAATCTTTTGGCAGTCGCAATAGCTTGAAGTCCAGCGACACCAGCTCCAATGATAAAAAATTTTGCAGGAGTTATTGTTCCGGCAGCCGTCATCATCATTGGGACCGCTTTATTAAATTCATAAACTGAATCTATAACTGCTTTGTATCCAGCTAAATTTGCTTGTGATGACAGAATATCCATAGACTGAGCCCTAGTAATTCTTGGAAGTAGTTCTAAAGAAAATATTTTAATATTTTTTTTTAAAAGTTTATTAATTTTATCTTTATTTAAGTGAGGGAAAAAACTGCCAACTAATACAGCGCCTTCTTTGATTGATGTAATTTCTGAATCGCTAGGACAATTAATTTTAACGATAATATCTGAAGTTTTATAAATTTCTTCTTTAGTTGATATTTTAGCTCCTAACTTTTGTAATTCACTGTCATTAATATTTGAATTTTTTCCAAAGTCTTTTTCTAATTGAACAGAAAAGCCATTGGAAATATATTTTTTAACTGTATCTAAAGAAACTGCTATTCTCTTTTCGTTTATATCACTGTCAATTACTGATCCTAATATCATTCTGTATAACTTTTAAAAAAATTAAAACTAATTTAAAAAAATATTGAACAAGTCTATTATCAAATGTAAATTTGAAATAACAGAAAAGAAACTAATACACGTAATAATTGCTACTAGTTTTTTTGGTGCATTTTGAGTGAGCTTACAAAAGCTGTAATCTCATTAAGACTTAAAAACGATTAAAATATTATGCCAAGTGATATCGAAATAGCTCAAAAAGCAAAAATGCAAAAGATTTCCGATATCGCCAGAGATCGTTTAGGCATTCATGAAGATGATCTTGTGAACTATGGTCGCTATAAAGCAAAAGTTTCATTTTCTTATTTAGATAAATTAAAAAATAACATAGACGGAAAACTAATATTAGTTACAGCTATTAGCCCAACTCCTGCTGGTGAGGGAAAAACTACAACTACGGTAGGTTTGGGAGATGCCTTGAGTAGCATTGGAAAAAAAACAATGATTTGTTTACGTGAGCCTTCCTTAGGTCCTGTGTTTGGAATTAAAGGTGGAGCTACAGGTGGTGGACTAGCGCAAATAGTTCCAATGGAAGATATTAATTTTCATTTCACAGGTGATTTTGCGGCAATTGCAGCTGCTCATAATTTGTTAGCAGCAATGTTAGATAATCATATTTATCACGGCAATGAATTAGGAATTGATATCAAAACTATTCAGTGGAGACGCGCGATAGACATGAATGACCGCGCTCTACGCAAAATTACTTTAGGATTAAATGAAAAAAAAGAGGGATTCCCACGTGAAGGAGGCTTTGACATTGTGGCCGCTTCTGAAATCATGGCCATCTTTTGTCTTTCAACTTCCATTGAAGATTTAAAAAAACGTATTGGTCAAATTGTTGTAGCTTATAATAATAAAAATGAACCCGTTCTTGCAAAAGATTTAAAAGCCGTTGGTGCAATGACCGCACTTTTAAAAGATGCATTAGCTCCAAACTTAGTTCAGACGTTAGAAAACAATCCAGTTTTTATTCATGGTGGTCCGTTTGCAAATATTGCGCATGGTTGCAATTCTGTAATAGCCACGAAAGCAGCATTAAAAATTTCAGACTATGTAGTTACTGAAGCTGGCTTTGGTGCTGACTTAGGTGCTGAAAAATTTATTGATATTAAATGCAGAAAAACTGGTCTCTATCCTTCAGTAACTGTATTGGTTGCAACAGTTCGAGCTATTAAATATCACGGCGGCGCCGAACTTTCTAACTTAACTAAAGAAGATATCTCTGCTCTTGATAAAGGACTTGTTAATTTAGAGCGTCATGTTGAGAACATGACTAAAGTATTTAATTTACCATGCGTTGTAGCTATTAATAAATTTACAAGTGATACACCAGCAGAAATTCAATTAATTTTTGAAAGAATGAAAAAATTAAATGTAAAAACTGTACTTTCTTCACATTGGAGTGATGGTGGCAAAGGTGCCGTTGATCTTGCAAAAATTGTTGTTGAATTATCTGAAAATTCCAATCAAAAAATGCAATATGCCTATGAAGATAAAGACACGTTAATTGAAAAAATTAATAAAGTTGCTAAGAAAATCTATAGAGCAAGCGAAGTAACTATGGACGATAAAGTAAAAGCTCAAATTCAAAATTTACAAGATACAGGATATGGACATTTTCCAATTTGTATTGCAAAAACCCAAAGTTCTTTCTCTACAGATCCAAAGTTAAGAGGAGCACCATCAAACCACAGTATTGTAGTTCGTGAAATTCGTTTTTCTGCTGGAGCTGAATTTATTGTTATAATTTGTGGAAATATAATGACAATGCCGGGATTATCAAAGGTTCCTTCAGCGGAAAATATTGATTATCTTAACGGTAAGATTGTTGGTTTATAAAAAATAAATTACCTTCCCCATTTTTCTTTAAACTTTTCTGGGTACTGTTGTTGGCTTTGATCACAAATTCCAAACAGTTTTGCGTATGGAAAATCTTTAAAATTCTTATTATCACTGATTTTTTCCTTAAAACTCTTGCTTATATAAGCCTTATTTTGCTCACCCCAAATGTAAATAAATCCTACATCCGCACATTTTTCTAATGCGGATTTGCGTGTTGCAAAAAATATTATTGTTAAAATAATTGCGGTGATGACGATTGCTGCAATAAAATAAATTAAGATTTTGTTCTTATTACTTTTTGTTTTAATGTTTCCCATAATTTTGCAAATCCAAGCGGCTCAAAAATCATTAATGTTATGATTAATCCACCAAATACGATTTGCTCAATGGAGCTTATGATTGTTGCATCAATCATACCGTGGAATACGTTATTACCAAGAGCGTTTAAAACAACTGGAAAAAGTAAAATAAATGCAGCGCCAATAAATGCACCGGAAATTGTTCCAAGCCCCCCAATGATCGCCATAAACATAATTTTAAATGATAGACTGATATTAAAAGCTGCAAACGGTTCAACACTTTTTAAATATGTATAAGTATAAAGAGCCCCCGCTATACCGCATAAAAAAGCATTAATCGCAAAAGCTTGTAACTTAGTTTTTAAAAGCGAAACACCCATAGACTCTGCGGCTATATCCATATCTCTAACTGCCATCCAGTTTCTACCAGTGGCTCCTCGAGCCATATTAATAGCGAGCAAGGTTATAATAGTTACAATTGCTGCGACCAAAAGATACATCATATATCCATTAGTAAAGGCCACTCCATTTATGTATATTTTTTGAAAAGTAGTTGATCCAGAAACGTCATAGTTTTTAAACCAACCGAATTTGTCTATAACCCACACAATAAAAAATTGTGATGCTAAGGTTGCAACCATTAAATAAATTCCTCTAATTCTAAGACTTGGTAATCCAAATATAAGTCCAAGACATGCTGCAATTAATCCTGATAAAACTAATGCTCCTAAGAAAGGCATATCAGGTATTCGAAGCATCATATTGTAACACGCATACGCTCCTGCACACATGAAGCCTGCAGCACCTAAAGATAATTGTCCGGTATAACCCATCACAATATTTTGACCCAAGGCCGCAAGGGTTAAACATAACCAAGGTATTAAAATGGAAGTGTACCAATAATCACTTGTGATAACATTAGGTATCACTAAAAAACCTATTACTAATAACACGACAAAATTTATAATGTCAGCTTTTGTGTATCTCATAAAAACAGGTTTCATAAATTAAACTCTTCTAATTATTTTTTCTCCAAATAAACCTTCTGGTCTATAGAGTAAAAATAATATTGATAACATATATGGAGCCCAAGCTTCGATTCCACCTTTAAAGTAAGGTCCAATATAAACTTCTAAAACTTTTTCAACAGCACCCACAAGTAATCCACCAACAATTGCTCCAGGAATTGATGAGAATCCTCCAATAATTAGAACTGGCAAAGCTTTTAACGCTAATTCAATAAGAGCAAATTGAACCCCTGCTCTTGCTCCCCACATCATTCCAGCAACCAAAGCAACAACTCCAGCAGCAGACCAAACGAGTAGCATGATATGCTTTAAAGGAATTCCAATAGAGCTTGCAGCTCCAGGATCATCAGCAACTGCTCTCAATCCAAGTCCAATTTTTGTGTATTTGAATAAAAGCGTAAGAAGAGCGATCATACCGAACGCAACTAAACCTGCTGTTAAATCAAGTGCACTAATAAATAATTTTAAATTATCTGCAATCCACGGGATGGGAAAGTCTCCAATTCCAAGACTTAATTTTCTAACTTCAACACCCCATTTTGCCTGAGCAAGTCCTTCAAGAACGAAACCTAGTCCAATCGTTGCCATTAAAACTGTATCTTCACTTTGATTCATTAATGGACGAAGTACTAATCTTTCAGTCAATAAACCAACCAATATCATCAGGAGAACAACTGCAAAAAAAGCAACTCCAAACGGCATTCCGTATTCCATAAATCCGCAAAATGAAAGTACGGCAAAGAACACCATGGCACCTTGTGCAAAATTAAATGTTGATGATGCTTTGTAAATAAGGACAAAGCCAAGAGCTACTAACGAATACATCGTTCCCGACAATAATCCGCCAACAAGAACTTCGAAAAAGAATAAAATTGAATCAGTCATGGGCAACTCCTAAATAAGCATCGATAACTTTTTTGTTAGCTCTAACTTTATCTGGTACATCATCACCAATAATTTTTCCATAGTCAAGAACAACAACTCTATCAGAAATATCCATTACGACACCCATATCATGCTCAATTAAAACTATAGTTGTACCAAGCTCATCATTTACTTTTAAAATAAATCTGCACATGTCCCTTTTTTCTTCAACGTTCATTCCAGCCATTGGCTCATCTAACAATAATACATTAGCTTCTGTTGCTAACGCTCGTCCTAATTCAACTTTTTTTTGCAGACCATAAGGAAGTTTACCAACCGGTGTGTTTTTGATATTTTCAATTTCTAAGAATTTAATAATTTCTTCACACTTTTCTCTATTTTGCTTCTCTTCTCTTCTTGCTCTTGGAAGCTGAAGTGCCACTTCAAAGAAATTAGCTTTGGAATGAAGTTTTCTGCCCACTAAAATATTATCTAACACTGACATTCTTTTAAAAAGAGCAAGGTTTTGAAAAGTTCTAGAGATTCCTTTTTGAGCAATAATATTAGGAGTAATTTTATCCAAAACTTCGCCTTTGAATAATATTTTTCCCTCTTGAGGCTTATAAATTCCATTAATACAATTGAGTAATGAGCTCTTTCCAGCACCGTTTGGTCCGATAAGGGCTCTTATTTCATGCTCTAAAACGTCAAACGAAATGTTGGTAATAGCCTTAACACCACCAAAACTTAGAGAAATATTTTTTACCTCTAAAATAGGTTTTCCAATTTTAAATTTTCTACTTTGTGTCATAATTTTTTTTTTACTTTTTGTCTTAACTTTTGTCTTAGTTCTCGTCTTAATTTTTGTCTTATTCCTTTTCTTTGTTACCATTATTTGTTTTTATTCTCATTATCCTTAATGGCGTCTCTGAAATTTAATCTTTTTCCTTTTGAAATTCCTAAATACAGTTCTTTCACCTGGTCGTTACCTAATAAGCTTTTTGCTGATCCTTCTAACATTATTTTTCCTGTTTCTAGAATATATCCGTAGTCAGAATTTTTAAGAGCGATATTGGTGTTTTGTTCTGCTAATAAAATACTAACTCCTTCTTTTTCATTTAACATTTTTACAATATTAAATAT
>AQUE01000003.1 GCA_000371845.1 alpha proteobacterium SCGC AAA280-P20
AATATTTTTAGGAAAAGAATATCATTTTGATATAGTGAGACCAGGAATAGCTTTATATGGAGGAAAATTATTTTTTAGAAAGGGATTAAAAAATGTAGTCTCTTTGATATCTCCAGTTATTCAAATTAACCATCTTAAAAAAGGCGAAACAGCTGGTTACAATCAAAGCTATAAAGCAAAAAAAAATATAGTCACAGCAACAATTCCTCTTGGATATGCTGATGGAATAAAAATCAAAATTTCTAATATAGGTCATGTATTTTATAAAAATATTAAGCTCCCGATGATTGGGAGAATATCTATGGATTTAATGATAGTGGATGTTAGTAAGGTTAAAAATAAAATTAAAATTGGAGATTATTTAGAAGTGTTTGGAAAAAATTTAAATTTAGATGGGTTTGCAAAAGTCTCCGATACTTCTCCTTATGACATAATAACTTCTGTCTCTGATAGATGTGAAAGAGTTTACATTAATTAAAAATGAATTTTATAAATCAACTTTATAAGAAATTTTTAGAAAGACCAAAATTAATACTAATTACATTAATACTAATACTTTCATTCTCTGTTTATAATGCAAAAAATTTTCAATTAGACGCATCAGCTGATTCATTACTATTAGAAAATGATCCTGATTTAAAATACCTAAGATCCGTAAATGAACGTTATTCATCTGAAGAATTTTTTGTAATTACATATTCTCCTAAAAAAAAAATTAACGAGGAAAGCCTTAAGGAATTAAAAAAATTTGTTGATGAAATTAACAATATAAAATGGGTAAGCAAAAGCATAAGTGTTTTAAATGCTCCTTTATTTGAAAGTTCTGACCAGTCCCTAATAGAAAAAATTAAAAATATTCAATACATAGTTACTCCAGGCATTGAAATTAATAGGGCCTTAAATGAATTAAAAAATAGCCCAGTATATAAAAGATTAATAATAAATGATGACGCCACTACTTTTGGAATTGTTGTTTATATCAAAGATAATAAAGAATATTTATCAGCTTTGAAAATAAATCAAAATTTTCTAGACAAACAACAGAATAATAAACTTTCAGAAAAAGATTTGAATGACTTTGAGACTCATAAACAAGTTTTAGAAAAACTTAAAAAAGAACACAATAAAAATTTAGAACTTTATAATATTGAGATTAGATCTCATATTTCAAAAAATAAAAATATTGCAGATATTAATCTTTCTGGAATTCCTATGATAGCCGATGATTTGATATCGTTTGTTAAAAAAGACATAACTGTGTTTGGCTCAGGCGTTTTTATTTTTATTCTAATAACTTTGTGGTTTATCTTTAGAGATATTAGATGGGTAATCTTCCCACTTCTAAGTTGTTTTTTATCTATAGCTATAATGGTTGGAATGTTAGGTTACTTAAATTGGAAAGTAACAGTCATATCATCTAATTTTATTTCGTTGATGCTTATTCTTACGATGGAAATAAATATTCACTATGTAGAAAGATACAAGCAGCTACAAGCTGAATTTCCTAAAAAGAAAGAGAACTATCTTACCTATCTGACTACAACAAAAATTTTTACACCAATTTTATACGCTGTGCTAACAACTGTACTTGCATTTTTATCATTTATTTTTTGCGATATTAAACCAGTTATAGATTTTGGATGGATGATGACACTTGGATTATTTATTTCGTTATTTGTATCAATGATATTACTTCCTTACTTAATTATTAAATTTAAACCAAAAGCAACGCCTATTCATGAAAGCAAAGATTCAAAAATAGCAGAAGTATTTGCATCCATTGCATTGAATCAAAGGTTTTTAGTGTTGGCCTTTTCATCTGTTATTTTAATTTTAAGTATTTATGGAATGACAAGACTAAAGGTTGAAAATAGTTTTATTAACTACTTTGATAAAAAAACCGAAATATATCAAGGAATGAAATTAATTGATGAAAAATTAGGAGGAACAACTCCATTGGAAATTATTTTAAAATTTAAGGACACGGACAAAAAAAATAGTAAGAATGATGATGAATTTTTTGAAGGCTCTGACTCAAGTGAATACAAAGACAGTTATTGGTTTACTAATTTTAGAGTAGATAACATTGTTAATGTTCATAAATATTTAGAATCTTTGCCTGAGATAGGAAAAGTCTTATCTTTTTATTCAGTTTTACAATTAGGTGAGAAAATTAATGATAATAAGAAATTAGGTCCTCTAGAAATGGCAATTTTGTACAGTAAATTGCCGGATGATATAAAAAAAAGCATAGTAACACCTTATGTTTCAATTGAAAATAATGAAGCAAGAATTTCTCTTAGAATAATAGATTCTAACCCTAATCTTAATAGAAAAGAACTTTTAATAAAAATACAAAAAGATTTAGAAGAAAAATTAAAACTTAAAAAAGATGAATTTAAAATCACAGGTATATTAGTAATATTTAATAACTTACTACAAAGTTTATTTGATTCACAAATTAAAACTTTGGGAATAACATTTGCAGGAATTTTTATTTTATTATTAATATTATTCAAATCTTTATCTTGGTCTATTGTGGCTGCCATTCCAAATTTTACAGCTGCTTTATTTATTTTGGGAAGCTTAGGACTATTTAATGTTCCTTTAGACATGATGACAATAACGATCGCGTCTATTACCGTTGGGATAGCTATTGATAATAGTATTCACTACATTTATCGCTTTAGAGAAGAATTTAAAATAAACAAAAATTATAAAAAAACTATTGAGATTTGCCATAGATCTGTTGGCAAAGCGATAGTTAATGCTTCGTTAACTATTGTCTTTGGATTTTCAATATTAATACTTTCAAACTTTATTCCTTCAATTTATTTTGGAATTTTTACTGGTTTAGCAATGTTAACAGCAATGACTCTTGTATTAACTTTAATGCCTCAGTTAATTGCTATTATTAAACCATTTAAGAATGGATAATTTTATAAATTTTTTTCAGTCTAATAACATAAATACATTCGATATCATCGTAGCTACAATCATTGTCTTTAACTTAATATCCTCGACTAAAAAGGGATTTGTATTGAGTTTGATTTCTTTTTTAAAATGGATCATTGCTTTTATAGTGGCGAAATTTTCAATTCCTTATGCCCTTCCTTATGTTGGTAAAATAATTGAAAATGAGTCTACGGCAAGAACAGTGGCCGGTGTAACTGTGTTTTTATTAAGTCTATTCTTAATTATAGTCTTAGGCAAAGCTATGGGAAAATCTTTAAAATGGGCTGGTTTAGGAGGAATTGATAAATTGTTTGGGTTTATCTTTGGGGGGATTACGGGTTATTTTTATTGTGTTATAGTACTGAGTCTATCTAATTATATTTACCTATATGATAAGTGGCCTGCCTATCTCAAAAACGGCTCTTCTTACAACGTCATCGAATATGGACGAAAATTATTTGATGAGAAAATTCTATTTAGCAACGAATACATTGATGAAACAAAAAAGAAATTAAAAAAATAGTTTTATGCTACTAGATTTAGACGCTGACAAATTAAAAGAAGAGTGTGGTGTTTTTGGAATCTTTGATCATATTGATGCTTCAGCATTAACTGCTTTAGGATTGCATTCTTTGCAACATCGAGGTCAGGAATCTTGCGGTATTGTTTCTTATGATGGTAAAAATTATTTTTCTGAAAGAAGATTGGGTCTAGTTGGAGATAACTTCACAAAAGAAACTACTATACAAAAACTTCCTGGAAATTTTGCAATAGGTCATAACCGTTATTCTACAACAGGAGCTCCTATCCTAAGAAATATCCAGCCCTTTTTTGCAGATTTATATACTGGTGGAATTAGTATTGCTCATAATGGAAATCTTACTAATTCAATAATGCTAAGAGAAAAAATGATTAAAGATGGAGCTATCTTTCAAACTACATCCGATACAGAAACAATAGTTCAGTTAATAGCTCGTTCAAAAAGGTTAAAAACTATTGATAAAATAATAGACTCTTTATTTCAAATACAAGGTGGATACGCTCTTGTTATGCTAACAAATAAAAAACTGATTGGCGTAAGAGATCCTTATGGAATAAGACCTTTAGTCCTTGGTAAGTTAAAAAAATCATATGTGCTTGCCTCTGAAACTTGTGCACTGGATATTATAGGTGCAACTTTTGTTCGTGAAGTCGAGAATGGTGAAATTATAGTTATTACAAATGATGGGGTTGAAAGCATTAAACCCTTTCCGAAAATGAGAGCTCGTCCATGCATATTTGAATATATATATTTTGCAAGACCTGACAGTTTAATGTCGGGCAAAAGTGTCTATGAGTTTAGAAAAAATTTCGGTGAACAATTAGCAAAAGAATCTCATGTAGATGCTGATATGGTTTCAGCAGTTCCAGATTCTGGAGTGCCTGCTGCAATAGGATATTCTAAAGAATCTAAGATCCCTTTTGAATTAGGATTGATAAGAAATCATTATGTAGGAAGAACCTTCATTGAACCTACTCAACAAATTAGACAATTGGGTGTTAAATTAAAACACAATCCAAATGCATCTTTAGTTAAAAATAAAAGAATAATTTTAATAGATGATTCAATAGTAAGAGGAACTACATCTAAAAAAATAGTTCAGATGATGTACGATGCCGGTGCAAAAGAAGTGCACATGAGAATATCTTGCCCTCCAATCATGTATCCTGATTACTATGGAATTGACACTCCGGATAAAGATCAGCTTTTGGCCTCAAATATGTCCTTAGATGAAATGACTAAATATATTGGTGTCAAAACTTTAAAATTCTTGTCCATAGATGGTATTTACAAAGCTATGGGTTATCAAAAACGTAATAATACAAATCCAGAGTTTACAGATCATTATTTTACAGGAGATTATCCAATACCTCCTCTTGATCAGTCAAATAGAAGCGTAAAAGACAATCAGTTATCTCTACTAAGCAATATTAGATAATTTAATATTTTTTAGTTTTAAAGGGATTTTCAGCACTAACAAATCTTAAAAAGATTTTAAAGCCCTTAATATTAAATTTTTTACTTAAACTTTTTGATAAATATTTTTGATAATCCAATGAAAGTTTATTGGCTTGGTTTCCGAAAATTTTGAAAATGATTGGTCTTGTGCTGACTTGTTTAATATATTTTATTTTGGGACGAAATTTTGAATATACAGGGATTTTGTTTTTATTTATTGCCTCCTGCAAAGCTTGATTTAAATCTTTATTATCGTAATTTTTTCTTAAACGAGAATGTATGCTAATTACTTCATCAAATATTTTTTTGGAAATTCTAATTTTAAAGAACAGATACTAAATGGATCTGCTAATAAAGCATCAGAAAATAAATTTTTTATATAATAAATATATTCATTTTTAATTTTCTTTAATTCATCAACTAAATCAATTTTGTTGATAACAAAAATTAATCCTTTGCCTTTATCTAATATTAATCTGCAAATTTGTTTATCTGTTTTTGTAAATTCTTTGTCGGCTTCAATCATAAACAGAACAACGTCTGCAAGGTAAATTGCTTTTAAACTTTCTTTTGTAATATATTGCTGCTCATCAGATTTTGATTTTCCTTTTCTTTTTAATCCTCCTGAATCAATTAATTTAAAAGTCCTGTTTTTGTATGAAATGTTATCTATAAAAAGATCTGTTGTTGTTCCTGGTATTTCACTAACAGGTGATAAATCTTTATTTAAAACTTTATTGAAAAAAGTAGATTTACCAACATTTGGTTTTCCTACTATTGCAAGAGTTATAACTCCTGATGATATTTTATCCATTAATTGAGTATTATTAATTCTGATGAACGATTAAGGATTAATATTTTATTATCAACTATAATCGGTGCCCTAGATAGATCATTGTTAATTTTTTTATGAGTGACATACTTTCCGTCAATTGCTGATATTTTATAAATATCTCCATTTGAAGATGTTGCATATAAATTGTTCGAAGCTAATAACAATCCATAATAATCTAGAGGAACTTTCTTATCATTTGACAATTTAGCAAGATTTAAAGACCATAAAATAGTTCCATTTAATTTATTGAAAGCAATAACAAATCCATTTTCTGTTAAGACAAATAAATATTTATCTGTACTGATATGATTTTGAATTGATGATAATTTATGAGACCACTTTATTTCACCTGTTTCGAGGTTAAAATTAAAAAAATCACCGCTGTTAGAAGAAACATAAACATCTTTTTTATCAACTAGAATATTAGAAATCTTGAAAACTAAATTATTAGAAATGGTATTTTGAGATAAAATATTTTTAGTCCAAATTATAACTTGCTGATCTAAGTCAATTGCAGTGATATCTCCAACATCATTGGAAAATAATAATTTATTATCATATAATGAAATATTACTTGATCTAGATGGTTTTATTAGACCGGACAAAGATTCAAAACTCCATATTTTTTGACCATCTGATGGATTGAAGGCATAAAGACGACTATTTTGATTTACGACATACAAAACGCCTTTATGAAAGTTCAAATGTGATGAAAATGGAATCCCGTAATTTTGTTGCCAAATAGTCTTTCCAGCCTGAACATCAATTGAATAAATAAATCCTAAATTATCAGCTGCGTACAAAACATCACCATTTAAAAATAATGCAATATTTTTTGGATAATCATTATAAGAACTTTCGTATATTTTTAATTCCCAAATAATTTTTTGACTGATCGTATCAAATTTATAAACTTTTCCTTTTTCATCACTAAAGAAAACATAATTTTCAAACACTAATAATGACCCACTGTCATTATTCTTGTTTATGTAATCTCCAATACTCTTTTTAAAAATATCTTGAAATTTTCCTTCATAAACTAAATGGTCATAAAAATTGTTAGAAGAAAAATGTTCATATGACCATTTTTTATTAAGCTGAGGTTGATTTAATTGTAATAGAGACCTGGAATCAACTTCCTTATCAAAAACATTATTTGCATCGAAAACATTTATTTTTTCACCTTGTTTTTTAAAAATATCAAGATCTACTTTTTTATCTTTGTCTGACGAACATGAAAAGATTATTAGTGAAAAAAATATTAAAAGTAATTTCATTTATTTTATATCTTTGATTTTCTTTTCTAGATCTTTTTTATAAATTTCTGAAATATCTGAAATTTTAATAGCCTGATCATAGATATCTTTTGCTTTAATTTTTTGACCTTTGCTTAAATAAAAATCACCTAATACCTCCAACGACAAAACTCTCCATGGAGAATTTTTAAAATCACCGGGATTTAATAAATTTAAAAATTGCAATTCATCTAAATTGTCGAAAGCTAACAAGGCTTTTTTAATTTTAAATAAATCTTTATCATTCTTTTCTATATTAGACTTAATTGCGTAATCTAAAATTGAAATTTGTTCATTTTTATTTTCTTTCGATAATTCTAGTAATTTGGAAATTGCTAATACTTTGTATAGATTGATTTTAGAATCTTTTAAAATTTCTAGTCTTATTTTAGCTTCAGCTATTTTTTTATCATTAATAAGGCTTAGAATTACGACATATTCTTGCGTATATTTTTTTGCTCTATTTTCAAAAATAATATTTTTACAAACTATAAAGGCAATTGTTAAAATAATTAAAGATAAGAAAATAATAATTATTAATTTATATTTTTTAAAAAAATTTATAAATTTATCTTGTTTTAAATCGTCTTCTATTTCGTTAAAAATTTGATTCATGAAATTTGATACATATTTTTAATGTTCGGAAAATTATTATTTTTTAAATCTTTTACAAATTTTTTTATACAAATCTCAGTTCTTTCCTTAAAATTATCATACATTTTAACAAACTTTGGGGGCTTTTCTGAAAATCCCAGGAGGTCTTCTGTGACTAAAATTTGTCCATCACATTTATTTGATGCGCCTATTCCTATTGTTGGAATGTTTATACTTTGATTAATTTTATCCGCTAAATCTTTAATAACACATTCTACGACCACTGAAAAAGCTCCTGCTTTTTCTATAAAAATAGAATCTTTTATAATTTGATTAAAGCTTAAATAATCTTTTCCTTTAACTCTGTAATCTGATTTTTTTCTTACGCTTTGCGGCAATAACCCTACATGTCCCATAACTGGTATACTGTTATCGACTAAATATTTAATAGTTTTATAAACCTTAACTCCACCCTCAACTTTAACTGCATCACAATTTGTTTCTTTCATAATTTTTTTTGCATTTTTGAGAGCTAACTTAGGACTTTTTTCATAAGTTCCAATTGGCATATCAACAACTAATAAACTTTTATTAACTCCTCTCCTCACTGCTTTTCCATGCATAATCATCATCTCTAAAGTAACTTCTCTTGTAGATTTCATTCCGTGCAGTACCATGCCTAATGAATCTCCAACTAAAATTATATCGCAATATTTGTCTAAAATTTCTGCCATTGGCGTTGTATAAGCAGTTAGACACACCAGTGGTTTTTTAAATTTTTTAAATTTAATATTATTTATTGTTATTTTTTTTTTCAAAAATTTTACTCCCATTCAATTGTTGCTGGCGGTTTTGAAGTAATATCATAAACAACTCTGTTAATACCTTTTACATTATTAATAATTTTATTTGAAATCTCTGCTAAATCTTTATTTTTAAAGTTGTAAAAATCCGCTGTCATTCCATCCTGGGATGTAACTGCTCTTAATGAGCAAACGAATTCATATGTCTTAGAATCGCCCATTACGCCCACTGTTTTAATTGGCAAGAGAACAGTAAAGGCTTGCCAAATTTTTTTATAAAGATTTCTTTTTTTTAATTCATTTATAAAAATAATATCTGCTTCTTGTAAAATTTTAACTTTAATTTTATCAATTTTTCCAGGAATTCTAATTGCTAAACCAGGGCCAGGAAAAGGATGTCTAAAAATGATTTCGTTAGATAACTTTAGGCTAAGACCTATTTTTCTCACCTCATCTTTAAATAGCTCCCTAAATGGTTCTATTAATTTAAATTTCATTTTTTTTGGCAAGCCGCCTACGTTATGATGTGATTTAATTACCGATGAAGGTCCTCCATGATGGCTTTGGCTTTCAATAACATCGGGGTATAAAGTTCCTTGTGCTAAATATCTAATTTTTTTAAACTTTCTAGACTCTCTTTCGAAAATTCTTATAAAAATTTTACCTATAATTTTTCTCTTAGTTTCAGGATCGGTAACATTTTTTAAAGCATTTAAAAAAATTGAGGATGCATCAACATAATTTAATTTTATTTTATAATTTTTTCGATAAACATTAATTACTTCCAATGCTTCATTTTTTCTCAACAGGCCAGTATTTATGAAAAAACAATGCAATTTTTTTCCTATGGCTCTGTACAATAAAGCAGCTAATACACTGCTATCAACGCCTCCTGACAAAGCACATAAAATATTTTCATTACCAACTTCAGATTTAATGTTTTTAATTAAATAATTAATTTGGTTTTTAGAATTCCAATTCTTTTTTAATTTACAAATACTAAATAAAAAGTTCTTAAATAAAATATTTCCATTAGCTGTATGGATTACTTCGGGATGAAATTGAACTCCAAATATTTTTTTGGTTAGATTTTGTATAATTGTGTATTTATAATCATCACTAGAAGCTACACCTTGAAATCCTTTTGGTATTTTTATTACTACATCAGTATGGTTCATCCATACTTGTGTTTTTTTATCTTTATTAAAAAAATTTTTTGTTAATATTGATGATTTATTACTAAAAATATCACATCTTCCAAATTCACTCTTTTTATAATTTTTAACTACGCCTCCAAATTCTTTTGCTAATAATTGATGCCCATAACAAATACCAAGAATAGGTTTGTTAAAATTTAATATTTGTTTTGGAATTCCTAAATATGAAGTTTTAGTAATTGATAAAGGACCGCCTGATAAAATAATTCCTTTTAAATTTGATTCATTTCTTATGTCTTTAGTTTTATAACAACTAATAATTTCGCAATAAACTCCTAATTCTCTAATTCTTCGCGCAATAAGTTGAGTAGTTTGAGATCCAAAATCTATTATGATTATTTTATCTGTATAAGAAATATCGTTCATTACTTCTTATCAATTATGATCATTTTCGATAAATCGTTCTTCTTTGAGCATAATTGTTTACATACTTTAGAAAAAACTAAATTACTTTCTTGGGCCTTCTTAAAATCTCCTTCTTCAATATTTAGTAAAATTTTCAAATACAGAGCTTCTTCATTTTTTGGATTCAAAACTAAAACTGTATCTAAGTAATTTTTTTGTTGATTACTATCTTTGTTAATTGCTGATATTTTTGACAAATGTAAATATGAATTCTCATTCTTTGTATTAAATACAATGTCTTTTTCAAAATAATATTTAGCTTCTTTATAATCATTTTGATTAAAAAACTTTATACCTTGATTAAAATAATCAAAATTTGCAGCATAACTTTTTAAAACTAATGTACAAAAAAATATTGATAAAAAATGTTTATAATATTTTTTCATAATTAACTTTCAAACGGATAATTAGGTGACTGTTTTGTAATTTGTATATCGTGTACATGACTTTCTTTTAAACCTGAATTTGTAATTTTAACAAATTTTGCTTTTTTCTTTAATTCCAAAATATTTTTAGCTCCAACATAACCCATTGATGCTTTTAATCCTCCAATAAGTTGATGAATAACTGCCCTTACAGGTCCTTTATAAGGAACTCTTCCTTCAATGCCTTCAGGTACTAGTTTTAATGAATCGTTAATTTCTTGTTGAAAATATCTATCAGCGGATCCTCTCGACATTGCCCCTATAGAGCCCATTCCTCTATAAGATTTATAACTTCTGCCTTGGTAATAAAAAACATCTCCTGGACTTTCTTCTGTTCCTGCAAATAGTGATCCTATCATTACGGCATCTGCTCCCGCTCCTATAGCTTTCGCAATGTCGCCAGAATATCTTATTCCACCGTCTGCTATAATTTTAATTTTTTTGTTTTTAATTGCTTTTGCGACATTATATATAGCTGTAAATTGAGGAACTCCTACTCCAGCAACAATTCTTGTAGTGCAAATTGATCCTGGTCCTATTCCCACTTTTACTGCGTCAGCTCCATAATCAACTAATGCTTTTGCTCCTTCAGCCGTAGCTATATTTCCAGCTATTATAGTTGTCTTAATATTTTTTTTAATCTTCTCTAATGTTTTTAATACAGAGACTGAGTGTCCGTGAGCTGTATCCAGAACAATTACATCTGCTCCAGCTTCTGCTAACTGCTCCGCTCTTTGAAAGCTTTCCTCTCCAGTTCCAACCGCTGCAGCAACTACTAATGATCCTTTTTTATCTTTGGCCGCCTCTGGATAAATTTGAGATTTTTGAATATCTTTAACAGTAATAAGTCCTTTGCATTTGAAATTATTATCTACAATAATTAATTTTTCTATTTTGTTTTTAAATAAGATTTTTTTTGCTTCTGTTAATGATGTTCCAACTTTTGCTGTAACAAGTTCTTTAGTCATTAAATCTTTAACTTTAATTTTTTTGTCAGTTACAAATCTAACGTCTCGATTAGTTAAAATTCCAACTAATTTAAAATTTTTATTAACTACCAAGATTCCTGATATTTTGTGATTTTTCATTAACTCTGTTGCCTCTAACAACGAGGCTTCAGCATCAATCGTAATAGGATCAATAACCATTCCGGATTCAAATCTTTTAACTAATTTAATTTGATTGGCCTGATCCTCTATGCTCATATTTTTATGAATGCATGCCATTCCGCCTGATTGAGCCATAGCTATTGCTAATTTATATTCTGAAACAGTATCCATTGCGGAAGCAATAAGGGGTATCCCAAGTGTTACGGATAATGATAATTGGGTAGAAACTATAGTCTCTTTAGGTAAAACAGAAGAATGTCTCGGTTCTAGCAAGACATCGTCAAAAGTTAATGCTTCGGGGATTTCCATGTATAAATTTATTATATTAAAAACTTAAAGTCAAATAGTTTTTAAATCACTACATAATAAATACATTTCTCTAGATTCTTTTCTGCTAGAATCTGGTTTAATTCTTTCAATTTTTTTAAAGGAATCTTTGGCGTTTTTAATTAAGATATTTTCATCTTTTCCGCTAAAAATTTTTACTAATAAAGAAGACTTTGGTTTCAAAATCATTCTAGATAAATTGACAACATCCAAAGCTATAGAATTAGTTTTTATCGCATCTAAGTCTTTGTTTCCTGTTGTATTAACGGCCATGTCTGACAATGCGACATCAACTTTATTTTTATCAAAGAAATTATTAATAAAATCAAAAAAATCAGAATCGTTAAAATCTTTCTTATAAAAAAAAATATTAGCAATTTTATCCATATCTAAAATATCTATAGATAGATTTTTACCATTTTTATTAATCTCAGAACAAACCTGGGACCATCCTCCAGGTGCACTTCCAAGGTCAACAATATTTAAATTATTCTTTAAAAATTTAAATTTTTTATTAATTTCTATAAGTTTAAAAGCAGATCTAGATCTATAACCTCTTGCTTTTGCCTCTTTAACATAAAAGTCATTATTTTGTCTGGATATCCAAAGTTTTGAACTTTTTTTTAATTTTTTATTATGTATTTTATCCATATAAAATTGAGTAAATAATTACACTAAAAGAATATTTTGAAAACAAATTAATAAACAATTGAAAAAAATTTTAATATACAATTCAGGAGGTGGGATTGGTGACGCAGTTCAAATTATAAACCTATTAGTCTCTTTGCATGAGCATTACAAGAATCATGAAATTTATCTTCTTCAGGCCCACCAGAACAATTTATTTGAAAATTCTTTAAAAGAATTAAACTTAAATTTTATAAAGAAATCTGAAATTGAATTAATGTACTTTGGTTTTAGAATAAAACATTACTTTCAATTAAATTCTTTAATTAAAAAAAAAAATATTTTTTTTGATATCATAATAGATTTACAATCTAAATTAAGAAATACAATAATTTTAAAAAAAATACCTCATAATATTTTTATTTCTAGTACATTTAATAATTTTTTTTTAGACCCCAAACTTAAAGTAAATAGTAAAGAAAAAAATATTATCTATAGAATTACAAATTATATAAATATTCTAAATGATAATAAATTTATTTTAAGAAAATATAATATAAATTTGATTAATAAAATTTACTTTGATGAAGCCTATAGATTATTGCCAAACGATAAATATGTTGGAATTTCTATGACTCAAGGAAATTTATATAGAAAAAAAACATTACCACTTGATTATATTATAGAAGTGGCAAAACATCTTATATCTATAAACAAAAAACCTGTTTTTTTAATTGAGAAGAAACATTTCAAACTCAAAGAAGAAATAGCAAGACAATTAACGCATGCTATTTTTCCTGAATTCAATAGCAATTTAAATGACCCATGTTTATTAATTACACTGGCAAAAAGAATGAGTTATGTAATCTCAATTGATAATGGTGTCATGCATTTACTTTCTTTGTCTAATATTCCTATGATTGCAATATTTGGTCCTACCTCATCTGATAAATTTGCCCCAAAAGTAGATAAAATAAAAATTTTAAGTAGCCAAAAATTATTCAATTCCAAAAAAATAAATTTAATCACTCCAAAAATTATTATTCAGCAAATTGACTTGTTTGAAAAAGAGATAATTTAAAATTTATCTTTAAATAAAATCTTCAGAAATTAGGCTATCAGTCCCCTTTGAAGATCGTTTTTTAATAATTTTAAAATGAACAAAACTAATAGGTATCAAAGATAAATATACGCATCCTGTCGCTAAAAGAGTGTTAAATGGATAATTGATTAAAAGACCAAAATAAGCGGCAATTAATAACAATAAGAATATCAAGAAAGGTCTGCTTACTTTAATTCCTTTTAGTGAATAGGTTGGAATTTTACTAATCATTAAAAATGTTGAGGCTATTATAAAAATTATAGATAATTTTTTATAATCATAATTTGAAGCAAAGTCGCTCAATAATAAAATTAATGGCAAAAGTAATATTCCCGCTCCTGCTGGAGATGGGACTCCTGTAAAGAAGTTTTCCCTCCACTTTTCATTTATTATTTTTGTTCCTAAATTAAATCTTGCTAACCTTAAGCAGCATGCAACTGAATGAAATAAAACTAACAACCAACCAACATTTCCTAAATCTTTTAAAATCCATATATAAACTGTAATAGCTGGCGCTACTCCAAAATTAATAAAATCAATTAAAGAATCTAATTCAGCACCAAATTTTGAAGTTCCTTTTATTAATCTTGCAATTCTTCCATCCATTGTGTCGATGATTGAAGCGATGGTAATTGCTATGACCGCATAATCAAATTGAGAATTAAGTGCAAACTTAATTGAACTAATTCCAACGCATAAACCTAAAATACTTATAATACTTGGAATAACGTATCTTGGATGGATCATTTTAAAGAAATATATTATCTAAATTTTTGCTAGTAAACTTTCTCCCGCAACTACAGTCTGTCCTTGTTTTGCTAAAAGTTTGTAATCATTATCAAAATAAAGATCAACTCTGCTACCAAATCGTATAATTCCAATTCTATCACCTTGATTTAAATTCTGACCTTCTTTAACTTCACAAACAATTCTTCGTGCAATCAGCCCTGCTATCTGAACAATTGCAAATGTCTTTCCTGAGTTGTTAGAATATTTAATTAAATTTCTTTCATTATCATCGCTGGCTTTATCTAAAGATGCATCAATAAATTTCCCTGGCTTATAAAATATTTCATCTATTTTTCCAGTAACTGGAACTCTGTTAACATGACAATTAAAAACATTCATAAACACGCTCACTCTTTGATATTCTTTATTTTCCATATTAAGTTCTTTTGGACCTCTAACATTTGCTATTAAGCTTATAACTCCGTCAGCTGGACTAACTAAAAAACTATCATCATTAATAGGATATCTTTCTGGATCTCTAAAAAAATAATAAACCCAAATTGTTAAAATAAAACCAATAACGCCTAAAATTTTGTTAATTAAAATTAACAGCATAGTAATAATTACTGCTATTGCTAGCATTCTATAGCCTTCTCTATGCAGCGGTGGAAAAATAATATCTAACATAATTATTTAATTAGTTAAAAACATACTATATAAAAATATTTTTTATTAATATCAAAAAAACTATGTCAAAAATTAAAGTAAAAAATCCCGTTGTAGAGCTCGATGGCGATGAAATGACAAGGATTATTTGGGATTTTATTAAACAAAAACTAATACTTCCTTACCTTGATATAGACCTTAAATATTTTGATTTAGGCATGGAAAGTAGAGATAAAACTGACGATCAGATAACAATTGATTCTGCTAATGCAATCAAGAAATATGGAGTTGGAGTTAAGTGCGCAACAATCACTCCTGATGAAGAAAGAGTAAAAGAATTTAATCTTAAAAAAATGTGGAAGTCTCCAAATGGAACTATCAGAAATATATTAGGAGGAACTATATTTAGAGAGCCTATTATTTGTAAAAATATTCCAAAATTGGTTCCTTCTTGGACTGATCCTATAGTAATTGGAAGACATTCTTTTGGAGATCAATACAAAGCAACAGATTTTAAAGTACCCGGAAAAGGCAAGCTTAAAATTCAATGGGTGTCAGAGGATAATAAACAAACAATCGAGCATGAGGTTTTTAATTTTACAAGCCCAGGTGTTGCGCTTGCTATGTACAACTTAGATGACTCAATAAGAGACTTTGCAAGAGCATGTATGAATTATGGAATTTTAAGAAAATGGCCAGTTTATTTATCTACAAAAAATACAATTCTTAAAGCTTATGATGGAAGATTTAAGGATCTATTCCAAGAAGTTTATGAAAAAGAATTTAAATCAAAATTTAATGATATTGGAATTACATATGAACACAGATTAATAGACGACATGGTTGCATGTGCTATGAAATGGAGTGGTAAATACGTTTGGGCTTGTAAGAATTATGATGGTGATGTTCAGTCAGATACTGTTGCTCAAGGCTTTGGCTCATTAGGTTTAATGACAAGCGTATTAATGACTCCTGATGGAAAAACTGTTGAGGCTGAAGCTGCTCATGGAACTGTAACTAGACATTACAGAGAACATCAAAAAGGCAAACAAACATCTACAAATCCTGTAGCATCTATTTTTGCATGGACAAGGGGACTGGCACATAGAGGAAAATTAGATGGTAATAACAAATTAATAAAATTTTCTAATACTCTAGAAAAAGTTTGTGTTGCGAGTGTAGAAAAAGGACATATGACAAAAGACCTTGCTATCCTAATTAATAGAGATGCAAAATATCAAACTACAACTGAATTTTTAGAGACCATAAATTTTAATCTTAAAAAAGAATTAAATTAATTAATTTTTTTTAAAATTTCTTCAAAAGAGCTGTCAATTTTTGAACTATCAGAGCCTCCACTGGCTTGAGCAAAATCTTTTCTTCCACCTCCGCCTTTTCCACCTAAAATTACTCCTATTTCTTTAGCTAATTTAGAGGCATCATATTCGTTGGTTAGATCATTAGTTATTCCAACTGCTACCGTAACTTTTCCTAAGTTTACAGAATATAAAATAATAATTTTTTTATTTAATTGTTTTTTTTGGTCTTCAATAAAACTTTGAATTCTTTTAACTGGATAATCTAATAATTTTTGAAATCTAACACTAATTTTATTATGATTAACATCTTTAATTATATTTTTGTTCTTATCTAATAATATATTTTTGACTTCCAAATCTTCTAATATTTTTTTTAAAACAACTGTTCTTGTTGCAAAATCTTCTTCTTTAATTTCTTTAATATTACCTCCTAAATCTTTTATCTTTTTTTCCAATTCATTAATTTGAGCTATTTTGTTTTGATTAATTTCATCTTGTTCATTTGCTCTATTTTTTAAGTGTTCTGCTAACTGAGCATCTCTTAAAGCTTCGACTCTTCTTACTCCTGCTGCAACAGGAGATTGACTTACAACTGAAAATTTTCCAATTTCATAAGTATTTTTAACATGTGTTCCTCCGCACAATTCGATGGAAAAAGCTTTATTTCCATCAGTGCCCATTGTTAAAACTCTTACTTCTTCTCCATACTTTTCTCCAAACAGCGCTAAAGCTCCCTCTGCTACGGCAGCTTTTGGCGTCATAAGTCTTGTTTGAACGTCTGATTTTTGTTCAATGATTTTATTAACACAATCATTAATCTTGATCATTTCTTCATCGCTAATTGATTTGTTGTGACTAAAATCAAATCTTAATCTGTCTGGGCCAACATACGATCCTTTTTGAGCAACATGTTTTCCAAGAGTTCTTCTTAACGATTCATGAAGCAAATGTGTTGCGGAATGATAGGCTCTGATATTCTGTCTTTTAATTGAATCAATCTTAAGATCGGCCTGGTCGCCTTTTTTGATTTCTCCTGAAATAAGTTTTCCATAATGAATATAAAGATCACCAAACATTTTTTTTGTATCTGTCACTTCGAATTTAAAATTATTACTAGAAATAAAGCCTTTGTCTCCTACTTGGCCTCCAGATTCTCCATAAAACGTAGTTTGATTTAAAATAAGAGCTAGCTCTGAATTTTTATTTGAACTATCAATTTCTTTATCAAGACTAACTATTGATAAAATAACACCTTGAGAAGACTCTGTATTGTAACCTAAGAATTCTGTAGGACCGTGTTTTTCTTTAAGTTCAAACCAAATTTTTGAAGTATGATCCGAGCCGGAGCCTTTCCATGATGCTCTTGCAATTTTTTTACTTTCTAACATTAGAATATTAAACTTATCTTCATCTACAGATATCTTTTTATCTTTTAAAAAATCCTGCGTAAGATCTAAAGGAAATCCGTATGTGTCGTATAATTTAAAAGCTAATTCTCCTGAAAGTTTATTATTTTTTACACTGCCAATTTCTGTATTTAATATTTTCATTCCATTCTTAAGCATTAAAGAAAATCTTTCTTCCTCTAATTTTAAATTTTGAGAAATTAAAGAATCTGCCCTTTTAAGTTCTGGATATTCAGAACTCATTTCAGAAATAAGAGTTGGAAGAACTTTATAAAGAACTGGCAAATCTGATCCTAAAGTAAAAGTATGACGCATAGCTCTTCTCATTATTCTTCTTAGAACATAACCTCTTCCTTCATTAGAAGGGAGAACTCCATCTGCTATTAAAAATGCTGTTGCTCTTAAATGATCGGCAATAACTCTAAAGCTTGGTAAATTTTTTTCTGAAACTTTAATATTAATAAAATTTTCTGCAGACTTAATTATATTTTTGAATAAATCTATTTGATAGTTATCATGAGTGCCTTGTAGTACTGCGGCTATCCTCTCTAAACCCATACCTGTATCAACTGAAGGTTTGGGCAAGTTAACTCTTTTGTCTTTTGAAATTTGTTCGAATTGCATAAATACAAGATTCCAAATTTCTACAAATCTATTTCCATCTTGATCTACAGAACCAGGTGGGCCGCCTTTAAGATGATCTCCATGATCGTAAAAAATTTCAGAGCAAGGACCACAAGGACCTGTATCGCCCATTGACCAAAAATTATCGTTAGTTTTAATTCTTATAATCCGACCATCTTGCAGTCCTGATATTTTTTTCCATAAATTAAACGCCTCATCATCCTCGTGAAAAACTGTTACTGTTAGCTTTTCTTTTGATATTCCATAGTCTTTAGTGATTAACTCCCAAGCAAATTTAATTGCAGATTCTTTAAAATAATCGCCAAACGAGAAATTTCCCAACATCTCAAAAAAAGTATGATGTCGAGGTGTGTAGCCTACGTTTTCTAAATCATTATGTTTTCCTCCAGCTCTAACGCATTTTTGAGATGTTGTTGCTCTTTTAAAAGGAAGCTTTTCTAAGCCTGTAAAAACATTTTTAAATTGAACCATTCCTGAATTGGTAAACATTAATGTTGGATCGTTTTGAGGAACTAAAGGACTGGAATCTACGACTTGATGAGAATTTTTTGAAAAAAAATTCTTAAAAGTACTTCTGCATTCAGTAAGTGTTTTTGTACCCATCTACTTATAGATACAACTTTTTATATATATGTCTAGAATGCTAAAGGCGCCTTTTTAAAAGCGCCTTTAATTAACGTATTAAGAATATTTAAGTTTAAAATTTACTAAGCTTATTTATCTTCTTTATTATCTTCTTTTTCTTCAGAAATATTCTCTGAATGATCGCTTAATTTTTCTGATATTAGTTTGGCATTTGTTCTAATAGCCATTTCAATCTCAGCTGCAATCTTTGGATTTAGCTTAAGGTATTGTTTAACATTGTCTCTGCCTTGTCCTATTTTTTCACCTTTATAAGAGTACCATGCGCCAGCTTTTTCTATAATATTTGCCTTAGCTGCCAAATCAACGATTTCTCCCATTTTACTAATGCCTTCTCCATACATTATATCAAACTCAATAACTTTAAACGGAGGTGCAACTTTATTTTTTACAACTTTAACTCGTGTTTGGTTACCAATTATCTCTTCTTTATCTTTAATTGCTCCTATTCTTCTAATATCTAATCTTACAGATGAGTAAAATTTAAGAGCATTTCCTCCAGCGGTTGTTTCTGGACTACCAAACATAACTCCTATTTTCATTCTTATTTGATTAATAAAAATAATCATAGTGTTTGTCTTGGAAACTGAACCTGTTAACTTTCTTAAGGCTTGACTCATTAATCTAGCTTGTAAGCCCATATGATGATCTCCCATCTCTCCTTCTAGTTCTGCTCTTGGTGTTAAAGCAGCTACAGAATCTACAACAAGAACAGAAATAGATCCTGATCTAACTAAAGTATCTGCAATCTCTAGTGCTTGTTCGCCTGTATCTGGTTGAGAAATTAATAATTCAGTTGTGTTAACGCCTAATTTTTTTGCATAAACAGGGTCAAGAGCATGCTCAGCGTCAATGAATGCACAAATTCCACCTTTTTTTTGTGCTTCAGCAATAACTTGTAATGATAAAGTAGTTTTTCCAGATGACTCCGGTCCATAAATTTCTACAATTCTACTTTTTGGAAGACCTCCAATTCCAAGCGCAAGATCTAATCCTAACGATCCAGTTGATATAGATTCTATATCAAGAACTCTGGACTGTCCCAGTCTCATTACAGAACCTTTTCCGTAATTTTGATCTATTTGACTTATTGCGGCGTCTAATGCTTTTTGTTTTTCTTTTTTATCTTCTGTCTTTTCAGTATTTACAACTTTGAGAGTATTTTTAGTCATTTTATTCCTTTTTAATTTAATTTATTGTCTAACGACTCAATAAAACAAATGTACACATTTTGTTCTTTTTTTCAATTATATAAATAAGTAATTGAAATATATGTATTTTTAACTAAAAAATATGTCTTATCCAGCTCTTATTTGGATAGTCATTAGGATCATAGAGTTTTGTCTCTAGGGCTAAATTTTTTGCCGTGAGATTACCTACTGAAGATAAAAGTTTAAATTGAGAAACAATTCTGTCCTTATCAGAAATTGCATTATTCACTCTCGATTCAAGCAGTGTAGATCTTGATGTTATAACATCTAATGTTGATCTTGATCCAGCTTCGTATTCTTGAATAATACCTTCGTAAGCAATTTCTGACGCTTTTACTCTTGACTTTGTTAATTCAAAATTACTTATGGCAAGTTTAAAATTCGACCACGCCGAATAAGAATCTCTATCCACAATATTTTTAGAAGTTTGTAGATCTAATTCAGCACTATCTAGCAAAGATCTCTTTTGTATAATTAATGAAGTCTGTTTTCCTCCTTGATAAATAGGAATTGAAGCTTGAGCTTTTGCAACTGACTGTTTTGTTTTGTCTACACTTGAACTATATCCATCATAATCAGTTATTCCTAATGACAAACTAAATGTCGGAGAAAGTTCCGCTATAGCCATTTTATGCTCGTCTTCAGCTTTTTTAAGTGAGAACTCTGAAATTTTTAAAATAGGATTTTCTTTTTGCGCAGATACTGAAGTTTCTTCTAAAGATTTAGGTAAAGTTAAATTTAAATTATTTATTTCTTCTAAATCTACAGGGTCATATCCTATAACATTTTTAAAATTTTTTTTGGTAATCAGAAGTTCATTTTCGGCATTTAATAAATTAGACTGTGCTGCTGCTAATGAACTTTCTGATTGTGCTAAGTCAGAAATTGTAATCATTCCTCTCTCTAATCTACTTTTGTCTAATTCAACTTGTTTTTCGGACAAGTCTAAATTTTCTTTACTAAAAATAACTTTCTTTTGAGCAAGTAGTGTTCCGGCATAAGCCTCTACTGCTTCTAAAAGAACATCTTGTTCAATTTTTTTTAAGGTATATCTAGCTATTTCTACTGAGCTTTTTTCTTTTTGATAATTATACATATCATCAAAATTAAAAATTTTTTGTTCAATAGTAATTGATTTAGCAGTCGTTTGTGCATTAGTTGAAGGCGAAGAAGAACCTGTTGAGCTTGTTATTTTAGAACTATCTGTATCGCTTTTATACGCAGAGATCGTGACTGTTGGTTTAAATGCGCTAAAAGCTTGAACCAGATTTTCATCAACAGCTTTGGTTCTTTCTCTTTCAGCGTTAAGCTTTGGATTAGTTAAGTAAGCTGCTATTAAAGATTTATTAATATTCTCAACTGCATAAGCACTAGTGCTTATAAAAAAAAATAAAAAGTAAAATTTTTTAAAAAAACTCATCTAATTTAGTATAATTTTTTTTGGTTGATGATTTGAACTAATAGGTACAATTATATCAGCAAATTTAGGCATATCTATGAGCATCTTTTTTGTTATTCTCTCATAAAACATTATAAATCTTTTAATTTCACTCTCTGACATTATTTTATTTTTATTCTTAGATATATTTTTTTTAGAATAAGCCAACTTTTTCTCTTGCAGACCTCTCCAGGTTAAAACTTTATTAAAATTGGGTACTTTTAAATAAATCATTAAATCAATAAATGAAAACAATTCTTTATAGTCATTCTTTAATTGTTGATTAACGTTAAATCTCCATTTGCAATTTTTATCTTCCAGAGCTTCTAATTTATTAATGGGTTTTTTTAAGTTGCGATTATTTTCTTCAGGTCTAGCTCCTACGCACCACCCTTCTAATATAAAAATATCTAAGTTTTTTTCTACATAATACCATTTATTTTTTGGCAATCTATCATCTATAGATTTATCAAATTTTGGAATTATAAAAGATTTATTAAGATTGCTACTTTTTAGTATTTTAAAAAATCTAGTTAAAAAATTTACATCGTGAGTTCCGGGAACTCCCCTTGTTAGAAATAATTTATTTATTCTATTTGATATTTTTATTCTTTCTTTCTTAGTTTTGTAAATATCATCAATAGAAACTGAAACTGTTCTTAAATTGTATCTATTCTCTAAAATTAATTTTAAAAACTGGGCAAATGTTGTTTTACCTGATCCTTGTCCTCCAGCTAAACCAATAATTAATGGTTTTCTTAAAAAAGTTTTTTTTAAAAAAATTAATTCTGCAATTTTAAGGTAAATGTTTTTAAAATTTTTATTTAAATCTTCTTTTATAAAAAAAGAATTTTTTAATTTGTTAAGTTTATTAATTAAACTTTCCTTCATCAAAAAAGAGTTTTAATTTTTTTTTAAAGAATGTTCTAATAACTCTAGCCTGTCCTGACCCCAAAACATTTCATTATTATAAATATAAGTTGGAACTCCAAATATATTCATATTAATAGCTTCTTGAGTGTTGGATTCGTAAATTTTTTTTATTTTATCTGAGGTTGCTAATTTACTTAAATCATCAAAATTAATTTTTAAATCATTTGCTATTAATTTTAGTGTTTCTAAATTAGAAATGTCATTTTCTTGCGCCCACAATTGTTCTAATACTTTAAAACCAAATTGCATTTTTATTCCCATATCAATACTTGCTAAACAAAATAATGCTGGTGTATGAGGATCCTTGGGTGGAAAAAATTTTGGCTTTTGATTAATTTTTATATTCAAAAACTCTCCCCATCTTTTTAGTTCTAACAGCCTGTAATTTTGCCTTGAAATATGTCTCTGCGGTACAGGAACACCTCCTGTTGCGACAAAAACTTTTCCAACTAAATCAATTGGTTTTTCAATTATTTCTGCTGAATATTTCTTTGAAATTTCTATTAATCTATTATTTCCAAGATAAGCAAATGGGGAAGCAACGCTGTAAAAATACAAAATTTTTTTCATATGTACTTATATAAACTATTTAAATAAAACAAATAGCTTATATGATTGAGTTGTTTTATTACCCAACACCCAATGGTAGAAAAATTTCTATTCTATTAGAAGAGTTAGAGCTAAAATATAAATTAACAAGAATTGATATTACTAAAAATGAACAATTCTCAGAAAATTTTTTAAAGATTAGTCCTTTAAATAAAATTCCAGTTATAATCGATAATCAAGAAACCGTTTTTGAATCTGGAGCTATATTAATTTTTCTAGCTAAAAAAAATAATTTTAAATTTTATCCTCAAAAATATGAGAAAAATATTAATGAATGGTTAATGGTCCAGGTAAGTTTCGTTGGACCTATGTTAGGTCAGCTTCATTATTTTTATAAATTCAACAAAGGCAAGAGCGAGTATGCTGAAAATAGATTTTTAGATCTAGCAAAGAAAATTTATGAATATTTAGATATACAGCTTAGTAAAAATAAATATTTAGCATGCGATGAATATACAATTGCTGATATTGCAACCTTTCCATGGTTATGTCGGCATGAATGGCATGAGATTGGAATTAAAAAATATAAGAATCTATCTAGATGGTACGAAGAAATTTCTAAAAGGCCTGCTGTTATAAAAGGTTATGATCCTGAAAATCTTGGAGAAAAGATTCCTTTAGTTTCTTAACTATCAGCAAAAATTTTTTCTTCTCTCTCGTGTCTTTCTTGGGCTTCAACAGTCAAGGTTGCTATTGGTCTAGCTATTAATCTTTTTAAACCAATTTCTTCACCTGTCTCTTCGCAATATCCGTAAGTGTCGTCTTTAATTTTTTTAACAGCTTTATCTATCTTGGAGATAAGTTTTTTATTTCTATTTACTGTTCTCATTTCAATAGCTTTGCCTGTTTGAGAAGTTGCCTGATCAACAACATCAGCAGATGTATCATTGTCATCTAATTCATTAAAAAGTATTTTATCGTTTTGAAGAGCTAACTCTTTCTTCCATTCTTCCAGGACTCTTCTGAAATATTCTTTATGTTTTGCACACATGTACTTTTCTTTAGCGCTGGGTGTATAATTTTTTGGTAACTTTGTAGCCATTAGGATGGGGCAATATAAGAGGCTTTTTTATAGTGTCAAGTTGCATTGAATCAATTAAATCATCATTAATGATACAACCTGGTAAAGAAAAAAAAATTTTTTATCTATTATGTCTTTATCATTTAATTATTTGGACCATCATACCCTATTTTTCAAATAAAAATTTACCCTTAGATGTAATTGAGGCTTTGGCGTGGGGACAAGATTTTGACTTAGGTTACAACAAGCATCCACCTTTAAGCGCCTGGATACCGGGTCTGCTTTTTAAAATTTTTGGAAATAAGGACTGGATTTATTATTTATTAAGCCAAGTATTTATTCTTATTTCTTTTATATTTTTATGGAAACTGTCTTCATTTTTCTTAAATAAAAAATCTCATATTCTTTTATCTATCCTTGCAATAGAGGGTATTGCTTTTTACACATTTGACACTCCTCAATTTAACGTAAATATCTGTCAAATTCCTTTATGGATTGGAACGGTATATTTCTTCTTTAAATCTATAAAAGATAATAAAATTACCGACTGGATTTTTTTAGGGGTTTTCGCTGCTCTTGGTTTTTTAACAAAATATATTTTTGTCTATTTATTAATATCTTTATTTTTTTATTTAATTTTTATTTTAACAAAAAAGAAAAAAATTAATTTTAAATTTTTATATGTCTTATTAATTTTTTTCTTAATAACAGCTCCACATTTTAAATGGTTAATACAAAATGATTTTACTACACTCTATTACGCTCTCAAACGCGGGGGATTAAACGAATTTAATATTTATAACCATTTATTAAATCCTATTAAGTTTTTAATAAATCAAATTACAATATTGCTACCGTTTCTTTTATTAATTTATTTTTTAATAAAAAAAATAAAAATTAGACTTCCTTTAAATAATGAAAAATTTATTTTTTTATTATTTTCTTTTTTACTTCCGTTCTTATTAATTTTGATAACCTCAATAATTACTGGTTCTAGAATAAGAACGATGTGGATGATTCCATTTTATTCCTTAATTGGAATTTTCTTTATATTTTTATATCAAGATCAAATAAATTTTAAAAAAATAAAAAACTTTATTATTTTATTAATTATTTTTTTAATCGTATCACCAATTCTATATTCTTTAAGATCAATATATTCTGACAGCAGGACAAGTTATGAAGGAAGAAAAATAGCATCACAAATTGAAAGAGAATGGAAAACTATTTCTAAAGACAAGATTTCTAACGTTGGCTTTTCAGAATGGTATGCTGGAAATTTATCTTATCAACTAAGCAATAGGCCAAAAGTTTTTTTAGAAGAAAATAATGATTTTTATAAAAAACCAGCTGTTATTATTGCAAAAGATATTGGTCCGAGTTTATGCAATCGAAAAAACATAAATATTAAAAATATTTTATATAAAAAAATAGACGATCATGATGTATGTTTTATTTTTTAAATAAATGAAAACTTATAAAATTTTAATTCCAGTTTTTAATGATTGGGAATCTCTCTTAAGTCTTTTAAATAACATACATACTTTAAAAATTAATAATATTGCCCATATAAAAGTCTTAATAGTAGATGATTGTTCAACTGAAATATTGAATAAAAAAATAGAATTTGATTCATTTAAAAACATAGAAATAATTAAAAATTCAAAAAATATAGGTCATGGCAAAAGCATTGCTCATGGAATTAATTATATAAGCAAAAAAAACGATTTTGATTACCTGATCGTTATGGATGGTGACGGTGAGGATAGGCCGGAAGAAGTAAAAGAATTAATATTAAAGTCCATTGACCTTCCTTCTTTAACTATAACTGCAAATCGTATTAAGCGCTCTGAAAGTGCATTCTTTAAATTGTCTTATCATTTGCATAAAATTTTAACTCTAGTTCTGACCGGTTATTCAATAAAATTTGGAAATTTTATGTGCATTCCTAAGCAAGATTTAAATTTAATAGTTTCTAATAAAAATCTTTCCGTAAGTTTTTCTGGAACTATTGCTAAATTTATAAAAAACAAAACATTCATACCCTCGATAAGAGGAATTAGATACTACGGTCCTACTAAAATGAGTTTTGTGAAACTTATTAGACACTCTTTACTGATCATGTCTACATTCAGAAAAGAGGCTGCTCTTAGATTATCTTTAATATTTTTAATATATACGACATTGATTTTTTATTTTCTAAAAAATATGTTCTTATTACTTTTGTTGCCAGTTGCAATAATCAATATATTAATTATTTTTACTCTTTACTTTCTTTACGAAAAAAACTGCTCGTAAAAAATTTACTTAATTCCCAGGCGTTTATGTATCTGAGTCGATGAGGTTGTATATTGAAAAACGAAATTCTCATTTGGTCTTGCTCTGGCAAAGCATTCTCTAGCTGCTAACGCGCCCTCATGAAAACCAGAAAGAATTAACTTTAATTTTCCAGGATAAGTGCAAATATCACCAATTGCAAAAATACCCTCCTCATTAGTTTGAAAATTTTTTGTATTAACTAAAATACATTTTTCCTCCAAATTTAAACCCCAATTTGCAATTGGCCCAAGCTCCATTTTAAGTCCAAAAAAAGCAATTACTGAATCTATTTTTAAAACTTCCATTGCGTCATTATTTTTTTGTATTTCAATATTTTCTAATTTATTATCCCCGTTAATCCCTTTAAGTTGATAAAAGGTTTTAATTTCAACTTTACCTGATTTTGCAATTTCTTTAATTTTGTTTAATGTATGTGGAGAGCCTTTAAAGTCATCTCTTCTGTGAATTAAATAAACTTTTTTTGCAATGTTTGATAATTCTAAAGTCCAATCTAGAGCAGAATCACCCCCTCCAAATACAGCGACTATTTGATCTTTAAATTTTGATTTATCTTTAACAGAATAATAAAAACTTTTTCCTTCAAATTTTTCAACGTTTTTAACATCTACTTTTCTAGGTTCAAAAGACCCAACTCCACCAGCTATAATAATATTGGGCGTTTCAAAAATTTTATTATCACTAGTAATAACCTGCCATAATTTATTATTTTTGTTTAACTCGTTAACTCTTTGATTGAGATGAAACTCAGGTTTAAATGGTTTCGCTTGCTCAATTAAATTTTTAATTAAATCTTCTCCAGTGCAATTTGGAATTCCAGGAATGTCATAGATTGGTTTGTCTGGATAAAGCTCAATACACTGTCCGCCGATTTTATCTAAATTATCAATAACATGGGCGTTAAGACCTAAAATACCAAGTTCAAAAACAGAGAATAATCCAACGGGTCCTGCTCCAATAATTACTGCATCCGTTTTTATTGTCATATTAACTTTGCTTTTCTGGCATCCTAACTACTATACCATCAAGATCATTTGTGATCATTATCTGACAACTTAATCTGCTTGATTTGTTAGCATCTTGGATAAAATCGATCATATCCTGTTCTGACTCTTGAGCTTTTGGAACTTTACTTAAAAACTTTTCATCTACATAAACATGACAAGTAGCGCAAGCACAAGAACCTCCGCAATCAGCATCAATTCCAGGAATAGAATTTTTTATAGCTCCTTCCATTATTGAAAAGCCGATTGGCATTTCTATATGATGTTCTTTTCCGTTATGTTCTATATAAGTAATTTTTGGCATTAAATTAAAAACCTTAGATCATATAACAGTGAATTTATGTTTTTAAAATTACAATTTGTTAAAAAAAAATTTTTTTTAAAAGATTCTTTTAGAATATCAAGAGAAAACAAAAAATTCATAAAAGCGATAATAATAAAAATAACCGAAAGGGATAGAAGCGGTTTTGCTGAATGCATTCCTTACAAAAGATATGGTGAAACTCAAAAAAAAATATTTTCATATTTAAAGAATAATGAGTATGAAATTACACAACTAACTAGACAAAATAGATTTGAAGAAATTAAATATTTATCTTTAAGAACAGCTCTAGAGTTAGCTTTTAAACATCTTAATATTACCAAAAATAAAAAATATAATTTAAGCGAAAAATATCTAACCTCAATTACTATTCCGATATTCAACCAAGAAAAGCTAAAGAAAATAATTCATAAATTTAAAGATGTTAATCTTATTAAAGTAAAAGTTAATAAAAATAACATTTTAAAGACAATAAAATTTATAAATAAAAAATGTCCTAAATCAAAAATAATAATTGATGCTAATGAAGGATTAAATTTTATATTATTAAAAAAAATTATTAAAGATTTAGAAGAATTAAATGTAATTATTATAGAGCAGCCATTTAAATATGGATTTGACCATAAACTTAAAAATATCAAAACAAAAATATTATTTTGTGCCGATGAATCATTTCACATTAAAAATAAAAATAAAATTTTAAAATACTACCAAGTAGTAAATGTAAAATTAGATAAATTTGGCGGGTTAAATAAAAGTCTGGAAATTATTAAGTTTTTAAAAAGGAAAAATAAAAAAATATTACTCGGGTGTATGGTTAGTTCTTCGCTGTCTATTGTTCCTGCCTTAACGATTGCAAAATATTGCACGTTTCTTGATCTTGATGGTGCTTATTTTTTAAAAAAAGATTTTAAAAATGGAGTTTCTTATAAAAATGGTAATTTAATTTTAAATAAAGATTTTGTTTGGCTAAATAAAAAAGGCCCCCAAGAAAATCTTGAGGGCCTTTTTAAAAAAATTAATTAATTATAATTACTTACTTCCTGCAGGTGTTAAACTTGATGCAGTTTTGTAAATAACTAAACCGAATAATATTTTGTTAATAAAGTCTGCCAAGTTGTAAACAAGGTTTAAAGTAACCTCATTTGCTGAACCTGTCATATATCCAAAAAGATATCCTAATGGGTATACTGACCAACCGATTGTTACGATCCATTTGCAGAATTCAAAACAATCTTTTGCGGCACCTGATAATCTTGCTGCTTCTCTACCAGCTTCGCCTGAGAAAACTTCATATAGAATGAAGATCCATCCGCCCATACCAATAATGAAACCAGCGTTAATATTCATGTATCCAGCTTCGCCAAGATATCCACCTATTAACATAACTAATGTTCCTAAAAGTAATCTCCAAAAAATTCCTGAAGAAACTTTTTTAACAGCTGAAAGTATAAAGTAAAATTCAATCATTAATAAAGGAACAGTTAGCAACCAATCAATATATCTAAATACTGTTGGTGATGTGCCTGTAGTTACCCAGACTTCTCTCATGTACATGTAATGCACAAATGCAATACCTGTAACTAAGCCTGATAAAGTCATTGAAGTTCTCCATGAAGCTTTTACTGAATTTCTTTCGATGAAAAAGAAAAACGTACTAGCTAACAAGGCCATTGATATTAACCAGAATGAAATTCCAGTTAAATCACTAGATTGTAGAAGAGTTGTTTTCATTAAATCCCCTGTTTGTTTATTTAATTAAATGCAAAGTTAGAGTAATTTGCCTTTTTTTAAAAGGTAAATAAAACTAATAAAATCAATGATTATTGTACATTTTTATAGTTATAATTGTCGTTACATCAGAAATATTAATAAAGAACTAAGTCGATGAACAAAAAAGCAATAGTTATAGGTTCGGGCCTTGGAGGAATCGCTTCAGCAATAAGATTAAGGGCTAAGAATTATGATGTCACGTTGATTGAAAAAAATTCTGATTTGGGAGGAAGAGCAAGAACATTCTACAAAAATGGATATACGTTTGACGCTGGCCCAACAGTGATAACGGCCCCCTATCTTATTGAAGAGTTGTTTTCACTTTTTAAAAAAAATATTAATGACTATGTAAAAATCGTACCATTAAAAACTTGGTACCAATTTATATTCAGTGATTTATCGAAGTTTAATTATACCCATGATCATAAAGTCAATTTACAAGAAATATCAAAAATTAACTCTGCAGACATTATTGGATTTGAGAAATTATTAAAATTTTCAGAAAAAATATTTAACAAAGGTTATTTAGAATTGGCAGACAAACCGTTCTCTAATTTTTTTTTCATGTTAAAACAAATACCGTCTTTATTATTGTTAAAAAGCTATCTTTCAGTTTACAAATTAATATCAAAATTTATAAAAAATGAAAAATTAAGAAAAATTTTTAGTGTACATCCACTTTTAGTTGGCGGAAATCCATTTTCAACTACTTCAATTTATACATTAATATTATTTTTGGAAAAAAAATGGGGCGTTCATTATGCTTTAGGTGGTACAGGAAAAATTGTTAGTGCTTTAGAAAAACTAATGAACGAAATTGGAGTTAAAATTATTAAAGATGATGAAGTGATCAAAATAATAACAGATAAAAAAAATATAAACGGAGTTATTACTAAAAGTAACAAAGTAATTAATGCAAAAATTATTGTTTGTAATGCAGATCCACCATTTGTTTATAAATATTTATTAGAAAAAAAACATAATACATTTTTATTTAAAAAAAAAATGAAAAGAATGAATTATTCAATGGGTTTATTTGTTTATTATTTTGGATCAAAAAAGAAATATAATGACGTACAACATCACACAATTTATTTTGGTGATTCATATAAAGATCTATTAAATAAAATTTTTGAAAAAAAAATATTAACTGACGATATTAGTTATTATCTCCATAGACCAACGGCAACAGATCCTACAATGGCTCCAAAAGATAAAGACTGTTTTTATGTATTAGTGCCGGTACCAAATAACTTATCTAAAATAAAGTGGGATAATGAGGCAGAAAGATTTAAGAAAATAATTATAAAAAAATTAAGCTCAACTTTATTGCCTAATATTGAAGAATATATAGAAAATGATTTCTACATCACGCCTGACTACTTTGAAAATGAACTTAGAACTCTTCACGGATCAGGATTTTCAATTCAGCCATTATTTTCGCAGTCTGCTTATTTTAGATTTCACAATAAATCTGAAGTATATAACGGACTATTCTTTGTCGGCGCAGGAACGCACCCAGGTGCTGGAATTCCTGGAGTTTTATCTTCTGCTAAAATTTTAGATAGGATTGTACCTAAATTTTAATGAACTCAGAATTTTATATAAAGCATTATGGAAAATCATTTTTTTGGGCAGGAAAGTTCTTAAAAAAAGAAATATTTGATGATTGTGCAACTCTTTATGCTTTTTGTAGAGTTGCGGATGATCTTGTTGATGAAAATAAAAACTCAAAGAATAAAATTGATAAATTTATAAAAGAATACTCAAATAGAAATTCTAAAAATACAATTATTAATAAATTTAAAAAAATTAAACAAAAATACAATATTCCTAAAAAATTTATTAATGATTTATTTTATGGAATAAAGTTAGACACAAAAATTGTAAAAATTAGATCAAAAAAAGAACTTATTAAGTACTCATATTATGTGGCTGGCACTGTAGGAGCTATGATGGCTCATATACTTAATACAACACATCCTAAGGCAATTAAACATGCGATAGATCTTGGTGTGGCAATGCAATTAACTAATATTGCAAGAGATGTAGTTACTGATGCAAAATTAGGTAGAATTTATTTGCCTCAAAACTTATTAATTCAAAACATTAAAGCAGAAGATATAGTTAATGAAAGCTTTGATCGTGCTAAATTATTTTCTGCTATTTCTAAAATTATTATGATGTCTAAAAAATATTATAAAAGTGGTAATGACGGAATAAAATATTTACCATCGTCACTTAGATATCCAATATTTCTTGCAAGTTCATTATATCAAAGAATTGGAGTAAAAATTATTAATAGTAATTTGAATAAATATTTTAACTCCAGAATATATGTTGGTTTTTTTGAAAAATTATTTATTACTTTAAAAATATTTTTCATTTTCAATCTCAAATATTAAATTAATCATTATTAATGAATAACTACGATTTTATAATTATAGGAGCAGGTTGTTCAGGTTTCTCTCTTTTATACGAAATGAATAAAAGTAATATTCTAAAAAATAAAACTTGTGCAGTTTTTGATAAAAGAAAGAATTTTAGTAAAGATAAAATTTGGTCTTACTGGAATACTTTTAAACATTCGTTTTCAGACTGCTTATTAGATCAATGGGACAAAGTAATAGTTAAAGGTGACAAAGAAATAATTTTGGACTGCAAAGATTTTGCTTATCAATCTGTAGATAGTGAAAAATTTTATAATAAAATATTGAAAAATATAAGTGAAAATAAAAATATTAAATTATTTTTAGATCGTGGTGTTGATGAAATTAATGAAGAAAATAATCAAATAACAATCAAAAGTAACAATGAGATATTTAAGGCAAATTTAGTTTTTGATAGTTCATTAAAAAATAATGACACTGATGACACTAAAATTTATCAACACTTTTATGGTTGTGAAATTAACTTTAAGGAGACTGCAAATTTAAACAAACACCCAATTCTAATGGACTTTAATTGTAATCAAGGGAATTGGACGCATTTTTTTTACACCCTACCCCTTGGTGACAATAAAATATTTATCGAAACTACTTGGATTTCTGATCAAAACAATTTTGTAAAAGAGCAGTATATGCATGAGATTAATGAATATATTCAAAATAATTTAAATTATAAAAAAGAATATACTGCTGGCTACAATGAAATGGGTTCCATCCCAATGTTTCACTTTAAGGATAAGGCTAATTATCAAAAAGTAATAAAAATTGGAACTGCCGCAAACCTTACAAGAAAAAGTACTGGTTATACTTTTTTAAATATTCAAAAATTTACGCAAGAGCTAGTACAAAAGTTGATTAAAAATCAAATTATTACCAACGCCAGGGTACAATCAAAATATAACTTTTTAGATAAAATATTTATTAAAGTTTTGCTCGAGAAAAAGGGAAATATGCACAAAATTTTTTTAAAACTTTTTAAAAATAATAAGACAAAAGATATTATTAATTTTTTATCTAATAATAGTAATTTTTTTCAAGATATAAAAATAATTTTAAGCATGCCTAAGTTAATCTTTATTAAAAAATTATTAAATTTTTAATGTATGAACTATAATTTAAAAAAAAATTTTAATAACATTAATTTCTTTTTTTTATTTTTAATTTCCATTTTATCAATAATTGGTTTTTTCTTAGATTTATCATCTGCATATATATATTTTTTTTGTTTTATATTAATTGCGACAATTGGCATATCTCATGGGGCTTATGATGGCAAAAAAGGCGAGGTACTATTTTATAAAAAATTTAAAAATTTAAAATTTATTTTTTATTTTACTTACATTTCATTAGTTATTACAGTTTTTGTTTTTTGGTATTTAAATCCGTTAATCTCACTAATAATTTTTTTAATTGTATCTTCTTTACATTTTGGAAAAGAAGATTTGGAGATTTATTTAGAGAAAAAATACAAATATCTTCTATTTATTTTTTTTCTTAAAGGTTCATTAATTATATTACTTCCATTATTTTTTAATTTTGAACAAACAAATTTAATTTTTAATACAATTCTTTTTTCAAAAGATTATATCTTGCTGTCACATAATTACGTAAAGTTTATTTTAATAGTAAATTTATTAATACAGATTTTATTTTATTTATATATTTGTCTTATAAAAAATTAAAAAAAAATGAATTTATTGCAATTGTTTTTGAAATTTTTTTAATAATCATTGCATTTTATTTATTTAATCCAATTGTTGCGTTTACTTTATATTTTTGTTTCATGCACTCTCTTAAAAATATTCTTCTTATTTCTAGTGATCTTAATCCGAGACTATTTAAAGGTTTAAAATTATTTCTTAAACAATCATTATTTTTAACTTTGATCACTTTTTTTATTTTATTTATTGGTTTAATTTTTTTAATAAATTTTGATTTTCTTGAAAAATCGATTGAGAAAATTATATTTATTGGCTTAGCTTCTTTAACTCTTCCGCACATAGTCTTGCACTACTTTTCAGAAAAATATTAAAATATCTAAAAGGCTAATTTAGATGCTTAAATTCTTAGCTTTGAAACTACATGTTTTTTGGTTTACTATTCATTTAAATTAATAATAGTTTGGGGAAAAATTGATTAATAAATACGATAATTTATTTAAAGAATCGATTTTAAATCCTGAAAATTTTTGGGGTGATGCTGCCAAAGATGTTAAATGGTTTTCGCCTTATAAAAAAGTTTTAGATAGTTCTAACCCTCCATTTTATCGTTGGTTTCCTGAGGGAAAAATTAATACATGTTTTAATGCAATCGATAGGCATGTCGAAGAGGGAAATGGATCTCGTGCAGCTATAATTTATGACAGCCCTGTAACTTCCAAAAAAGTTTCGTTTAGTTACTCTGAGGTAAAAAAAATAGTCTCTATTTTTGCAGGAGCTTTAAAAAATTTTGGAATTCAAAAAGGAGACCGCATTATCATTTATATGCCTATGATACCGGAGGCGGTTTTTGCTATGCTTGCCTGCGCGCGAATAGGCGCTGTCCATTCAGTTGTCTTTGGAGGATTTGCGGCTAACGAACTTGCTGCTAGAATAAATGATTCTGAAGCAAAATTAATTATTTCTGCTTCCTGTGGCTTTGAACCTGGAAGAACAGTTCAATACAAACCACTTTTAGATGAAGCTATAAGACTAGCAGCTATTAAACCTAAAAAATGTGTAATATTTCAAAGAGAAAATAATTCTGTTGAATTAGGAGTTAACGATATTAGTTGGCAAGATTTTATAAAGAATGGAAAAGAAATTGATTGTGAACATATGGATGCTAACGATCCTGCATACATACTTTATACTTCGGGAACAACAGGAACTCCGAAAGGCATTGTAAGAGACATTGGTGGTCATATCGTTGCATTGAAATGGTCTATGAAAAATATTTACAATATTAATCCAGGTGATATCTGGTGGTCAGCAAGTGATATTGGTTGGGTTGTTGGTCACTCTTACATTGTTTATGGACCATTATTTCACGGTTGCACAACAATTTTATATGAAGGAAAACCTGTTGGAACTCCTGATGCCGGCTCTTTTTGGAGAGTAATATCAGAACATAAAGTTAAATCATTATTTACTGCCCCTACTGCTTTTAGAGCTATTAAAAAAGAAGATCCTGAGGGAAAATTTTTTAAAAAATATGATCTATCTAAATTTGAAATATTATTTTTAGCTGGTGAAAGAGCTGATCCAGATACAATTAAATGGGCTGAAAACTTATTAAAAAAACCTGTAATAGATCATTGGTGGCAAACTGAAACTGGATGGGCAATAAGCGCAAATTGTGCGGGCCTTGGTTTATTTAAAACTAAATATGGTTCTGCCGGGAAAGCAGTTCCTGGTTATAATATTCAAATTTTAAAACCTGACGCTACACAAGCTAAACCCTCTGAAATGGGTGATGTGGTAGTAAAATTGCCTCTTCCTCCAGGAACTTTTCCTACATTATGGAAAGCAGACAAAAGATATAAAGAAAACTACATGGATCCTTATAAGGGTTACTACAAAACTTATGACGCGGGACACATTGATGAAGATGGATATGTTTGGATTATGTCAAGAACTGACGACATTATTAATGTTGCAGGACATAGACTTTCAACTGGTTCAATGGAGGAAATATTATCAGAAAATACTAGTGTAGCAGAATGTGCAGTGCTTGGAATTGCTGACAATTTAAAGGGCCAAATACCTCTTGGTTTAATTGTTTTAAAATCTGGGGTAACAAAAAAATCTGAAGACATTTCAAAGGAATGTATTCAAATGATTAGAGATAAAATTGGACCTGTAGCTGCATTTAAAAATATAGTTGTTGTAAAAAGACTTCCAAAAACAAGATCTGGAAAAATTTTAAGAGGAACAGTTGGTAAAATTGCAGATCAAGTTCCTTATAAAATGCCAGCAACTATTGATGATCCTACTATTTTAGACGAAATTAAATCTTCTTTGATTGATGCTGGAATAATTAAAAATTAAAATTCTAAAGGTTTTCCAAATTTAGTATCAACGATTTTTTTATCCCAAGAGGCAATTTTCCCATTCACTATAGTTCCGACTGGAAAACCTTTTACAGTCTTGTTATTAAACGGGGTCCATCCACATCTACTTGCAATCCAATCATTAGTAATTTTAAAATTTAAATTCATATCAATAACAGTAAGATCCGCATAATAACCTTCTTTGATCTCTCCTCTTTTTTTTATATTAAAAATTTTACAAGGATTAATGCTTAACAATTCTACTAGTCTTTGAAATGTAAGTTTTTTATTATTTACATGATCCAACATAATAGGAAGCATAGTCTGAACACCTGTCAAACCAGAGGGGCTTTCAGGATATGGTTTTTGTTTTTCTTTTAATGTATGTGGAGCATGATCCGACCCAAGCACATCAATAGTTCCATCTAACAAACGTTTCCATAAAACAATTTGGTGATCTTTTGTTCTTATTGGAGGATTCATCTGCGCCAAAGTTCCAAGCTCCTCATAACAATCGGGCGCAAATAAAGTTAAGAACTGTGGTGTCGTTTCAACAGTTACATATTTTTTATTGTTTGCTAAAAAATCTATCTCTTCTTTAGAGGATACATGTAAAATATGTATTCTTTTCTTATGTTTATTAGCAAAACCAACCACCTTTGTAGTAGAAGTTAATGCAACTTCAGAATCTCTCCAGACAGGATGAGTCTTAACATTGCCCTTTTCAATTAAAACTTTTTTCTTTTGTAATAAATCATCATCTTCTGAATGAATTGAAACAATTCTTGGACTTATTCTAATAACTTCTTCAATAGCCTCGTCTTTTTTTACAAGCAATGTCCCCGTAGATGAACCAACGAACATTTTAATTCCACAACATCCTTTTAAATTGGATGTTTGTTTAATCAATTCAAAGTTATTTTCTGTAGCTCCAAAATAAAATGCATAATTGCAATGCATTCGATTTTTTGCTCTGTCTAGTTTTTCTTGAAATCTTTCAAAGTTATCTGTTGTTGGATTTGTATTTGGCATTTCAAAAATAGAAGTTATTCCTCCTAAAATTGCAGCTTTACTTCCGCTTTCTAAATCTTCTTTATCTGGATTGCCCGGCTCTCTAAAATGAACCTGTGTATCTATGGCGCCTGGAATAATTGTAAGACCTTTAGCATCAAGAACTTTGTCTCCGCCTTCCTTGATTGTGCCTATTTTAATAATTTGATTATCTTTAATTCCAATATCAGTTTGGGAGAGATTATTATTTATAAAACAATTGCCATTTTTTATAATTAAATCATATATATTGGACATCTAAAATTTAATACACCAAAGCAGATAAACGTACAATAATGGAAACAGATAAGGCATATATAACTTCAAAAAGTTTTATTAGTATTAAAGGCGACGATAGTATCGATTTTATTCAAAATATCATTTCTAACGATATTAAAAAAGTAGCAGATAACAACTGTATATTTGCTTCACTTTTAACCCCGCAAGGAAAATTCTTATTTGAGTTTATTATTTTTAAAACAAAAAATATTTTTTTTATTGAGTGTAACAGTGAATTAACAAAAGAATTATTCAACAAACTTTATAATTACAAATTAAGATCTAAAATCGAAATTAAAATTGAAGATAATTTAATAAGTATCGATATACCTTTTGTAAAATTTAAAAGTCTTAATATTAAAAAATTAAATCTAATTAATTATAAAAATTACCTAATTTTTGAAGATCCAAGAATTAAAAATACTTCAGCAAGAGCAATTATAGAACAATCTAAAATTAAAGAATTTTTAAACGACTTAAATATTGAGTTATCTAATGAAAAATATTTATTAGAAAAAAAACTATTTGATGTAGGAGTTCCATCTAAAGATATTCAAAAATTACAAAATCAATTGTTCTCTCTTGAGGCAAATTTTCTTGAATTAAATGGAATAGATCAAAAAAAGGGATGCTACGTTGGTCAGGAAAATACTGCTCGAATGCATTTAAAAAATAAAGTTAATAAAAGATTATTTGCGTTACAAACTATAAATGGAAAAGTTAAAGAAGGACAAAAAATTAATTTGGATAATGAAGAGATTGGAAAAGTTTTAATAGACGATCTATTTCCTTTTGCATTAATTAAAATAAATAAAGACAATAAAAATTTAATTGCTGGCAAAGAATTAAAAACAGAGACGGCGTCTATAAAAATTAATATCCCTAACTGGATGGTTATCTAAGCAAATACTGCTGTTTTAACTAATTTAAATATTAATTTTACTATAATAACTTAGTCAATTATCATTTATAAATTATTAAAATTTATGAGTTCTCAACTAGAATTTACAAAAGAAATTGAAAAAAATACTTCAGGTATTTATAAAAAAATAAAATCTGTCATTCCGGCATTAGAGTGGCCTCTGCACGCTCCATATATTCATAAAATTAATGAACTAAAAAAAAAGAAGAACGCAGTTATTTTAGCTCATAACTATCAAACACCAGAAATTTATCATGGTGTTGCTGATATTATTGGCGACTCTTTAACTTTAGCGATTGAAGCAGGGAAAACTAAAGCCGATATTATTATTATGGCAGGCGTTCACTTTATGGCTGAGACTGCAAAAATAATGTCTCCTAATAAAAAAGTTCTTATTCCAGATATGAATGCAGGATGCTCGCTTGCTGAATCTATTACCGCAGAAGATGTTAGAAAATTAAAAAAAAAGTATCCAGGAGTTCCGGTAGTAACTTATGTTAATACCTCGGCTGAGGTTAAAGCTGAAACAGATGTCTGCTGCACTTCAGCCAATGGAGTAAAAGTTGTTGAATCTTTAGGAGTAAATGAAGTTATTTTTTTACCTGATGTTTATCTTGCAAAATATGTTGCCTCACAAACTAAAGTTAGAATTATTCCTTGGCATGGAACATGTATGGTTCATGAACAGTTTACAGCTGAAGAATTAAATCAACTTAGAAAAAATTATCCTGATTTAGTAATTGTTTCTCATCCTGAATGTCCTCCTGATGTTATTAAAGCTTCTGATTTTACTGGCTCAACATCTGGAATGATTCAATATGTTAAAAATAACAAACCTAAAAATGTATTTTTAGTTACAGAATGTTCAATGAGCGACAATGTTCAGGTTGAAAATCCAGGAACGAACTTCGTTAGACCATGTAATTTATGTCCTCATATGAAAAGAATACAGTTACCAAAAATCTACGATTGCTTAATGAATGAAACGAATGAGGTTTTGATTGATAAATCTATTATCGATAAAGCAAGACTTCCTATTGAGCGTATGATTAAAGTTGGTCGCCAATCTAGTCTTGCCTAATGGAAAGTTTACACACTACTGACGTTATTGTTGTTGGATCTGGAATTTCTGGATTAATGACTGCAATTTGTCTTTATCCAAGGAAAGTTACTTTAATTTCTAAAAAAAAATTAGGTGAAGCTTCATCAAGTGCTTGGGCACAAGGAGGAATAGCTGCTGCAGTAGGTAAAGATGATAGTCCAAAAATTCACTTTGAAGACACTATTAAAGCAAGCTCAGGATTAAGTGATGAAAAGATTGTTAAAATTATAACTGAAGAAGCCGCTTCTATTATTAAATTTCTAGAAGAAAAAGGAGTTAATTTTGACAAAGATCATCTTAAAAATTTTTTAATGTCTCAGGAAGCTGCTCATAGCAGACGTAGAGTACTAAAAGTAAACGGTGACAGTTCAGGAAGAGAAATTATAAAAACTTTAATAAATAACATTCAAAAACTTGAAAATATTACTATTTTAGAAGATGTGACCGTTGATGAGATTATCACTGAAAATAATAAGGTCATTGGTTTAATTGGTCGTCACGTTGGAAAAAACATAGTTGATAATTTTACATTTTTTAAAGCGCCTAATGTTGTTCTTGCAACAGGAGGTCTTGGTAGTATTTACGAACACACAACAAATCCTAGAGATATTTACGGTGAAGGAATAGCAATGGCAGCACGCGCTGGTGCTGTTCTATCTGATATGGAATTTGTTCAATTTCATCCAACTGGAATGGATGTTGGGCTTGATCCAACTCCATTACTAACTGAAGCGCTTAGAGGTGACGGTGCGAAATTAGTTGATGAAAATGATAATCAATTTATGAAGTCAATTCATCCAAGCGCAGATCTTGCTCCTCGCGATATCGTTGCTCGTGAATTACAAAGATTAAAAGATCTTGGGCATTCAACTTTCTTAGATTGTCGAAAATTCTCGAACGAACAATTAGAAACAATGTTTCCAAGTGCTTATAATTTTTTAAAAAAAGCTAATATTGATTTTACTAAGGAAAAAATACCTGTAACACCTGTCGCCCATTATCATATGGGTGGAGTATTCGTTGATGAAAATGGAAAATCATCTATTAAAGGTCTTTGGGCTTGTGGCGAGGTTTCTTCAACGGGTGCACATGGAGCAAATAGACTTGCTTCTAATTCTTTACTTGAAGCTTTTGTTTTTGGAAAAAGAATAGCAAATTCGATTAATTCTGAAGTGCTTAATAATAATGAAGATAAAAATATTAATTTTCAAAAATATTTACCAAAAGAAAAAACATCATCACGAATTAGAGCAAAAAAATATATATGGCAGCTTAGAAATATCATGAGTGATTTAGTAGGCGTTTATAGAAATGAACAAAAACTTAGAAAAGCATTCATTGAGATTGATAGAATAGAGAGAGAAGCTAAAGATTTGTCTGCCAAACTTAAAGATATGATTTTAGTATCAAGATTAATCACTTATTCAGCGTATTTGAGAAAAGAAAGTAGAGGAGCTCATTTTAGAAGTGATTATCCAAAATCCAATGATAAATTTTTATTTAGAAAACAAATTACATTAAAAGAGATGCAAGAATTCTTAAATAAAAAAGAATACATAGAAAAAGTTGCTTAAAGAATGTCAAAATCAAAACTTATCACTAGCGGTTATATAAAAAGCATTGTTGGGGCTTCTTTATTTGAAGATCAGGCTCAAAAAGACATTACAACTGACCTTTTAGTAAATAAAAATTCTATTACTTCTGCAAAAATTGTTGCAAATGAAGATGGAATTATTGGTGGATTAGATTTTGCAGATGAAGCTTTTAAACAAATTGATAAAAAAACAAAATTTAAGAAAAAAATTCAAGAAGGATCTTCTATAAAAAAAGGAGATGTTATTGCTGAAATTAAAGGACTAACGGGTTCTATTTTAAAATCAGAAAGAACGGCAATTAATTTTTTAGGTTTAATATCAGGTATTGCAACAAAAACTTATTATTACGTTAACTTAGTTAAAGAATATAAAACAAAAATTTGCTGCACTAGGAAAACTTGAAGTTTTTAATAAAATAATCGGCAATCAATTTATGGCCTTCGGGATTAAAATGAATATCACCTAATTGATAATATTTTTTTATAATTAAATTCTTTTTACTTTTCTCATCATCATCATCATTCATGAAAAGCGGAAATGTATTAATAAAATTAGCACATTTATTTTTGCAAAAATTTTCCCAAGTAGTTTTCATTAAATTTTCACGTTTGTCATAAAGAATAGTTTGAGGCCAAGGATAAACAACAATAGATAATTTGATATTGTTTTTCTTTAATAATTCATAAAGTTGATTCATAGTCTCAACTTGTTCTTTAATAGCCACGTCTATTGGTAAATCATAACCTTTAATTTGATTTGTTTTTGAGTAAGTCCATGCAGATCTTAAATTCATTTTAGAATAAACTTCTTTTAATTTTTTATCTTTTGTTTGATTTAGATCTGTATAAATATTCACTTTTGAAAAAATACTGTCATTCGTACGGTATCTGTTATTATTTGTAAGATTAAAAGTTAAATAATCAAACATTGGAAACCAAATTTTCAAAGTATTTTCAATTCGCTTGCCAATTTTTTTATCTCTTACTTTTAAATCATTTTTAAAAATATAGGAGTTAGAATCATCAATTAAATCGCTTACATCCATAAACACAACGATGTGCTTAAACTTCATTCCTCTTCCAATAAAGTGATGTATTTTGGATAAATAAATTTTTGGTGAGTACGAACTAACTCCCATGTTAGCAACGTTTAATTTTTTTTTATCTTCAATAATTCCAACAAATGTTTCATCATGTCTTACGCCTAAACCTTCAGTAAATGAATCTCCTATAAATCCAATATCATAGTGATCGCCACCTAAAGTTCCGCACTTTGATTTAAAACCGTGAATATTTGTGCATAACCGATAAGTAGTTGGTCCCCATCCAGTTTTTCTGTAATCTATTTGTGGAGCTAATGTGTGATGATAGAAACTATGTCGTATTCTTTGTTTTTTTAGATAGTAAGGATTGTCTTTTATTTGATCAATATATTTATCAATTAATATTTTCCCAAAAAAAAAATCAATAGTTAGAAATAAAGATAAACTTATAAAAATTATAAATAAGAATTTTAAAAAAATATTAAGAAATTTTTTTATATACATGTAGAGAATGTATATAAGATTTATATATTAAATATACTTTAAATAAATTTTAATTTTTAATGTTTTTTGACACTTTTACTCATAATGTAGTCCATCAACGCAAGAAGGACTCCGCTGATAACAAAAGAAAGATGAACAACTACATACAAAATAATTTTATCCTTATCGTAATTATTTAAATTCATAAATATTTTTAGAAGATGAATTCCTGATATTGCAACAATAGAAGAAATTAATTTAATTTTAAGATCAGTAAAATCAACATGACCCATCCAAGAAGGTTTGTCTTCATGATTTTTAACATCAATTTTAGATACAAAATTTTCGTATCCTGAAAAGATAACAATGATTAAAAGGTTGCCAGCTAATGAAATATCAACAAGACTTAAAATAAAAAGTAGAACACCAGCAATATCCGTTGAGTGAACAATTTTAAAAAAATCAAAAATTTCATGAATAAATTCATATAACAAAACAAGCAAACTAAGAGATAGTCCTAAATAAAAAGGAGCAAGTATCCAGCGAGATGCAAAGATTGTTTTTTCTAATAAGCCTTCAATTCTTTTCATAAAATAATTTAATTATAACATTTTATTAAATTTTCTTCCAAAATTACAGTTATATTAAGGCTTGCTAAATTATTTTATTGCCTGTTTAATCAGCTTTTTTAATTATGCCGTAAGTTATTTTAAGAGATACAAAATTACAGGGTAATATTATCGAAAAAGATAGCATTACTATTGATGGAATAATTGTAGGGGATATTAAAGCAGAAGAAGTTATCATTAATGAGAACGGAAATATTACAGGCAATTTAACAGCAGATAATAATATTCAAGTAGGAGGGCAAGTAGCAGGCGACCTTTTTTCAGATAGAATTCATTTAAATAATTCTGCTAAAGTTAAAGGTAAATTATCTCATAAAAATCTAGTCGTTGATGAGGGGGCACAATTAGAAATTGAATCTTCAACAAGAAAAAAAATGTCAAATAATAACAAAGAATAAGAATGTTTTTTAAAACAGATAAAAAATCTCAAGATCAAGTTCATGGCTTTTCACATTTGGGGGAAAATTTACGTTTTGAAGGAGAAATAGATTGCAAAGGAGAAATTGAGATTGCTGGAAAAGTTAAGGGCAATATTAAAGCTAAAAAATTAAGAATATTAGAAACCGCTAGTATCAAAGGATTAGTTCAAGCAGAGGATGTCGAAGTTTTGGGTTATATGGTTGGCAATATTGAGTCTGCAAATATTCATATTGGAGAAAAAGGAATTGTTCGAGGAGACCTTCGTTTTGAAAATAATTTAACTGTTTTAGAAGGCGCTGATATTTCTGGTCATGTGCAAAAGAATAAAAAAGAAAAAATCAAAAGATCAGATACTGATAAAGTTAAGTATTTAGAACATAATAAAATAGCTTCTTAATCGATTTTTGCGAAACAAAGCCAAATTACTCTTCAATAAAGCTTTAAATAAGCTGGTTAACTGATAAAGGTTACATTTTATTATTAAATAATTTTATTAGATTTTTACTTACAACTTTCCCCAAACTTAAATGATTAACTTTGAAGGCTTTAGCCTTTCACAAAACTTAAAAAATTCATTAGCGCGAATGAACTTTGCAGCGCCAACTCCTATTCAAATCAGTTCTATACCGCTTGCTTTAGAAGGGCGCGATATTTTAGGATCAGCACAAACTGGAACTGGAAAAACTGCAGCTTTTAGTATTCCATTAGTTGAACTATTAAGTAGATCAAAACAAGGTTCAGCTCTAGTGCTAACGCCAACACGTGAACTTGCAAATCAAGTGATAGCAGTAATTATTCAGTTGCTTGGAAAAAACAATCCAATCAAAGCAGTATGTTTAATTGGAGGAGAGTCAATGCATAAACAATTAGGACAACTTAAATCACGTCCAAGAATTATTGTAGGAACTCCAGGTAGAATTAATGATCATTTAGATAGAAAGTCATTAAAATTATCAGACACAGGTTTTTTAGTTTTAGATGAAACAGATCGTATGCTTGATATGGGCTTTGGTATTCAAATTGATAGAATATTAAAACACCTACCAGCAAAAAAACAAACATTAATGTTTTCAGCAACTCTACCCGAAGAGATTGTTAGAATGTCGGCTAAATATTTAAAAAATCCTGAAAGAGTTTCTATGGGCGCAACAAATGTCCCATCAATTAAAATTAAACAAGAAGTAATTCACATACAACAAGAGCAAAAATATCCTGAATTAATTAAGCAATTACAGCAAAGAACTGGATCAATTTTAGTATTTGTTAAAACAAAACATAACTCAAAAAATCTAGCTGCTAAGCTTTGTAAGGAAAAATTTAAAGCAGACGCTTTACATGGAAATCTAAGACAAAGCAAAAGAACTACTGTTATGAGCGCTTTTAGAAATAAGAAATTTACCATACTTGTAGCAACAGATATTGCTGCAAGAGGCCTTGACGTTCCTCATATTGAGCATGTTATCAATTACGATCTACCACAAGTCGCTGAAGATTATATTCACCGTATGGGCAGAACCGCTAGAGCAGGAGCGGAGGGTTCTTCTTTATCTTTCATTACTAATAACGATAGAGAAAAATGGAATGCTATTGAGAGATTATTAGATCCAACTAAAAAGAAAGAAAACTTCTCCAAAGGCAGAAGTGGAAGCGGTGGATTTCAAAGAGATTATAAAAATAAAAGAAGAGGTGGTGGAAGAGACAGAAATAGAGGAGGCAGATCGAGTTTTGGCGGCAGCAGATCATCAGAGGGATTTAGAGGAAATAAGCCAACAGAAAGATCTCGAGAAAATAAGCCAACAGACAGATTTAGAGAACATAAGCCCACAGATAGATTTAGAGGGAATAAACATTCAGAAGGATTTAAGCCTAAAAATATTGAAGGTTTTAAAGAACACAAGTCAAGAGAAGGTGGCGAAAAAGATTATAGAAGAAAAAGTGACAGAGAAAAGCCAAGATTTTTTGGTAAAAAATCTAAAGACTTTAAAGATAGAAATTTTAATGCAGGTAATAGAAAAAAATATAAGAATTGAGAATCTTTTAATTAAAAAAAATATTTAAATGTCTTTTTTAAGAAAGAAAATTAAATTTTATTATTTTATATTACTTACCTCGCTCTTTATTACCTTTGCATATAATCTAAAGTTTTTAAAAATTCTTTACGGGAATATTGGATTTTCCAGTTTTCCATCCATTTATTTCTTTTTTGCGATTATTATTGCAATAATTTTTACAATTTCAATTTTACTATTAATTTTTGGACAGAAGTACGTTCTTAAACCATTAGCAATTTTTTTAATTATTCTTTCATCAATTTTAAGTTTTTATAATCATCAATTTGGAGTCACAGTTGATGAGCAGATGATCATTAATACTCTGCAAACCGATGTTAAAGAGGCTATGGACTTGATGTCAGTTGGTTTTTTTATTCATATTTTTTTTCTTGGTATTATTCCAAGTGTCATTATTTATTTTGTTGAGATTGAATATGGATCTTTTAAGAAAGATTTACTTATAAGACTATCTTCCATTGCAACTGCCTTTTTAATTGTTGTGGTTATAACTTTTGCAAACTTTAAACAGGTGAGTTTTATTATAAGACAAAATAATACACTTAATCAGCATATTACACCTTTATACACTTTAACTTCGACCTACCGTTTAGCCAAATTATCTTTGGAAGGTGAGAGTAAATTTATAAAATTAGGAGAAGATGCAAAACTATTAAAAACTGGAAAAAAAACTATTGGAATTATGGTTGTTGGCGAGACAGCTAGAGCAGATAGATTTTCATTAAACGGATATCAAAAAGAAACTAACTCTTATTTAAAAAACAAAGGAGTGTTTAGTTTTAAGAATACAATATCTTGTGGCACCGCAACTGCCTATTCAGTACCATGTATGTTTTTCTTAAATGGAGAAAAAAATTACACTCAAAAGAAGGCCAAAAACCAGAGCAATGTTCTTGATGTATTATCTTTGGCTGGAGTTAAGACAGTCTGGGTAAATAATAATTCAAGTTGTAAGAATGTGTGCACAAGAATTGAAACCCTTAACATTATTACAAGTTCTGGCGGAGAAGATAAAAATACTATTCTAGATGAAAAATTATTAGATACGACAAATCAAATTTTAAAAAATAATAAGGGAGATATTTTAATTGTGTTGCATACCATGGGATCACACGGTCCTAGGTATTATAAAAGATTTCCTGAAAAATTCGCAAAATTTAAACCTTTTTGTAACAACGATACCCCACAAAACTGCAGTAAAGATGAACTGAATAATGCCTTTGATAATACTATTGTTTATACGGATTACGTACTTTCAAAGCTGATAGATATTTTAAAGGAAAAGAAAGAATATAATACTTTCATGTTTTATTCTTCAGATCACGGAGAGTCCTTAGGAGAAAATGGTATTTATTTACATGGTCTTCCAAAAAAAATTGCACCAAAAGAACAAACAAATTTTGCAATGGTTTTATGGCTTTCAGATCAAATAGTTAAGAACCAAAATATTAATTTATCCAAAATTAAAAACATGGCTAATAAAGAATTAAATCATGATTATCTTCCTCATACTTTGCTAAATTTATTTAAAGTCCAAAGTTCTGTTTATAAAAAAGACTTAAGCTTGGTTAATTGATGGAGAAATACATAACCTATATCGGATTCTTTTCTGGTTTTTGTACAACAATTGCTTTTGTACCTCAGGCTTATAAAGCTTGGAAAACTAAAAGAACCAAAGATATTTCATTGTGGATGTTTCTAATATTCACAACTGGGGTTGCTAGTTGGTTAGTCTATGGGGTGTTAACAAATAATTTGCCAATAATATTTGCAAACATTGTAACTTTATTTTTAGCGTTCTTAATTTTAGTCGCTAAAATTAAATTTAATTAAAGTTTAGAGAAATATCTAAATTTTGAGGGCTATGAGTAAGTCTTCCAATTGAAATTCTATTTACACCTGTCTTTGCATAATCAAGAATATTTTTGTCGTTAATATTACCAGAAGCTTCAGTTTCATATTTATTACCAACCATGTTTAAAGCTTTTTTAATCTCATCTGGCTTCATGTTGTCTAATAACAGTCTATTAAAATTAAGCGTTTGAATAGTTTCTAATTGACTTAAAGTATCAACTTCTACTGTAATTATTTTTCCACTTCTATTTAATCTCAAAGCATTTTGAACAAGATCAAATATATTTTGTGATGCAGAAATATGATTGTCTTTAATAAAGATTTCATCAAATAAATTAAATCTATTGTTTATACCGCCACCAAGAGTTACTGCGTATTTTTGAATAGCTCTAAGAGTTGGCAAAGTTTTCCTAGTGCAGCAAATTTTTGTTTTATATTCTTTAACTAAGTTAACGTAATAATAAGTTTTTGTTGCAATACCTGATATTAAACCTAAA
>AQUE01000004.1 GCA_000371845.1 alpha proteobacterium SCGC AAA280-P20
AACAAAAAAAGGCATTGGCTTTTTAGATTTGAGTAATGACAAAGAATCTAAAATATTTAAAGTTTTAAAGTCGGAAAAATACAATCAAAGAAATATTGAATTAATTAGAAAAAATATTAATCACAATATTAAAGATGATTTAATTAGCCCTCCGCTAAAAGGACTTCATTTTAAAAATTGTCTTTATATTGCATTGCAAATTGCAAAATTGTTTAAAATTTCAAAAAAATATTTATTTAAAAACAATTAAAAATTTTAAAGGACTTCCACATAGACAAGAAATTATAAAAACAAAAAATAATTTGACTTTTATAAACGATTCTAAGGCAACAAATTTTTCATCAACCGAGGTAGCTTTAAATAATTATAAAAACATTCACTGGATAGTTGGGGGGCTTCCTAAAGCAAAAGACAAGATAATGGTTCATAAATATAAGAAATCTATATTGAGAGCTTATATTATAGGACGAAATATAAATTTTTTTCTAAAACAAATTAAAAATATTGTAAAATGTAATATTAGTTACTCTCTTGAGAACGCATTTTTATCAGCTTTAAGAGAGGCCAAAAATCACCCTAATTTAAAACAAGTTATATTATTAAGCCCTTCAGCTGCTTCTTTTGATCAATATAAAAATTTTGAACATCGAGGTAATACTTTTAAACAGTTGGTAAAAAAATATTCATGATTAATTTTGGCAGAACCAACACAAATCAACTTGCTCTGTGGTGGAGAAATATTGATAAACTACTTTTTATTTTAATAATTTCTTTAATATTTTTAGGAATATTTTTCGCTTATACTTCCACTTCTAATATTGCTTCAGAAAAAATATACAAGACAGATTATCTTTTAATTGCAAAGCACATTTTATTTGCATTTATTAGTTTTTTAATTTTAGCTTCTTTGTCTTTATTGGACGCAAAGCAAATAGAGAAATATTGTATTTTAGGTTTTATTATTACCTCTTTTTTATTGTTATCTGTCTTAATTTTTGGAGTGGAAGTTAAAGGTTCTAAAAGATGGATAAATTTAATTTTTTTTAGATTTCAACCAGTTGAAATTTATAAACCTTTTTTTGTTTTATTGTGCTCTTTAATTATTTCTAATTCACAGATAGGAGAACTTAAATTAAGAATTTTTTATAGTTTTTGTGTGTTATTTTTCTCTTTATTATTATTACTTAATCAGCCTGATGTTGGCCAAAGTTTATTAATTTTTTCAGTTTGGTTAATTTTAATATTTGTTTCTGGAGTTAGCATTGTTCTTCTTATTTCTTTAGGTTCTGCAATTTTTTTAGGCATCGCATCAGCAATATTATTATTTAGCGAGAGGTTTTCTTATATTTTTAGAAGGTTAAGAACTTTTATTGATCCTAATAAAGGAGATAATTTGCAAACACAAAAAGCATTAGAGGCAATAAAACAAGGTGGATTTACAGGAAGAGGAATAGGCGAAGGGATATTGAAAGAGAGAGTTCCTGAGGCACATACTGACTTTGTCTTAGCAGTGATTGGAGAAGAGTTTGGTATTTTGATGATACTAATAATATTTTTAATAATAACTTTTATTTTTTTAAGAGTGTTTTCTCAATTTAATAGTGAAAACAATCCATTTAGAAAATTGGTGTTAATAGGATTATCCTGTTTGGTTTATTTACAATCTATTATTAACTTAGGAGTTACTTTAAATATTCTTCCAAACAAAGGAATGACCTTTCCATTTATAAGTTATGGAGGATCATCGATGATTGGCTGTGCAATAATATTTGGAATATTACTTTGTTTTACTAAGAAAAAATTATCTTAATGAAAAAGATTTTAATCTGCACAGGTGGGACTGGTGGACATATATTTCCAGCCATATCACTTGCTCAATATTTAGAAAAAAAAAATTTTAATGTAGATCTTATTACTGATTATAGAGCGAAGAGATTTATAAATAATCTAAATTTAAGAAATATTGCATTTATTAATGTAAAAACTCCTACTGGAAAAAAAGGTTTAGGATTAATTTATTCATTATTTTTAATATTTATTTCATTTTTATATTCAATTTTTTTTCTTTTATTTAAAAAACCACAATTAATTATTGGCTCAGGAGGTTATGCTTCTTTTCCTATTTTGTTAGCAGCGAAATTACTCAAAAAAAAATTTATTATTTATGAAACAAACTCTGTAGTCGGAAGAGTTAATAAATTCTTTTTAAATAGCTCGATAAAAATATTTACTGGATATCCATTAAAGAACTTAAATATAAATAATGACAAAATTAATTTTGTTGGACAATTGATTAGAGAGCAAATTTATACAGCAAAAGAAAAAAATAATTTTAAAAAAGATAATAATTTTGATTTTACTTTACTTGTTATTGGTGGAAGTCAAGGCGCAGAAATTTTTAGCAAAATATTACCCCAGTCGTTAAATAAATTATTTAGTTTAAATAAAAAAATAAGAATTTTTCATCAAGCAGGAAATAAAGAGCAGGAATCAAAAATAGATTTTACTTATAAAAATAATTCTAATGTTACTATTTTTAATTTTGAACCTAATATTGAAAAATACATGATGCTATCAGATTTAGTTATTACAAGAGCTGGTTCTTCAACATTATCAGAGTTAGCTTTTTTACAGATCCCATTTATAGCGATCCCATTTAAAGACTCTCTAGATAATCATCAATTTTATAATGCAGAGTATTTTTTTAAAATGAGCGCCTGCTGGCTTATTGATCAACAAGAGTTAAACAGCGAAAAATTATTTGATTTAGTAAAAGATCTCATCCTTAACAAAGAAAAGTTACTTGAAAAAAAGAGCAAATTAAAAGAATTAACTAAAACAAACGTTAATGAAATTTTTGAAAGAGAAATTAATAACCTTTTATCATGACTTTTAAAATTACAACTAATGATCAGGTACATTTTATTGGCATAGGAGGAATAGGCATGAGTGGTATTGCCGAAATTATGCACAATATTGGATTCAAAGTTCAAGGTAGCGATCCATCAAGAAATAATAAAAATATAAAAAGATTGCAAAAGCTTGGATTGAAAGTTTTTTTTAATCATGCAAAAAAAAATATAGGAAATTCTAAACTGGTGGTATTTTCATCTGCAATTAGCAAAGATAATCCAGAGTTAAGAGAGGCAAAAAGAAAAAAAATACCGGTTATTCAGAGAGTAGAGATGCTTTCTGAAATTGTTAGGTTAAAAAAAAATATAGTTATCAGTGGAGCTCATGGGAAAACTACAATTACTTCATTAATATCAACGCTTTTATTTAAAGCAAAACTAGACCCAATGATTATTAATGGCGGCATATTAAACTCAATTAATTCAAACGCATTATTTGGAAAAGGAGACTGGGCGGTTGTCGAAGCAGATGAATCTGATGGTAGTTTTTTAAAAATACCAATTACCTATTCCGTAGTCAGTAATATTGATAAGGAGCATTTAGATTATTATAAAAATTTTAATAATCTGTATAAAAGTTTTGAAACTTTTATAAATAAGACACCTTTAATTGGTAAATCATTTGTTTGCACTGATGATAAATTTTTAAAAAAGATTTTAAAAAATAAGAATAAGTCTAACATCATTACTTATGGTTTTGAGAATGGATCAGATCTTCATTCTTACAATGTGAAAAATTTAGGAAAAATGATGTGTTTTAATATATCTGTAAAACTTAATAATAAAGTTGAACATATTAAAAATATTGAATTAAATTTATTGGGCAGACATAATGTACTAAATGCAACTGCTGCTATAGGAGTTGCTAAAAGTTTAGGTATTAAAAATAATATTATAAAAAAAACTTTAAAAAATTTTTTGGGGGTACAAAGAAGATTAACTAAAATCACTAATTTTAGAGGAAGTGAAATTTATGATGATTATGCTCACCATCCCACAGAAATTACATCGGTTTTAAATGCTATTAAATCCGGTTTTAAGGACAAAAAAATTGTAACAGTATTTCAGCCTCACAGATATTCAAGAGTTGCTTCTTTAAAAAAAGAATTTGCAAATGCATTTAAAGATAGTGATTTAGTTGTTTTATGTCCTATTTATGCAGCGAGTGAGAAACCAATAAAAAATATTAATCATTACGAATTGGCTAAGCTTATTAAAAAGAGTTCAAAAAAAGATGTTATATGCATAGAAAATCAATTTGATTTAGAAAGATTTATAAAACGTCATACTTATGGAAATGAAGTTATTGTTTGTATGGGTGCAGGAAGTATTAGTAGTTGGATTAGAGAAATTGCTGTTAATTTAAAAAATGAGCATTAATTTTTATTCACAACTAAAAAAAAATATTCAAGGAGAGTTGAGAGAAAATTTTGATTTGTCCAAATCTAATTGGCTTGGAATTGGAGGAAAAGCAAAATTTTTTTTTAAGCCAAAGGATCTGAAAGATTTGCAGATATTTTTAAGAAACAACAACCAACATCTTCCAATTATTGTAATTGGCTCTGGTTCAAATTTATTAATTAGAGACAAGGGGTTTGATGGGATAGTTATTAAATTTGGAAAAGATTTTGATTATATAAAAATTAATAATGACATTATCAATTGTGGACCAGCAACCCAAAAATCTCTTTTGGCCGAATATGCCGCTAATAATAATTTAACGGGTTTTGAATTTTTATATTGCATTCCAGGAACTGTCGCGGGAGGCGTTATTATGAACTCAGGCTGTTATGGTAGTGATATATCCAAAGTAGTATTGAGCATCTCAGCAATCGATATGAATGGAGAAATTAAAATTATTGATAACAAAGATATTAATTTTTCTTATCGACATAGTTCTCTTACTAAAAATCAGATTATCACCAATATTGAGATGAAGGGATCTGTTCTTGAAAAAAAAAAGGTATTAGAAATTATGGAAAATTTAAAAAATAAAAAAGATACTGAGCAACCGCAAAAGATCAAAACAGGTGGTAGCACTTTTAAAAATCCAAATAATTCAGATAAAAAAGCTTGGCAATTAATAAAAGATTCGGGTTGTGCTGATTTAAAGGTCGGCGGAATTAAGCTATCTAATTTACATTGTAATTTTTTAGAGAATTTAGGTAAAGCAAGCTCAGAGGATGCAGAAAATTTAATTGAAAATATACAAAAAGAAGTTTTTAAAAAAACTAATATAAACTTAGAGCTAGAATTAGAAGTTGTAGGAACAAAATGAAAAAAGAAAAAGTTACAGTTTTAATGGGTGGGATGTCAGCTGAAAGAGACGTGAGTTTAGACAGTGGCAAAGCCTGCGCAAAAGCTCTTGTTGAAATTGGTTTTGATGTGACAACTTTAGATGCAAAAGATGATTTTATTGAAAAATTAATTAAGAATAAACCTGATAAAGTTTTTAATGCTCTGCACGGAAGATTTGGAGAAGATGGTTCTATCCAAGGATTATTAGAGCATTTAAAAATACCCTACACGCATTCTGGAATTTTATCTTCAGCAATTGCTATGGATAAATTAACATCAAAAAGAATCTTTAAGGATGCCAAAATTAGTTCACCTGAGTATGAGGTTATTAAAAGTTTAGAAGATTTTAAAAGTTCAAAAATTGGGCATCCTTGCGTTGTTAAACCAAATAATGAAGGATCAAGTGTGGGTGTTTATGTTTTTAATGAACCGAAGAAATCTGATGAAGACATAATTGTCACTTTATTAAAAAAATATAATTTTTTAATTCTAGAAAAGTATATCCCAGGAAGAGAGATACAGGTAGCGGTGATGGGCTCAAAAGCCTTAGGCGGAATAGAGATTGTGCCGACAAGATCTTTTTATGATTATGAAGCAAAATATTCAGCAAATGCTAAAACACAACATATTATACCCGTTAAAATAAATGAGGGTGATTATAAAAAGATTTTAGATATAGCTTTGCAGGCTCATAATATTTTGGGTTGCAGAGGAGTAACGAGATCAGATTTTAGGTATAATGAATCTGATAAAGTTAATAAAATTTATATTCTTGAAGTAAATACTCAACCAGGCATGACAAGTTTATCTTTAGTTCCAGAGATTGCTAATTATTACGGGATATCTTTTAATGAATTAGTTAAATGGATAATTAATGATGCCTCTATTAATAGATGATCAAAACAAAGAGATATATTTTTCTCGTTTTATTAATTTTTCTTACAACATTTAATCCAGAGTTACCTTTACTAAAACTTGGCTTTTTTATTATTAAAACTGTTAATGTTTCTGGTTCAAAAAATACTGATTTAGAAAAACTTAAAAAACAATTTAGCTTTTTGGTAAACACTAGCATTTTAAGTGTAGACCATAAAAAAATGAATGAAGTAATCTTACAAAATGAATGGATACATTTTGTAAATATTAATAAAAAATTTCCATCAACAATTAATGTAGTAGTAGTTGAGCACGAACCTTTTGTGTTTTGGAAAAAAGGCAATAATAATTTAATAATTACCAAAGAATTTACATTAATAGAAAAATTTAATTTAAATAATTTTTCTAATCAAACACAAGCTAGAGGTAATTTTGATATTGAAGATCTAAAAAAACTTTATAAAGCATTAAATAGTAATAATTTTGACCTATCCAATATCACTAGTTTTGAATTTTTAAATTCTGAAAGATGGGATGTGTTTTTAAAAGGTAATAAAAAAATCATGCTCGGAAGACATGATTATAATCAGCAAATTACTAATCTAAACAAACTACTTGTTCAGTATAAGGATGAAAAATTTACATATATCGATTTAAGACTTAAGAACAAAATTTTTGTAAAATAGAGAATGATTCAAAAAAATGAATTAATCGCATCTATAGACATTGGTTCTTCAAAAATTAAGTGCCTGATTGCAAAATTAAAAAATAATAAAATTGAAATTTTAGGAAAATCTATTGTTGCATCAAAAGGTATTACAAAAGGTCTTGTTACAAATTTTCATGAAGCAAATTTAGCAGTACGTGAATGTTTGGAAATTGCAGAAAAGCAAGCTGGTATTTCTTTAGATAATATTATTGTAAGCGCAGAATTTGAAAATATTTCTAGTAACCTGTTAACAGAGTATAAAAGTGTTCACGGTGATCAAATAGAACACGAAAAAGATATCCAGGGTCTGATACATATTGCTGTAGATGAAATTGTTAAGAACAATAAAGATAAAGCAATTTTACATATATTTTCTTGTAATTACAAAATTGATAAAAAAATTAATGTGGAAAATCCAGTTGGTTTTAAAGCAAATATTTTTTCAGCCGATATTCATGCTGTTTTAGCGGAACACTCTGCCATTGATAATTTAAAAAATATTATCAATTCCAGTGAACTGTCTGTTGAGAATTATATTTTCGGCACATATGCCTTAGGTTTATCTTTTTTAAATCAAGAGGATTTAAACGAAGGAGTTATTTGTATTGATTTTGGAAAAGACAAGACAAGCTTCGCTGTATTTGAAAGTGGCACACTTTCATATGTGGGTGTTATTCCTTACGGTTCAAATCAGGTTTCAAAAGACTTGGCTAAAGTTCTTGATATTAAAATAGAGGTTGCAGAAAGAATTAAAGTTGAGAGTGGAGAATGTACATTAAATCAAAACATTAAAGATAAGATTGAATATTTACCAGTTCATTTATTTCCAGATGATGATTTTAGAAAGATTTCTAAGACAATGGTTAATACTATTATTAATTCTAGGATTGAAGAAATTTTGCAGTTAATCTATAGAAAAATTAAATCTTATAATTTAATAGATATTAAAACTAAGAAAATTTATCTTTCTGGAAGAGGATCAAACTTAGTTGGTTTAATAAATTTAATAAAAAGATATTTTTCCCAAAGAACAGAACTTGTTTTAAATAAAAAACATGAAGATCAAAATTTAGTTAATAATTTATCGCAAGATTTTCTAGTTTGTTATGGAATAGTTAAAAACTATTTTTACGGATTTCCCTCAGAAGCTTTGCCAATTAAATTTAAAAATACAGGCTTTTTTTCAAGACTTTTATCTATTTTTCAAAAGTAGAAATCGTAACAAAAGGTGATTAGCTATTGTTATGAATTTTACTAAAAATCTATTTAATCAAAAATATGTATCAAAAGACTTTAAAGTCAAAAATCAATTTCAAAGGTGTGGGTCTTCATAGTGGATTAGTCGCTAATCTTGCAGTTAAGCCATCAGCTCCTAATTCAGGAATAACTTTTGTTAGGGTCGACTACAAAGGAAAAGAAAAAATTATTCAAGCGCATATCAGTAACGCCTTGCCAGCAAAATTGTGCACGACTATTTCCAATAAACATGTTTCAATTTCAACTATTGAACATTTAATGTCTGCTTTATCAGGCTTGGGTATTGATAATGCTATAGTAGAGGTTGATAGCCAAGAATTACCAATATTAGATGGAAGTTCAAAAGAGTTTGCGATCGCCATACAAGACGTTGGAACTACAATTCAAAGTTTTGAAAAAAAATATATTAAAATATTAAAAAAAATTATTGTTAAAGATAAAGATAAATCTATTTCAATTGAACCAACAAATAAAAATAAATTAGAAATTGATTATGAAATTGATTTTCATGATCGTGTTATTAAAAAACAAAGTAAAAAAATAGATTTAGAAAAAAATGGATTTATGGAAGTTCATGACTCCAGAACGTTTTGCCTGCAAAAAGATCTTGAAAATATATTTAAGATGGGACTTGCAAAAGGAGGTTCTTTAGAGAATGCAATTGTTGTATCTGAAGATAAGGTTTTAAACCAAGATGGTTTAAGACATAAAGATGAGTTTGTAAGACATAAAATTTTAGACTGTATTGGAGATCTATATTTGGCAGGTTACTCACTTATTGGGAAAGTAAATTGTTATCAAGGTGGTCATGATATGACGCGTAAGTTATTAGAAGCGTTAATTAAAAATAAAAATGCATGGAATTTAGCAACACAAAAAAACAAAAAATTTCTCTTCTGTTAGTTCATATTCACCAAATCAACTTGTAGTGAATTTATAATTTTAGTGGTAAAACTTAATTAAAAGAAATAATAAAAACTTTTAATTTTAATGTTTAAACTAAAAACAATATTCCATCTTTTATTAATTTTTTTGCTCGTTTTAAGTTGCTCATCATCGGACGATAAGCCTTTAGTTGCTCCTCCAAAAGAAAAAGTTAGTCTACCCAAGTTATGGGGGTATGCCATGGACGATTTTAACGAGGGCAAAGCTGAAGGAGCTATTGAAAAGTTTAAGATGGTAGAAAAAGATTATTCCTACACAGAATGGGCTCCAAAATCTTTGTTAATGATGGCATATGTTTATTATGAAGCAAATCGTTGCGTTGATACACTTTCTGTACTTGAACGTTATGTAAAATTTTATCCAAATAATCCTGAAAGAGTTTATGTGGAGTACTTAAAAGGTGCTTGTTATTTTGAAGAAGTAAGTGAATTTTCCAAAGATCAAGAAAAAACTGTTAAAGCAATTAATCAATTTAAATCTTTAATAAATAGTTATCCAAATACCGAGTATGCAGACGATGCTAAATATAAATTAGATTTGTTGAACGATTTAATGGCTGGAAAAGAAATGTATGTCGCAAGATATTATATGAATAAACAAAAATGGGCAGCGGCCATCAATAGATTAAAAACAATTGTAGATAAATATCAAACCACAATTTATATCGAAGAAGCTTTATATCGACTTGTTGAGATTTATCACAAATTAGGACTGGAAGAAGACGCTAGTAAAGCCGCAGCAATTTTAGGTTATAATTTTAACTCTAGCGATTGGTATAAAAAAAGTTATTTATTAGTTTCAACAAATCAGACAACTTTACCTAAAAAAGATAAATCTCTTTTAGACGGTTTTAAAAAAATACTTAATTAACTTTTAATGAAGTCTTTATCTTTAAAAGAGTACAAAGAAAAAATTGCTTTAATTGAAAAACTAAATAAAGCCTACTATCATAACGACAAACCGTTAGTTTCAGATGCCGAGTACGATAAAATTAAAAAAGATATTTTAGATTTCGAGAAAAAAAATCCTGACATTGCAGATAAAAATTCCCCAACAAAAAAAGTAGGTTTTGCACCTTCGGAAAAATTTTCTAAAGTTAAACACCTTGTGCCAATGTTATCTTTAGATAATGCTTTTACCAGAGACGATGTAGAAGATTTTTTAAAAAAAATTAGAAACTATCTAAATTTTGAAAAAGATACTTCTATAGAATTAACAGCAGAACCTAAGATTGATGGTATTTCCGCGTCTTTAATTTATAAAAATAATAAGATTATTCGAGGACTTTCGAGAGGAGATGGTGAGTATGGAGAAGATATAACGGAAAATTTATTAACTATTAAAGATATTCCACAAATTCTTCATGGTGAGAAAATAGATGAAGAATTTGAGATTAGAGGTGAAGTTTATATTGGAAAAAAAGATTTTGAAAAAATTAAAAATGATTTTGCAAATCCTAGAAATGCGGCAGGAGGCTCATTAAGGCAAAAAGATTCAAAAAAAACAGCTTTAATACCATTAAAGTTTTTTGCTCATAGTATTGGTGATATTGATGAAAAAAAATTTAAAACACATATAAATTTTCTAAATTTTTGTAAAAAAATTGGTTTTAAAATAAATCCACTTACAAAAACTTTCAGTTCAGCAGATGAACTAATCAAAGGTTATCTTCATGTTGAAGAAATAAGATCGTCATTAGATTATGATATTGATGGTATTGTTTATAAAGTTAATGACTTAACCTTACAAAAAAGACTTGGAAGTTTATCATCATCACCAAGATGGGCTATCGCTCATAAATTTTCATCAGAAAAAGCGACAACAATTATTCGTAAAATTGAAATACAGGTTGGAAGAACAGGAGCATTAACCCCAGTTGCAAAATTAGACCCAGTGAATGTGGGTGGCGTTCTAGTATCTAATGCAACATTACACAATGAAGATGAAATTATTAGAAAAGATATCAGGTTAAACGACACGGTTATTATTCAAAGAGCAGGCGATGTTATTCCTCAGGTGGTTGAAGTTATTAAATCTAAAAGAGATAAAAATAGTAAAAAATTTGTTTTTCCAGACAAATGTTTATGTGGGCGACCTGCAGTTAAAGATTACAATGAAACTTCCAAAAAATTAGACGTAGTCAAAAGATGCACAGACACAGGATTTAATTGTGAATTTATGGCAAGAGAAAAAATTAAACATTTTGTTTCAAAAGAAGCTCTTGATATTGAAGGTTTTGGAAAAAAAATTGTAGAAGATTTTTGGTCATTAAATTTTATTCGTTTGCCCCAAGATATTTTTACTCTCGATTATAAAAAAATAGAAAAATTAGAAGGTTGGGGAGAATTGTCAGTTAGTAATTTAAAAACAGCAATTGAGAAAAGCAAAGATATTAGCCTTGCAAAATTTATATACAGCCTTGGCATACGTCATATCGGTCAAGAAAATGCTAAAAATTTGTCACGTTACTTTGTTTCAATAAAAAACTTTTTAAAACTTTGTAATCCAGATCTTTTAATGAATGAAATTAATAGTTTAGATGAAATCGATGGAATCGGTGAAACTCAAATTGAATCGCTAATACATTTTTTTAAAGATAAAAAAAATAATAAAGTTGTTCATGAATTAAGTAAAATTTTAAATATCCAAGACTTTGTAGAAAAGAAAATTGATAGTTTTTTTTCAGGAAAGAATATTATGTTTACAGGAGGATTTTCTACTATGAGCAGATCTGAAGCTAAGTCTTTAGCAGAAACTTTAGGAGCTAAAATATTAAGTTCTGTTAATAAAAAATTAGATTATTTAGTTATTGGTTTGTCCAAACCAACAAAGAATAAAGTCGATAAAGCTAAAGAATTAGGGGTTAAAATTATAGAAGAAAAAGAGTGGTTAAAGTTATCACGAAATAGCTGAACAAGCTTTAGTTAGTAATTTAAGTTCAGTATCATTCATAAAAGGTTTTAGAATATAAAAGATTTTTTGATGATAGTTATTAATCCAATTTATTTCATTTTTATTAAAAAGTTTTTTGTTAATACAATCTTTATCAATTGGAACCATTGTGAGATTTATGAATTTTGAATGGTTATTATTAATTTTTTTACAATAAATTAAATTCTCAATTCTTATTCCAAAATTATTTTCTTTATAAAATCCAGGTTCATTTGACAGGATCATTCCTGGGAGTATTTTATGATTATTAAAAGGGGATAATCCTTGCGGCCCTTCATGCACATTTAAAAAATAACCAACTCCATGACCTGTCCCATGTGAATAGTTGTAGCCAAGTTTTAATAAGGGAACTCTTGCAACCTTGTCTATATGCTTTCCTAGTGTTGATTTTTTTAATTTATATGAGGCAACTGCAATATGACCTTTGAGAATGTTTGAATAAATTTTTTTTTGAAATTTTGATAAGTTGCCAATAGCTATTGTTCGAGTCACGTCAGTGGTCCCATAAAAATACTGACTTCCAGAATCCAAAAGATATAAATTATTACCCTTTATTGCTTTATTGGTTTTATTATTAGATCGGTAATGAACTATTGCTCCATTTCCACCAAATCCTGAAATGGTATTAAAACTTGGATATAAATAATTTTTGTTCTGTTTTTTATAATTTTCTAATTTATTCTGCGCCGATACTTCTGTTATCTTTGTTTTTCTATAATTATTTTTTAGCCAAAAAATAAATTTAGTTAAAGCAATTCCATCAAATAAATGAGCAATTTTTGTATTACTGATCTCTGTTTTATTTTTAATAGCTTTTAATAAATATATAGGATCTTCGATATCAATAAGTTTGTTCGAAGAATGGATATTTTTTTCATAATAAAAACTACATGTTTTTTTATCTACTAAAATTTTTGAATTTTTAATCTTTCTTAAGTAGTTAACAAATAATTCTTCTTTAATAAAAATTACTTTCTTTCCAAAAGATTTTTTAATTTGAGGTGTAATTTTTTTAATATTTGTAAAAAATATTATTTTACCATTTTTATTAAATAAAATTTTTCCATTTGTAAGTGGACTAGATGATGCATCAGATCCTCTAATATTTAATAACCATGAAATATTTTCGACTGCCGTTGTAAGTAAATAATGAATATCTTTTAACTTAAGAAATTTACTTACTTTACTAATTTTATTTAAATAGTTTTCTCCATGATATTTCTCTTCTAAAATATAAAATTTATTATTGTTAACTTTTGTCTTATTTTTCCAAATTGCATCAATTAAGTTATTATTTATAGGTTTTATTTTAATTAAACTATTTGAAATAATATTTTTTAACGTATTTGAAGTAAAAAGTTTTGGATCAAACCCTAAAGTAATTTCTTTATTTAGATTTTTTAGAATGTAATGAGGTTTAATTTTTGGAATTTCGCAAATTTTAAAATCTTTATGAATTTCTTTTTTTGCTTGTAGTGTGTAACGACCATCAACAAATAAATAAGATTTATTTTTTAAAATTAAGGCAAGTCCTGTTGAGCCAGTAAATCCAGATATAAATTTTAATCTATCTTTATTTTTAGGTACGTACTCTCCAAAATATTCATCATTCTTTGGAATTAAATAAGCATCACAGTTTTGTTTATTTAAAATATTTATTAATTGATTAATTTTATTCATTACTTTTTTTTATAAATTTATCAATTATTTTTTTTTCACCATATTTTTTAAAAATAATAATAAGTTTATTATCTTCTATATGAATTACTTTTCCATTGCCAAAATCATCATGAGTTACACTTTCGCCAACTTTAAAAATTGTATTATTATTACTGTAGCTAATTTTATTTAAATTATTTATATTTTTTTTTGCTTGTTTTAGTCTTTCCCAGCCAGGACTTCTCGATGGTTTGTCGTAGTCAATCTCCTGATTAAAATCAAAATCACTTTTTTGATACTCTGAAAAATGATTTTTCATGTTGATGTTGTCCTTAGGAAGTTCCTCAATAAAACGAGAAGGAAGTGTTGGCATCCAGTCTATATCCCTATCTCTCTTGCCTCCATAAATTCTTCTATTGTTTACAAAAGAGATAAATAATTTCTTCTTTGCTCTAGTAATCGCAACGTAAGCAAGTCTTCTTTCCTCCTCTATTGCTTGATGTCCTTTTTCATCAATTGATTTTTGATGAGGAAATAATCCTTCTTCCCAGCCTGGCAAAAAAACTGCATCAAATTCAAGCCCTTTAGCGGCATGCATAGTCATTAAATTTATTTTTTCGCCATTCCAATCCTCATCTATTGAGGTTTGTAATGAGATATTTTCAAGAAAATCTTGAAGGCTACTATAATTTTTCAATGATAATATTAATTCCTTTAAGTTCTCTAATTTACTGTCAGCCTCTGGCGTTTTCTCATTCATAAGCATTTGTGAATAGCCAGATTCATCTAGGACTCTTTCCGTTAGTTCATAATGAGTTATTTCTTTTGATAATTTTCTCCATAACTGAATGTGGGTAATAATTTTTTTCAAACTTAGAATAGTTTTCCCAGTTGGATTTTCTTGTTCGCAATATATGAGTGACGCTTGTTCTAAATTAATATTTTTCTCCTTAGCAATTTTATGAATTTCTTTTAGAGTAGCGTCTCCAATCGCACGTTTTGGAGTATTGATAATTCTTTCAAAGGCAAGATCATCATTTTCTTGGTAAATAATTCTAATATAACAAATAGCATCTTTTATTTCAGCGCGATCATAAAATTTTAATCCTCCAATAACTCTATAAGGTAAATTAATTTTTATAAATCGGTCTTCAAACTCTCTTGTTTGAAAAGCAGCTCGAACTAATATGGATACTTGATTAAGAGAATGTTCTTTTGATAAATTTTTTTCAATTTCATCTGCGACGGCAATCGCTTCATCATATCCATTGTTGTAGCAATTTACTTCTATCAAATCACCTTTAGAATTTTCAGACCATAGTTTTTTACCAAGTCTATCTTCATTATTTGAAATTAAAGAAGAGGCAGTATCTAAAATATTTTGCGTTGATCTGTAGTTTTGCTCTAATTTAATAACTTTTGTATTTGCGTTTAGTTTGTCAAAATTTAAAATATTTTTAACTTCAGCACCACGCCAACTATAGATAGATTGGTCATCATCTCCTACACAGCATAAATTGTTATTTTTTTTCGATAATAAATTTAACCAAATATTTTGAATAAAGTTTGTATCCTGATATTCATCTACAAGAATATATTTAAAATTATTATGATATAATTCTAGTATCTCAGGCATAGTTTTAAATATCGTTACACAATGCAAGATCAGATCACCAAAATCTACGCAGTTCATAATCTTTAATCGCTGCTGATAAATTTTATATATTTTTAATGCACTATCTTTAATATAGTTTTCATTATTAACTTTAACTTCACTTGGAATGAGACCTTTATTTTTCCAATCATCTATAAAAGCAGCAACTAACTTTGGTGGAATTTTTTTTATATCAATGTTTTCTGATTCAATTATATTTTTTATTAGTCGTAATTGATCAAGAGTATCTAAAATTGTAAAATTAGATTTTAAACCAATAGCTTCAGCATGGCGTCTTAAAATTTTATTACTAATTGAGTGAAAAGTACCAAGCCAAGGCAAAGAAGAAGATTGAGCGCTGAGAAGTTTTAATATTCTTTCTCGCATTTCATTTGCGGCTTTATTAGTAAAAGTTACGCAAAGAATTTGATTGGCCCAACATTTTTTTGTTTCAATGAGATGAACAACACGAGTTGTTAGAACTTTAGTTTTTCCAGAGCCTGCACCTGCTAAAATTAACAATGGCCCGTCAGTATGAATAACAGCTTCTTTTTGTTGATTATTAAGGTTTAATAAGTAATTTTGGATAGTGGAATTCATAAAATCAAATAGATCAAGTAGTTAACATAATATATCAAAAATTAAATGATTCTTAGGAAATTAAACTCTTTAAAGTCTTTTTATAATCATAAAATCTATAGCAGGGTGATGGTCGCTTTTGCGTTCATAGTTTTTATTATTTTTTTATTGCCATTTTTTATTGATCTTGATCGATATAAACCTGAGATAGAAAGTCAGATTCAAGAGAAATTTTTTATTAAAATTAAAATTAACGAGAAAATTACTTATAAACCGTTTTTAAGACCACATATTGAGTTATTTTCAGTGGATATTTTCGAAACTAATAAAAAAGAAGATATCTATATTGGAAATATTTATAAAATTAATCTTCGTATTAATATTTTTAATATAGTGCTTAGAAATTTTAATATTACCGATGTGGAGATAGTTGATGGAATTATTGAATTAGAAAATAATTATTTTGATAATTTTTTTAAAAACACAGATTCTATTAAAAATCTTAAAGCAATCAAAGTTCATAATTTGGATTTAAAATATTCTACAAACAAAAATTCTATTGAAATTAGTGATATTAATAGTGACATTTTTTTTGACAAAGGAAACCTAAGAAGATTTGATTTAACAGGAAATCTATTCAGCTTACCTTTTGTAAGTAAATTTCAAGGGTCAAGAGATGGCGGTAAAAGTATTGGTCATTTATCAATTGAGTCTAATGATCTTAAATTTTATTTTGATGCTGATCTAACTAATATTAACTTTTTGAAAAATGAGTTTTTAGGGAATGCAAAGATTAGATTTGCAAATACTTTAAGCACAATTGGATTAAATAATTTAACTCTGCAATTTAATTTTGACTTAAAAGATGAGAATGCAGATTTAAAAAATATTTTAGTTAATTCTTTTTTATATAAAGGAGAAGGTTCTGCCAAAATTGAATTTAAACCAAGACTTGCATTTGTTAGTGAGTTTAATTTTGTAGATACAAATTTTAAAAAATTATCCAACAACAGTCTTAAAGACTATTTAGTGAATAATAAGTTATTTAATATTCATGAAGATTTTTATGGCGTTTTTAAGTTAAATTTTAAAAACATGGTTACTAATCACAATCTTTTTTCTGATGCTAACGCTATTATTATTGTTGAAGGAGGAGATGTAAATATTAAAGAATTAAACTTAATTTCAAAATCAAATGATTTATTAAAAATAAATGGTCGTTTTATTACCCAGAATAGAGAAACAATATTTTTTTTTAATTCACAAATTGACCTCGTAAATATTAAGAACTTTTATAAAAATACTAATGGTGCAAGAGAAAAGATAGCGCTATTACCAAATGCTAGTTTTTCTGGAAAAATGAAAGGAGATTTGAATATGAGAAAGGGAAGAGTAGTAGTGAATGAAATTGTTGGAAATACTAATAAAAAATTTAATAAAAATAATCTTAATACTGCTCAAGAAGAATTTAATCTGCGCTTAAATAAAGATATTTTGAATGTTTTAGATCCAAGAATTTATAGTTTCTTGTTCTAATTTGGGTGCGTCATTTTTCTTGGGTTAATTAATCGATCATATTCTTTTTCATCAACTAACCCACTTTTTAAAGCCTCATCTTTTAAAGAAGTTCCATTCTTATGAGCCTTTTTTGCAATCATAGAAGCATTGTCGTACCCAATTTTTGGAGCAAGAGCAGTTACTAGCATCAATGAGCTATTTAATAATTGAGAAATTCTTTTTGTATCTGCTTTAAGACCTTTTAGACAATATTTAACAAAGCATTCAATAGAGTCAGATAATAATTCAATTGATTGAATCATGCTGTGACCAATAACTGGTTTAAATACATTTAATTCAAAATGTCCGTTTGATGCAGCAATAGTTATCGTTGTGTGATTACCAATAACTCGTGTGCAAACCATTGTAACAGCCTCACACTGTGTTGGGTTTACTTTGCCAGGCATGATTGACGACCCAGGCTCATTTTCTGGAAGAATAAGTTCTGCATAACCAGCTCTAGGACCAGAGCCAAGAAATCTTATGTCGTTTGAAATTTTCATCAAAGCAACAGCAAGAGTATTAAATGTGCCAGATAAATTTACTATTGGCTCGTGACTTGCAAGTGCTTCAAATTTATTTGGAGCAGTTCTAAATGGTAGTTTAGTAATTTTTTTAATCTCTAATGCAATTTTTTTATCAAAGCCTTTTTTAGTATTAATACCTGTACCAACAGCTGTTCCTCCTTGAGCAAGGAAATACATTTCTTTTAAAGCAATCTCTATACGTTTAATGCAATTTTTAATTTGCATGTGATAGCCAGAAAATTGTTGTCCTAAAGTTAGTGGAGTTGCATCTTGAAGATGCGTTCTTCCAATTTTTACGATATTTTTGAATTTAGTTACTTTTACGGCTAATTCTTTTTCTAATAATTTTAAAGAGGGAAGAAGTCTTTCTTTTACATCAATAGCAACAGCTATGTGAATAGCGCTTGGGTAAGTATCATTTGTAGATTGAGATTTATTAACATGATCATTTGGATGAACAGGCTTTTTTGATCCGATTTTACCACCTAAAATTTCTATTGCTCGATTAGAAATAACTTCATTAACGTTCATATTAGTTTGAGTTCCAGAACCTGTTTGCCAAACTTTAAGCGGAAAATGGTTATTAAATTTTCCTTTAATTACCTCATCTGACGCTTTGATAATTGCTTGGGCAATTTTTTTATCTAAAGATTTGAATTTAAAATTAACAATAGCAGCGGCTTTTTTAATAATGGCTATAGCTCTTATTATCTCTAGCGGAACTAATATTTTTCCAATTTTAAAGTATTTTAATGAACGCTCAGTTTGAGCACCCCAATATTTATCTGCTGGAACTTTGATTTTACCAAAACTGTCAGATTCAATTCTTGATGCCATATCAGTATTATCTTATATCACTAATGATAATTTTTAATAGTTGCTAATCAAGTAAAATTTATGAATGTTGTAATTATAGGCGCTACTTTCGGCATAGGTTATGAACTTGGTAAAAAATACTTAGATCAGTGTGATAATTTAATTTTATTAGGAAGAACTCAAGAAAAATTACAAAATTTAAAATTAGAATTTAATTCAAGAAGAACAAAAATATCAACATTTTCTTTAGACGTTACAGATAAAGTAAATTGTCAGAGAATCGTTAATGAAATTATAAAAGAATTTAAAACTATTGATCTAGCTGTTTATTGCTCTGGTTATTATGAGCCTCATGATACTTTCGATATTAAATTAGATTTATTTGAAAAAACTTTTGCTGTTAATTTTTTTGGGATGATTAACTGCTTTTCAATTTTACTGCCTCATTTTAAATTTCAAAAATTTGGTCATCTTGCAGCTATCAGTTCGCTTGCAGGATTAGGAGGGCTGCCTAACTCTTCATCTTATGGACCTTCTAAAGCTGCTATGATTAATTATTTTGAGTCTATTAAAATTGATTGTGATAAAAATAATATTTCTCTAAGCATTATTAATCCTGGCTTTGTTAAGTCTAGACTAACAGAAAAAAATACATTTGATATGCCATTTATTATGGAAGCAAATAAAGCTGCTGAAATTATTTTTGAGGGATTGTTAAGTAAAAAATATGACATTACTTTTCCAATTCAGATGAAAATTATTTTTAAAATATTACAAATTTTACCAAGACCTATTTATTTTTTTTTAGTCAGAATCTTAACTAAAAATATTTAAATGTTTTTTGAAAAACATGTTTTTTGTTGCATTAATAAAAGACCTGACTCTAATCCAAAAGGCTGTTGCAGTTCAAAAGACTCGGAAAAATTACAAATAGAATTAAAAACAAAGATCAAAGAATTAAAACTTAATAAAAAAATTAGAATTAATAAAACTGGTTGTTTGGATCGATGTGAGCTTGGACCGGTTATGGTTATCTACCCAGAAGGGGTTTGGTATTCTTTTAAAAACTCAAAAGATATTGATGAGATTTTAAATACTCATTTATTGAATGATAAGATTGTTGAAAGATTAAAAATATAATTTTTATTTTAACGCTGTCGCGATATCTTTTTTTAGATCAGAAACCGTTTCTAAACCAATAGAAAGCCTTACTAAATTTTCAGTAATACCAAGGGATAATCTTTCATTTTCAGTCAAAATACGATGAGTAGTTGTAGTTGGATGAGTTACAATAGATTTTGTGTCACCTAAATTATTAGAGATATCAAATATTTTTAATTTATTAATAAATTTAAATGCTTCTTTCTTTTTTCCTTTAATTTTAAAACTTAAAATTGTTCCACCAAGAGTTTGTTGTTTTTTAGCAAGCGAGTATTGAGAAAAATTTCTTAAAAATGGATAAAATACTTTTTCAATTTTAGAATGCTTATCTAAAAATTGAGCAATTTCTAAAGTAGCATTTGACTGTGCCTCTACTCTAATTTTAATAGTTTCCAAACCTTTTAGCAAAACCCAAGCATTAAAAGGACTAATGGCAGGACCTGTATGTCTTAAGAAAGGTTTTAAAATATTTTCTTTAAATTTTGTTGAAGATAATATTGCCCCACCCAAAACTCTTCCTTGCCCATCAATATGTTTTGTACCAGAATAAACAATAATATCAGCACCTAACAAAACTGGTTTTTGTAAAACAGGACTTGCAAAAATATTATCTACAACAGTTTTAATTTTATGTTTTTTTGCAATATTACAAACAGCTTTAATATCAATTAATTCTAAGAGTGGATTTGAAGGCGTTTCAAAGAAAAAAATCTTTGTATTTTTCTTGATAGCCTTTTTCCATTCATTTATGTTTTTTCCATCTACAAATGTTACTTCAATCCCATATCTAGGCAGAATATTTTTTATAATTTCTTTGCAGGATCCAAACAAAGCAGAAGATGAAACTAAATGGTCTCCAGCTTTTAATTGACACATCAACGAAAAGAAAACAGCAGCCATTCCGCTTGCTGTTGCAAAACAATTCTCAGAACCATCTAGCAGTGCTAATCTTTTTTCAAATGTTTCAACAGTAGGATTTGAGTATCGAGTGTACTGAAAGCCTTTCTTGCTACCTTTAAAAATAGCTTCAGCTTGTTCAGCGCTATCGTAAACAAATCCTGATGTTAGAAACAACGCTTCAGAAGTCTCATTAAACTGACTTCTGTTTAATCCTCCTCGAATTAAATTAGTGTTAGTTCCGCGTTTTGTTTTTTTCATTTTTCGATTCTTAATTCCTTCGCTGCTTGCACCATAGTTTCAAGTGCAGCTATTGTTTCAGGCCAGCCTCTAGTTTTAAGTCCGCAATCTGGGTTTACCCAAATTCTTTTCTTATCAATTAACTTAGATGCTTTTTGAATCAGTTCTTTCATCTCATTTTTATTAGGAACCCTAGGAGAATGAATGTCATAAACACCAGGTCCTACTTCATTAGGATATTTAAATTTTTCAAATGTTTTTAATAATTCCATTCTAGATCTCGATGTTTCTATGGAGATAACATCAGCATCTAAAGCAGCAATAGCATCGATAATATCTTCAAATTCAGCGTAACACATATGTGTGTGAATTTGAGTTTCATCTCTTGCAACAGCAGCAGAAATTTGGAAAGCTTTAACAGCCCAATCTAAATATTGTTTCCAATCATTTTTCTTCAGAGGCAAACCTTCTCTTAAAGCAGGTTCGTCAATTTGAATCATTTTAATGCCATTGTTCTCAAGATCTTCAACCTCATCTCTTATTGCAAAAGCAATTTGTAATGCCGTATCTTTTCTTGGCTGATCATCTCTAACGAAAGACCATTGTAAAATTGTTATTGGACCAGTTAACATTCCCTTAACAATTTTCTTTGTTTGGTCTTGAGCAAATTTTGACCATTGTACTGTCATAGATTCTGGACGAGAAACATCTCCAAAGATAATTGGAGGTTTTACGCATCGTGAACCATAACTTTGTACCCAGCCACTAGATGTAAATGTAAATCCTTTAAGCTGTTCACCAAAGTATTCAACCATGTCATTTCTCTCAAACTCTCCATGAACAATAACATCGATATCTATTTGCTCTTGTTTTTTGATAGCGTCGATTGTTTTAGTTTTTAGAAAATCCTCATATTCTTTCAAGCTTAATTCATTTTTCTTAAATTTAGCTCTGGCATTTCTTACATCAGATGTTTGAGGAAAAGATCCAATAGTTGTTGTTGGATACAAAGGTAATTTAAATACCTTAGTTTGTATTTCGGATCTTTTAACAAAGTTAGATTTTCTATTTAAAATCTGCGTTGTAATATTTTTAGCTCTTTGTTTAACTTTATCATCATGAATTAACTCAGATGTTGCTCTACTTGTGATATCTTTTTTATTTTCATCTAAGTAATTTTTGATTTCATTATTACCTTTGTTTAATGAAATTTTAATATGATTAAGCTCAATTATTTTTTGTTTAGAAAAGGAAAGCCACTTTCTAATTTTTTCAGGAACTTTAGTCTCCAATCCTAAGTCATAAGGAGTATGCAATAACGGACAAGAAGAAGAGATCCATAAATTTTTAATATTTTTTGAATACTCTGTCACTTGCTCAATTTTTTGATTAACGTCGGATTTCCAAATATTTCTTCCGTCAATAATTCCGATAGAAATTGTTTTATTAATATCTTTTAAAGAATTTATATTTGAGATTTTTCCACGTATAAGATCAAAATGAACACCATCCACATCACTATCTAAAATTTCTTTTTCAACTTCGGAATCTAGTTTTTCAAAATACGTTGTTAAGATAATTTTAGAGGAACCTGCAAATTTCTTTAATTGATTTAAAGTTTTTTTGATTAGTTTAGTAAAATCAGCACTTTGATTTTTAACTAAAATAGGCTCATCAATTTGAATCCATTCAGCACCTCTTTTATTTAAACCGGACAAAATCTCAGCATAAACTGGAAGTAAATTATCTAATAAATCAATGCTTTTGAAAGATTCATCTGTAGTCTTTCCAAGACTTAAAAAAGTAAGTGGTCCTAGAATAATTGGCTTGGTATTAAAGCCTAATTTTTTTGCTTCATCAAATTCATCAAATGGTTTGTTTGAACTTAATTTAAATTTTTGATTTTTAGAAAATTCTGGCACTAAGTAATGATAGTTAGTGTCAAACCATTTTGTCATTTCAAGCGCAGGAACATCCAAATCTTTTGTTTGAGATCCACGCGCCATTGCAAAATAAGTTTTAAAAGAAACTTTATCGTGTTTATGTTTGTATCTTTCAGGAATCGAACCTACTAAGCAAATTGTATCTAGAACTTGATCATAAAAAGAAAAATCATTTGAACAAATATAATCAACTCCATTATCTTTTTGTGTTTGCCAGTTATTTTTTTTTAATTCACTAGCACATTTCAATAAATCACTCTCAGAAATTTCAGATTTCCAATATTTTTCTAAAGCCGTCTTCAATTCTCTTTTTGGACCTATTCTTGGGTAACCAATGCAGTTTATTTTTATCATTATATATATATCTCCTTTTGTTTAAAAAATTGGTTTGTATTTTGATTGTATTCTTTTTTTTCTGTTTTTTTTATGTTTAGTAGATTTTTACAAACCGCATATGTTAATTCATATTTATTTAGCGTGTAAAAATGAAATTCGTTAACGCCTTCAGCTTGAAGTTTATTTATTAAATCACAAGCTAACTCAGCACCAACAAATTTTTCTGCTTCTTTTAAATTAGAAAATTTTTCCTCTATCCATTTAGGAATAGATGTTCCGCATTTTAAACTGAAATCTTTTACTTTTTTAAAGTTACCAATAGGTAAAATTCCAGGAATAATAGGAGCTTTAATGCCAAGTGCAATTGATTTATCTCTAAACCTTAAAAATTTTTCATGATCAAAAAAGAATTGGGTTATAATTTTATCAGCGCCTTGATCTACTTTAATTTTTAGATTTTCTAAATCTTCATTTTCATTTTTAGATTCAGGATGTTTTTCAGGATAACCAGCTACCGCAATTTCAAAATTTCCTAATTTTTTTAAACCCTTAACCATATCAGCAGCATTGATGTAGCCTTTTTCATGAGGTTTATATTTTAAATCTTTTTTTCTTACATCACCACGCAAAGCCACAATTTTATTAATTCCATTGTTTAACCAATCAAGAGCGATAGCGTTAATTTCATCTTTACTCATATCAACACAAGTAAGGTGTCCTGCAACTGGAGTATTTGAATTCTTTTTTATTTTTTTTACTAAATAATCACTTTTATCTCGTTCACCACCACCCGCACCAAAGGTAACGGATACAAACTTTGGATTAAACACTTCTAGTTTAATAAAGCTTTCCCATAGGCTTTCATCAGCCGTTTGATCTTTGGCTGGAAAGAACTCAAAACTAATATTCAAATTTTTGCTCATAATTCATTCTAAACAAAGGTTTTTTTGAAATTTTTTCTAAAAAACCACCAGATAAAGCGGCGGTTATGATTGCATCGCTTTAGCTGGATTTATATAGCGCCCGCAATTTGAAATAACTCGGCGCAGAAAATTAAATAACTTTATTAAGATAATTAGTCAATATAGATCTAGATTTATCAATGATACCAAACAATTATTTACTATTTGTTCAATTAATAACAATACTCTTTATTACTCCAGGGCCACAAAGAATTCTAATTATTACCAATTCTATGAACTATGGTTTTCCAAAAAGTTTATGGACAGGTTTAGGGGACGTTTCTGCCAATGCAATTCAAATGATATGCGCAACATTCGGTGTTTATGCACTAATGAAGCCTCATCCTCAAATTTTAGATACTTTCAAATGGATTGGAGGATTGTATTTAATTTATTTAGCAATAAAGTTTTTGGGAAGAAAAACTAAAGTTACAATAGACAAAACATTCAGCACTCGATCAGCATTTGATTTATTTAAAGATGGATTTATTTCTGCCTTATTTAGTCCGGGGGCTATAGTTTTCTTTGTAGTTATGTTTCCAACTTTTTTAGATCCTAATAATAATTTTATAATTCATTTCACTATTTTAATGACAACGCATGTATTTTTAGATTTTTTCTTTTTAACAATTTATGCTGGTGTTTCTAGTAGAATTGCAATCTTTCTTAAAAATTATCCAAATTTAATAAGCAGATTATCTGGATGCGCTTTATTATTTCTGGCTTATAGAATTTTGAGCACTAAAATTAATTTATGAGCAAAACATTTAATCAACATTTTAGACAAGGATGTATTGCTGGAATTGGAATTCCAGGAATAAGTTTAGCAGCAAGTTTTTTTGCATTAGGCGCTCTTTTTAAAAATACTGGACTAAATGCTACGCAAAGTTTTCTTTCAACTCTAATTAGTTTTGCTTTACCAGGACAGGTAGTGATGGCAGAGACACTTATTGTTCATGGAACTTTTTTAAATATTTTTTTATCAGTCTATTTGACCAATGCAAGGTTGTACCCAATGACTATAAATTTAATTCCAGTTATAAAAGAACAGAATAGACCAAGATGGCATTACTATGTAGTTGCGCATTTTATAGCAGTCACAAGTTGGGTATATATGCTTAACAATTACAAAACGGTTGAGAAAGAAAATCGTTTTAGTTTTTTTTTAGGTCTCAGCGCAACACTTTGGATTATGTCGACCATTACAACGGTAATTGGTTTTTATACAGCTGGAGTCATTAGTAAAAATATTTTTATAGCAATTATTTATTTAAACCCCATTTATTTTATGTGTATGATTGTTGCTGGACTAAATAAGAATTACATTATTTCAACAGTCGTTTTATCAGTAATATTATCTCCTCTTTTATATTTGGCGACACCTAGTTGGTCCGTGTTGATTGCGGGATTAATTGCAGGAATAACTTCTTATTTAATTTTTATAAAGTAAAATATGTCAGCAAATTATATTTATATAGCAATCCTAATCTCCGCTGCCGCAACTTATATATCTAGGTTTTTAGGAGTGTTATCTGCAAAATATGTAAATGAAGAGGGGAAATTATTTAAATTTGTTTCTTGTGTTTCTTATGGAATTTTAAGCGCATTGATTGCTAGAATTTTTATTCATCCAGTTGGAGCTTTAGAACAAACATCAACTTTTATTAGAATTTTTGTTGCAGGCCTTACTATTATTGTTCTTTTTATCTCAAAAAAGAATGTTTTGTTGGCATCTTTTTTTGGAATTATTTTATTTGGAATTTTAAATCTTTACATTCATTAAAATGAAAAAATTATTAATTTTATTTTTTATCTTATTTTTTTCATCAGTCTCTTATTCAGAAGATAAAAAATATGCATATTTTGCTGGTGGTTGCTTTTGGTGCATGGAAGCTGCTTTTGAAAAAATTGACGGAGTGAGCGATGTCGTTTCTGGTTATAGCGGAGGCACAAAAGCAAATCCAACATATGAAGAAGTTTTGAGAGGTCGAACCGGACACATTGAAACTGTTAAAATAACTTATGATCCCAAAGTAATCTCATATTTAGAATTGCTTAAAAATTTTTGGATTAATATTGATCCATATGACGGAAAGGGCCAGTTTTGCGACAAAGGAAATAGCTATACTTCAGTAATTTTTTATCAAAACAATGAGGAAAATAAGTTAATTGATCAATCTATTCATGAAATGAAATCATTGAATAGAAAAAAAATTAAAACAGCCTTTGTTGAATTTAAGAATTTTTACCCAGCAGAGGATTATCATCAAAATTATTATAAAGAAAATGCAACACATTATTATTCTTATTTACTTGGCTGCGGAAGACCGGCTAGATTAAAAGAAATTTGGAAATAGTATTATATAATTTTCCAAGTCCCTGAAGCTGTAGCAACTAAATTTGTCTTTTCAAATAATTCAGCAACTACAAAAACCAAAGAATTAGTTTTTTTTGATATTTTCACTTTGCCAATTAAGGCGTCACCTTCTTTTGATGCCGAGATAAATTTTATATCCAACGCAATAGTTACACATCTTTTTCCATCAATTACTTGATAAGCGGCGGTACCCATTCCATTATCTAGTATTGCAGCGATATATCCTCCATGACTAATGCCACCTGAGTTCAGATTATAATCTTTTACTATTGCGCTAAATTCAAATGCATCTTCTGAAATTTTTTTAAAATTAATTCCCCCAATGTGATTGATAAATCCTTTTTTACTAACTTCAGACGCAAAATTAGAATTATTCATATTAACCAATTTTTTCTGGAACAAATTTTAAAACAATTCCATTATTGCAATATCTTTTGCCAGTAGGTTTAGGTCCATCATCAAATAAATGTCCATGATGACCATCACATTTTGCACAATGGTATTCTGTTCTTGGATAAACTAATTTAAAATCAGTGCTCGTTTCAAATGCATTAGGATAACATTCAAAAAAAGAAGGCCACCCTGTGCCGCTATCAAATTTCATTTTTGAACTAAAAAGTTTACTATTACAGCCAACACAGTAGTAGTTCCCCTCTCTTTTTTCTTCATTTAATGCGCTTGTGTAAGCTCTCTCTGTGCCTTCATTTCTAAGCACATCATATTCTGACTTTGAGAGAATTTTTCCCCACTCTTCTTTGCTTTTTGTCATTTTTTCTTTTGCTGATGTTGCTTTAATTTTAAAAAAATTAATTACCAACATTACTGTAAATATTTTTTTTATAAAAACTCTTTTATTCATAATTCGATTAGAACAATGCAATCTAAAGTAGAACAGTATATTACATCTAGTTTACGTTTTTTTTTAATCTATAATTTAAAAATATAAACAATTTAAAAAGGATTAGTATGTTTAAAAAAATAACATCAATTTTAGCTGCGCTACTGTTTACAGTCAGCACTTCTAATTCAGCAGAGTTTATAAACATTTTAACTGGTGGAACATCAGGTGTTTATTATCCTCTAGGAGTTGGAATTTCAAAAATTTATGGTGAAAAAATTAAAGATGCCAAAGTTCAAGTTCAAGCAACAAAAGCTTCTGTTGAAAATTTAAATCTTCTTCAAGATGGAAAAGGTGAGCTTGCATTCGTTCTAGGAGATGCTCTTAAAGACGCTTGGCAAGGAAATGAAGATGCAGGTTTTAAAACTAAACTTGATAAACTAAGAGTGATTGGTGCAATTTACCCAAATTATATCCAAATCGTAGCTTCTAAAGATTCTAAAATCAGAACTTTAGCAGATCTTAAAGGAAAAGGTTTGTCAGTTGGAGCCGCTAAATCTGGAACTGAGTTAAATACTAGAGCTTTATTTAAAGCAGCAGGTATGAGCTACAAAGATTTAGGAAAAATTGAGTACTTACCTTATGCAGAGTCTGTTGAATTAATTAAGAATAGACAATTAGATGCAACTCTTCAGTCAGCAGGTCTAGGTGTGGCATCACTTAAAGATCTTTCTACTTCATTAGATATCGTTGTGGTGTCTGTTCCAGCGGAAATAGTAAAAAAAATGGGAGCACCATTTGTTGCTGCTAAGATCCCAGCAAACACTTACAAAGGTCAAACAGAAGATGTTAATACTGCATCAGTAATTAACTATTTGGTGACTCGTAAAGATGTTTCTGAAGCAACAGCATATCAGATGACAAAATTATTCTACGAGAGTCTTCCTGAAATGATCGCTTCTCATTCTGCCGCTAAAGACATTTCTCTAAAAGATGCAGCTAAGAACTCACCAGTTCCGCTACATCCGGGCGCAGCTAAGTATTACAAAGAAAAAGGACTTATTAAATAATTTTTACTTAATAAGTTAATTAATGAAAAAAATAAGAGGATCTAAGACAGCTGATAAAAGTTCAGCTGTCTTATCCGATGCAATTATTGAAGATTTTCCAAAGAGTACTGAAGGAACAATACTATTTTATATTGCAATTCTTTTTTCTGTTTTTCAGTTATTAACTGCTGCTCATATTATTGATTTAGCTAGTCAAGTTGTCAGAGCAATTCATGTTGGATTTTTGGGCTTAATAGGCCTTCCTCTTATTAGTGCATTAAAAAAATACAGTTTAATTTCGAGAACTATTTTTTGGATTTTAGGAATTTTAAGTTTTGGTATTGGTCTGTACCAATTTATTGAATACAAAGATTTAATTGTTAGAGCTGGAGATCCAAATACTGCAGATATTATTGTAGGCGTTGTGGCTTTATCAGTACTGTTCGTTTCTTGTTGGATATTAATGGGATCTTCACTTCCAATAATGTCAGGTTTTTTTCTTCTTTATTGTTTATTTGGAAATTATTTACCGGGGATTTTTCAACATCGAGGATATGATTTTAAACAAATCATAGAGCAAATGTCTTTCGGCACAGAAGGAATTTATGGAGTACCTATCTACGTCTCATCTACTTATATTTATTTATTTATTTTATTTGGTTCATTTTTAGAAAGAGCAGGAATGATTAAATTATTTAATGATGTCTCTATGGGCTTAGTTGGACACATGACTGGAGGCCCAGCAAAAGTTGCCGTCATATCTTCTGGAATGATGGGAACAATTTCAGGATCTGGAATTGCAAACGTTGTAACTGTTGGACAGTTTACTATACCGTTGATGAAAAAGTTTGGCTACAAATCTGCTTTTGCAGGTGGCGTTGAATCAACCGCTTCTATGGGCGGACAAATTATGCCCCCAGTTATGGGAGCTGTTGCCTTCATCATGGCAGAAACTTTGGGAATTCAATATTATGAAGTTTGTATCGCAGCAATACTTCCGGCTTTTTTTTATTACGCATCAGCTTTTTGGATGGTACATTTAGAAGCAAGTAAAAATAATTTACTTGGTTTACCAAAAAATAAATTACCTTCAGCTTTAAAGGCTTTAAAAGAAAAATGGTATTTAGTTTTGCCGTTAGCAGCTCTAGTTTACCTTTTATTTGCCGGCTATACGCCATTGTACGCTGGAATTATTGGTTTAATTTTAACGACCTTCTTAATTTTAGGAGCGTCAATTACTCTTGGTTTTTCATCTAAAGCAAAAAGATTTATTTTTTGGATAGCGCTAGGTTTTATTGCTTCTTCCTTTTTTAAATTAGGAACGACAATTATTATTATAACTTTATTTTTATTATTAGTTTGGAACTTTTTTGTAAAAGGTGGAAAAAAAACTTTAATAGATTGTAGAGACTCTTTAGCAGATGGAGCTAAGACAGCTTTACCAGTTGGACTTGCTTGTGCAATTGTTGGAATAATTATTGGTGCTTTAACATTAACTGGAATTGCAAATACAATTGGTCAGTTAATTATTGAGATTGGCAAAAATAGTTTAATGATATCTTTGTTTTTGACGATGATCGTTTGTATTATCGTTGGAACTGGAATTCCAACTATTCCAACCTATATTATTACCTCTGCTATAGCGGGTCCCGCTCTTTTTAAATTAGGTATCCCTCTTTTAGTAAGTCATATGTTTGTTTTCTATTTTGGAATTTTAGCAGACTTAACTCCGCCTGTTGCCCTTGCTTGTATGGCGGCAGCACCTATCGCAAAAGAGGATGGTAATAAAATTGCAAATGAGTCTATGAAAATAGCTGCAGCAGGTTTTGTCATACCGTTCATGGCAGTGTATGCACCAGAACTGATGTTGCAAAATCCAACTGGCAAAAGTTTAGATGTATTTTCGCTTTCGGTAATTTATATTTTTATAAAAGTATCTATTGCAATAATATTTTGGGGAATGGCTGTAATAGGGCACTACAAAGTCACTCTCAATTGGACTGAAAGAGCATTTGGTGTTTTGGCTGCTGGACTGTTTATTATTTCAGATCCAATACTTGATAAAATAGGATTTATAATTACAGCAATCACAATTTTTTTAATTTGGTACAGAATTAAAAAATTAGCTCGTCGCTAATAGATGAGTTTATGCGTTTTGACAGGAGCCAAAGTTACAACTTTCGCAATTTCTTTTTTTACATTAACATGGACTCACTCCATTGAAAAAGTCGAATGGCAGGAAGATTGGAAAATAATTAATTCTAAACTTAAAATTGTCGAGGCCAGAATCAAAGGTTCGGGCGCTGGAATGGAGCCGCCATCAAATGCTAAATTAATCAAAGGTTGGTGGGTTTATAAACCAAAAGTTAGCGCTAAAGATGAATTGATCTTAGCAACCTCTGAAACGAATATTAAGAATTGGAGCATATGTTTTGATGGTACGTGTGAAGAACTTCCGAGAAACCAAAATAAACCGTTGAAGTTATATGCCTGCGATAGTAAATAAATCGTGAATTTCCTAAGCAACTATGAGCAAAATTAATTCTTTTAAATCTAAAAAAACAATTAAAGTTAATGGAAAAGATTACGTTATTTACAGTTTAACAGAAGCTGAGAAGAACGGTCTTAAAGATATAAGCAAACTTCCAAAATCTCTTAAAGTTTTATTAGAAAATTTACTTCGTTACGAAGACAATAGCACAGTTGATAAAATCCAAATTAATGCCATTCAAAGTTGGCTAAACACTAAAACTTCAGACACTGAAATCGCATATCGCCCAGCTCGAGTTTTAATGCAGGATTACACAGGAATTCCAGCGGTTGCAGATTTAGCTGCAATGCGCGATGCAGTAAAAGCAAAAAATAAAGATCCAAAAAAAATTAATCCGTTATCGCAAGTAGATTTAGTCATTGATCATTCAGTTATGGTTGATAATTATGCAAATAAAGATTCATTTGATTTAAACGTTGAAAAAGAATTTTCAAGAAATGGTGAAAGATATTCATTTTTAAAATGGGGTCAGCAAGCATTTGATAATTTTAAAGTGGTCCCTCCAGGAACAGGAATTTGTCATCAAGTAAATTTAGAATATTTATCAAAAGTAGTTTGGTCTTCAGAAGTAAACGGAGAGTTAACTATTTATCCTGATACTTTAGTAGGCACCGACAGTCACACAACAATGGTCAACGGTCTTTCCGTTCTTGGTTGGGGAGTTGGTGGAATTGAAGCTGAAGCTGTAATGTTAGGGCAACCTATTTCAATGTTAATTCCAGAAGTTGTCGGGTTTGAAGTTACAGGAAAATTACCAGAAGGCACAACAGCAACGGATTTAGTTTTAACCGTTACGCAAATGTTAAGAAAAAAAGGTGTAGTTGGAAAATTTGTAGAGTTTTATGGGGAAGGTTTAAAAAATTTATCTCTTGCAGACAGAGCAACCATTGCAAATATGGCGCCAGAATATGGAGCGACATGTGGATTTTTCCCAATTGATGAAGAGACGTTAAAATATTTAGAATTTACTGGAAGAGATAAAGACTTAATTAAGCTTATAGAAGTTTATGCAAAAGAGCAGGGACTATGGACAAGTTCAGGCATGGTATTTACGGATACTTTAAGTTTAGATGTAAGCACAGTAGTACCAACAATTGCAGGACCAAAACGTCCACAAGATAAAGTTTTATTAACGGATGCTGCAAAAGATTTTGATAAAAACTTCAAAGAGACAATAAAAAGAACCGCTTTAAAAGAATACGCAGTTGAAAACACAAATTACAAATTAAAAGATGGAAATATCGTAATTGCTGCAATCACATCTTGTACAAACACTTCTAATCCTAGCGTTTTAATTGCTGCTGGTCTTCTTGCTAAAAAAGCAATTGAAAAAGGATTGTCTTCTAAGCCTTGGGTTAAAACTTCATTAGCACCTGGTTCAAAAGTTGTGACAGACTACTTAGAAAAAGCTGGACTAGGTACTTATCTAAATCAATTAGGTTTTAATTTAGTAGGCTATGGCTGCACAACTTGCATTGGAAATTCTGGACCGTTAAATGACAATATTAATAACGCGATTACAAAAGGCGAATTATACGTAGCATCAATTCTCTCAGGAAATAGAAATTTTGAAGGACGAGTGCATCCACAAGTTAAAGCAAATTACTTAGCATCACCTCCTCTTGTTGTAGCTTACGCTATAGCAGGTTCAATGACGTTTGATCTTTATAAAGATTCACTTGGCAAAGATAAGAGTGGCAAAGACGTATTCTTAAAAGATATTTGGCCATCTAATAAAGAGATTGCAGATACGATCTTAACTTCAATCACAGCGCAGATGTATAGATCAAGGTACGATAACGTTTCAGAAGGTCCTGCTAGCTGGCAGAAAATTAAAACAGTTGCGAGCAGTATTTATGATTGGGATGAAAAATCAACTTACGTTAAACGACCACCATTCTTTGAAAATTTACCTGACAAACCAGAAGGATTTAAAGCGATTAAAAACGCAAGACCTCTTCTTATTTTAGCTGATTCAATAACAACGGATCATATTTCTCCAGCAGGATCTATTCAAAAGTCTGGACCTACAGGCGATTATTTTATGCAGCATCAAGTATTGCAAAAAGATTTTAACTCTTATGGAGCAAGAAGAGGAAATCATGAAGTGATGATGCGCGGAACATTTGCAAACATTCGAATTAAAAATGAAATGGCACCAGGTACAGAAGGCGGAGTTACAATGCTGCACCCTGATAAAAAAGTAATGCCAGTATTTGATGCTTCTATGGAGTATCAAAAAAGAAAAGTAGATCTTATTGTAATTGCTGGAAAAGAGTACGGAACAGGATCATCACGTGACTGGGCTGCAAAGGGAACAAAACTTTTAGGAGTTAAAGCTGTTATTGCAGAAAGCTTTGAGAGAATCCACAGATCTAATCTAGTCGGTATGGGGATTTTACCTCTTCAGTTTAAAGAAGGTTTTTCTAGAAAAACTTTAAATTTAAAAGGATCTGAAATCATAAATATTCTAAACGTTGAAAAAAGTTTAAAGCCCAGAGAAGAAGTAACTGTTGAATTCTTATACGAAGATGGAAGTTCTAAAAAAATAAATGTTCTTTCTAGAATCGATACTGATAATGAAACTGAATACTACAAGCATGGCGGGATTCTTCAGTATGTTCTAAGAAATATGGCTTAGATTATTTTCATAAAACAATAATAATATAACGCTTTCAAATTATAGTTTTTATTTTATATAAAGTAATTATATATAATTTTTATGTTTTTTAATTTACGCAGAAATTTAAAATTAATATTCTTATTAAGTATAATTAATTTAAATTTTTTATTAATTAAAAATTCTTTTTGTGCCGATATTGAAAACTCAGGATCAATTTCTTCCTCAAGTAGCCATTCTGGTGTAATAAATAATTCTAATAATATAACAAATTTAACAAACCGAGGTTTAGTTAACGCTACAGGAGATTGGGGCTATGGTATCTATACATCAGCAAATATAACAAATTTAACAAACAACTTAGGGATAATTTCTACGTCAGGACTATATGGTAATGGAATTTATAATTATACATCAACTATAACAAATTTAACAAACTCAGGAACAATTTCTACATCAGGAAACTATGGTAATGGAATTCGTAATAATAGCACAATAACAAATTTGGCAAACTCAGTCACAATTTCTACCTCAGGATCATATGCTTATGGAATTTATAATGGTGTAGGCGCCATAACAACAACTCTAACAAATTCAGGCACAGTTTCTGCCTCAGGATCATATGCTTATGGAATTTATAATAGTGTAGGCGCCATAACAACAACTCTAACAAATTCAGGCACAGTTTCTGCCTCAGGATCATATGCTTATGGAATTTATAATGATGGCACAATAACAAATTTGAACAATTCACAAGGACAAGGTAACTCATCTGGATCCTTAAAATATAGGGGCAAATTACCTACATATTATAATATTATTATTAATAGTACTTCTGACTTCGGCAAAATCATTTTTACTTTGCCATCCGGCTCAACAACTTTTGGTATTTATGCAGGATCTACTGTTGCAGCTGGAACTTATCAAGACGTCTTAACAGGTGTTACCAGTTCTCATTTATCATCTTTATCTGGAACTTATGGATCTTACAGTTGGACTTTAGCTTCTGATACTACTAATTATGATTTAATAATAACAGGATCCTCACCATCTCGTTCGGCTTATAATCAAACAGTAACTAAACCACAACTCACAAGCATTGCTACACAATTAGAAGCCATAAGAACCAAAGGCACTAAAACTACTTTAACAAATACTTTAGATAATCTTTCAGAGGCTCAACTTGAATCTGCAGTAAAAAAAATACAAGGTACAACAACTGTTAAAGCTGCAGCTCAATCAGTGCAGGCTCAGTCAAGTTTTAAAACAGCGCTATCTACTGTTACTTCACCAGGATCTTCATCTTCAATGACTAATGTAACCAAAACAAATCAAGGAAATTTAACTTTTGCTGATTTACAAACAAATAATCTTTATGCAAAAATTCAGCCTGCAAATTATTCTGATGATAATGCTTTCTTTGATTATAAAAATAATCAAGTACCCGTTAATGCATTAGAGTTTTTTAAATCTAATAGAAATATTAATCTAGTTGAAAAAGATGATTTAAAAGAAAGTGGTTTTTTTCTTAGAACCTTTGGATCCGTTACAAATTATGCAGCTATAAATAGTGATGACAATAGTTATGGAAGTGACTCTTACGGATTACTAGGAGGTTTTCAGCATAAAATTGATGAGAATTTATATCAAGGCTATTCATTAGGATTTTCTAAAAGCAAACTTACTTTAGATGCTGGAGAGGGTAATACAAAAACAAATACTATTCATGGAAGTATTTATAGAAAATTAGATGAAAAAGAATACGGATCAACAGCTACTTTCAGTGGTTATGTTTCATTTATTGATAACGTTAGAAATATTAGCGAGACAAGTGAAATATTAAAATCATCACCAACAAATGGTGGGTTAGATTTTTCAGTTCAATATGTAAAGAAAATGGAATTACTTGGGTTGAATTTTTATCCATCAGCTTCATTTACAACAACTTATGGTATTGTTAAAAATTATAAAGAAACAGGCGGATCTGGCAGTGCATTAGAAATTAAATCTCACAATGTTTTAGCGATAAAACCAGAAATTGGATTTACTTTAGAAAATAACTTTATTCAAACTGACAAAATAACTGAAGGAGCAAACTTTTCATTATTTGCAAATAGGCAGCAGTATTTAGATGGTCACACCAATACCTCATCTATGATTGGTGAAAATAGCTGGAGCGCAAGTACTTTACCAAAAACTAAAGATGATTTTTTAACAGCAGGGATTGGTTATGTTGCTAAAAATATAGAAGAAAAATCTGATTTAAATTTTAACTTCTTTTATACTCAATCAACAAACAATAGTTTAAATTCTAGTCTGTTTTCAATTTCTTATAATAAGACTTTTTAAATAATTAAATCTTTTCAATATTAGCAATTCTTTTTTTTATTATGACTCACGCGCCTGCATTCTTAATTGATAAAGGATTGTCACCGCAAATTGGAACTATTGTGTTAGCATTAATAGGACTATTTAATATTTTTGGAACTTATTATGCAGGATTCTTAGGAGCTAAAATTAGAAAGCCTTTACTCTTAAGTTCAATTTACGCATCTCGTGCAGTAATTATTTTAATTTTTATTTTATTTCCTGTTTCAAATTTAACAGCTTATGTATTTGCAGCTTTAATGGGAGTATTATGGCTTTCAACAATTCCTTTAACCCAAGGAACAATTACGACAGTTTTTGGTGTTAAAAATATGAGCATGCTTTATGGAATTGCATTTTTATTTCATCAGGTCGGAGCTTTTTTAGGAGGTTGGTTAGGGGGTAAAGTTTACGATATGACAGGCTCTTATGATATTGTTTGGTATATTTCAATTGCACTTGGAGTATTTGGTGCAATTATTAATTATCCTATTGAGGAAAAAACAATAACAAGATTAGAAAAACAAACAGCATGAAAAAATCAGCAATTTTTTTATGGGTTGGTTTTGCTTTATTTCTTTTAGTAGTTGCTTATTCTTATCAAACAAAAGGAATGGAGCTTTATTTTTTAATTTCTAAGCTTTGTTCTTAATTATTTTTTATTATTTTCAATCCAAGATAAAAATACAAAGAATAGAATAGTTCCAACTACCCCAACCACAAAAAGTATTAAACCGGTAATTAAGCTCATAAAGTGTTTATTTTGGTTTTGGTATAAATGCTTCTATAATGTCTGAATAATATTTTTTTAAATATTCAACAAATTCTTCTAAAAGACTAAAGAAATCAGCAAACTCAGGATTTTTACTAAGTATATATTCTCTGTTTTCAAAGCTAACAGCTATACCTATTATTGAGACAATCAGAATAGTGAAAAAGATTTTAATATAATTTATTTTACTTTTATTCTCATATTTAATTGGAACATTATTTTTGCTAGGTTTTTCTTTTATTATTTTTTGATTTTTAGATTTTTCTTTTTTTTCCTCTTCTTGTTTTATTTGATTTTCTTTTAAAACTTTAAATTCTTCTGAACTTGCTGGTTCTTGAAACCATTTTTCATCGCAAACTCCACACTGGACTACTCGACCATTAATACCAATTTCTTCAGCTTTCACAGCAAACTTATATTTCTTACAAGCGCATTCAATAATCATTTAAAAATAATACGGTTTAATATTAAAATATCTTTAGCATTATTTACCACTAATAAATCATATTTTTTTTTCATTTCATTTTCTTTTTTGGATTCCATATTATTTATTAATTTTTTTGGACTTTCATTTTTTGAAGAAACTTCATTTATAATTCTTCTCGCTGATTCTTGAATAGGTTTAACTTTTAAAATATTATCTACAGCGTTTAAGATATCTTTTACGGGAATCTCGTTTGCAATTTTTTTCTTTGATTCTTCAGCAGATTTAACTTTTAGAATATCATCTACTGCATTTAAGATGTCTTTTACTGAGTAATCTTGTTTCATGAATACACTGTAATTTAATCTTATTAATCTTCAAGATTCTTTTATTGAATTGTTATTATTTGAAGTTAATTGTCTTTAACATTAACATTTGTGGATTATTTTTTAATACTTTTAAGATAAAAGGTTAGAATATTAGCTATGAAAAATTCAATTAATATTAAAAGTAAAGATAACATTACTTTCGGAATTTTATTTTTTATTTTCTTTCTTATCGTTGGGCTTTACCCATTAAAATCAGGCGGAGTTATTAGAGTTTGGTCTATTGTTTTTTCTTTAGTATTTTTAATTATAACTATTATTAGACCTAATTTATTTACTTTTTTAAACAAATTGTGGATCCAATTTGGAATTTTACTTGGAAAAATAATATCTCCAATTGTTATGGGTTTAGTTTTTTTCTTTGTGGTAACGCCTATTGGAATGCTTGTTAGAATATTAAAAAAGGATGTTATGGGTTTAAAAAGAGGAGCCTCTTCTTATTGGATCAATAGAGAAGAGAAAGTACAGAGTATGAAGAAACAATTTTAATGATTGAATTTTTAAAAGAGTTTTGGGATTTTTTAAAAGTTAGAAAGAAGTATTGGCTTCTTCCTATTCTGATCGTTCTTGTTTTATTTGGAGCGTTAATTGTGCTTAGCCAAGGCACAGCAGTTGCTCCATTTATTTACACTATATTTTAATTTTTAAGTGACTTCCGTTCTTGGAATTTCAGCATTTTATCATGATAGTGCAGCAGCTATTATTGTGGACGGTGAAATTATTGCAGCAGCGCAGGAGGAAAGATTTACAAGAAAAAAGCATGATGCGAGTTACCCAAAGAATGCAATTAATTACGTTTTAAAAGAATCAGGTTTAAAATTAAACGAGGTTGATCATGTGGTGTTTTATGAGAAGCCTTTTTTAAAATTTGAAAGATTACTTGAAACTTATATTGGTTTTTCCCCAAGTGGTTTTAGATCTTTTTCTATGTCTATGCCCTTATGGCTTAGTGAAAAATTATTTCAAAAAAAAATGCTTTTTGATGCATTAAAAGAACAAGATTATAATTTTAACGATATTAAAAAGATAAATTTTTCAGAACATCACCTAAGTCATGCCGCAAGTGCTTTTTTTTCAAGTCCCTATGAAGAGGCTATTATTTTAACATTAGATGGAGTTGGTGAGTGGGCAACAACAACAGTATCTTTAGGAAAAAATAATAAAATTAATATTTTAAAGGAAATACACTTTCCTCACTCTTTAGGTCTTTTGTATTCAGCATTTACTTATTTTTTAGGATTTAAAGTTAACAGTGGAGAATACAAAGTGATGGGACTCGCTCCGTATGGAGAACCAAGATTTAAAGATATTATTTTAGAAAAATTAATTGATGTTAAAGAAGATGGCTCATTTAGACTGAATATGGATTATTTTAATTATGCAACAGGTCTTACAATGACCAATAGTAAATTTGCAAAATTATTTAATATGAAAAGACGCGAACCAGAGAATGAATTATCTCAAATTCATATGGATATGGCAGCATCAATTCAAGCTGCAACTGAGGAGATCGTTTTAAAGATCACTAGATTTTTATTCAAAGAATTTAAGTTACCAAATTTATGTATGGCAGGAGGAGTTGCCTTAAACTGTGTGGCAAATGGTAAAATTTTAAAAGAAGGCTTGTTTAAAAATATTTGGATTCAACCAGCCTCAGGTGACGCCGGAGGTGCGCTGGGAGCAGCTCAGGCATTTTATTATCAAGAATTAGATAACAAACGTAAAATTTTAAAAACTGATTCAATGAATGGATCCTATTTAGGGCCCCAATTTACAGATGACCAAGTAGAAAATGAACTAAAAAGCTGCGGAGCTAATTATAAAAAATTAACTTCAGATCAAATTATAAAAGACACAGCCAAAGCATTAGCCGAAGAAAAAGCAGTTGGTTGGTTTCAGGGCAGAATGGAATTTGGTCCAAGATCTTTAGGCAACAGATCTATTATTGCAGACTCTAGATCTGAGAAAATGCAAAAAAATTTGAATTTAAAAGTTAAATATAGAGAAAGCTTTCGTCCGTTTGCTCCTGCAGTTTTGTTTGAGAAAGTTTCAGAGTGGTTTGAGATAAATTCTGAAAGTCCTTATATGTTATTTGTAGCCGATGTTAAAAAATCAAAACAAATTCAAATGACAAATGAACAAAGGAATTTATTTGGCATAGATAAATTAAATATCA
>AQUE01000005.1 GCA_000371845.1 alpha proteobacterium SCGC AAA280-P20
AAAAGATCATTCAAGAAGCTGAGAAAGTTTTAGAAAAGACAGATCACGAGAAAAAAATTATAAAAGAAGAGCCTAAGCAAAATTTTGAAAAAAAAGTTGAATACAAGAAATTTACAAACTATTCCTCTGATCAAGACAGTATTGGTGATGTAGATCCTCAAGAGACTATAGAATGGATTGAGTCATTGAATAGCGTTGTTGAAAGAGATGGTCCAAAAAGAGCTAATTATCTTTTAGGTAAATTAATTAATCAAGCTTACATCTCAGGTTCAAATTTACCTTACAATCAAAAAACACCTTATATAAATACAATACCGAGGGAGATGGAAACTAAATCTCCTGGAGATCAAGTCGTAGAGAACAAAATAAGATCTTTAATTAGATGGAACGCTGCATGCATGGTTGTGCGTGCTAATAAGAAACTTCCAGAGCTTGGAGGGCACATTGCAACTTTTGCCTCTGCCGCAACTTTATACGATGTTGGTTTTAATCATTTTTGGAAATCCCAAAATGAAAAAAATCTGGGAGACTTAATTTATTTTCAAGGTCACTGCGCTCCTGGTATTTATGCAAGATCTTTTCTTGAAGGAAGAATAACTACAAAACAATTAGAAAATTTCAGACAAGAAGTTGATGGTGGGGGATTGTCTTCATATCCTCACCCATGGTTAATGCCAAACTACTGGCAATTTCCAACAGTATCGATGGGTCTTGGTCCTATCATGGCAATTTATCAGGCAAGATTTATGAAATATTTACAAAACAGATCTTTAATAGAAGATCAAAATAGAAAAGTTTGGGTTTTTTTAGGTGATGGAGAAATGGACGAGCCTGAATCAACGGGTGCTATTAGTTTAGCAGCAAGAGAAAAGTTGGATAACTTAGTATTTGTAATCAATTGCAACCTTCAAAGATTAGATGGTCCTGTAAGAGGAAATGGAAAAATAATTCAAGAAATGGAAGGTTTGTTTAGAGGAGCGGGCTGGAATGTAATTAAAGTTATTTGGGGATCTTATTGGGATCCTCTTCTTGCAAAAGATAAAACGGGTCTATTATTAAAAAGAATGGAAGAGTGTGTTGATGGAGAATACCAAGCATTCAAAGCCAAAGGTGGAGCTTATGTTAGAAGTCATTTCTTTGGAAAATATCCAGAATTAAGAGAGTTGGTTTCAAATATGACCGATGAGGATATATGGAAACTTAATAGAGGAGGTCATGATCCTCATAAAGTATATGCCGCGTATCATGCTGCTCAAAATCACAAAGGATCTCCTACGGTAATTTTAGCAAAAACTATTAAAGGTTATGGAATGGGCAAAAGCGGGGAAAGCATCAATACAACCCATCAACAAAAAAAATTGGATGTGAATGATATGTATTATTTTAGAGATCGATTTAATATTCCAATTACAGATAAACAAGTTGAAAATTTAGAGTTTTATAAACCTGATGAAAAATCAGAAGAAATTCAATACATCAAAGAAAGAAGAAAACAACTCGGTGGTTTTATTCCAACAAGAAGAACTAAGACTAAAGCTTTAAAAACCCCAACTGCTGAAATTTTTGAATCTTCTTATTTAGATTCTGGAGATAGAGAACTCTCAACAACTATGGCTCTTGTTAGTATGCTTACTAAAATGTTAAGAGACAAAGAATATTCTTCAAGATTAGTTCCAATAATTCCTGATGAAGCAAGAACTTTTGGAATGGAGGGATTTTTCCAAAAAATTGGAATTTATGCTCATGAAGGTCAAAAATATGAACCTGTAGATTCAGAGCAGTTAAGTTCTTATCGCGAAGACAAAAGTGGACAAGTATTAGAAGAAGGAATTACAGAAGCTGGCGCCATGTCTTCCTGGATAGCTGCTGGAACATCTTATTCAAATCATAATATTGAAATGATTCCTATCTATCTTTTTTATTCAATGTTTGGTTTTCAAAGAATTGGTGACTTTGCTTGGGCAGCTGGTGACGCTCAATGTAGAGGTTTTTTAATTGGAGCAACATCAGGCAGAACCACTCTTGCAGGTGAAGGATTGCAGCACCAGGATGGTCACAGTTTAGTAATGGCATCTACTATTCCAAACTGCGTAACTTATGATCCAACTTTTTCTTATGAATTGGCAGTAATATTCGAAGATGGGTTGAAAAGAATGCATGAAAAACAAGAAAATGTTTTTTATTACATAACAACTTTAAATGAAAATTATAAACATCCTGCAATGCCTAAAGGTGTAAAAAAAGAAGATATTTTAAAAGGCATGTATTTATTTAAAGAAATCAATAATAAAGGGAAAACTAAAGTTCAATTGCTTGGATCTGGAGCAATATTAAATGAAGTAATAAAGGCAGCAGAAATATTAAGTTCTGACTTTGGAATTGACTCTGATATCTGGAGCGTAACAAGCTTTAATGAATTAAGAAAAAATGCAATAGAAATTGAAAGAAAAAATTTACTAAATCCAGATAAAAAACCAGAAAAAACTTATATAGAAAAGTGTTTTGAAAAAAGAACGGGTCCTTTCATAGCGGCTACAGATTATATCAGAACATTATCTGAGGGAATTAGAAACTATGTTCCTGGTACATATGTAACTTTGGGAACGGATGGATTTGGAAGAAGCGATACTAGAAAAAATTTAAGAAAGTTTTTTGAAGTTAATAAAGAGTTTATTGTTTATTCTACATTAAGCACTTTAGTAAAAGAACAAAAAATTGCATCAAAAGTAGCTACTGATGCGATGAAAAAATATAATATTGATCCAAAAAAACCTATTCCGACAAAACTATAGTTTAAAATGGCTAAAATTATTGATTTAGTAGTTCCGAATATTGGTAATTTTAAAAATGTAGAAATTATAGAAGTTCTTATAAAAGAAAATCAAAATATAAAAAAAAATGATGGGATCATTACTTTAGAAAGCGATAAATCAAGCGTTGAAGTTCCCTCTCAGTTTTCTGGTAAAATCAAAAATATTAAAGTTAAAGTTGGAGATAAAATTTCTGAAGGAGATAAAATAAGTGAAATAGAAATAACTTCTGATGAATTAATCCAAGAAAAAAAACCCGAAAATAAAAAAATTGAAATACAAAAAGAAAGTAAAACTTTAAATGATACAACTTTATTAAAAATTCCGCCGCTTGGAACTACTAAAAAATTAATTGTTTCTGAAATTTTTCTAAAAAAAAATCAACCCATTAAAATTGATCAAATAGCATTATTAATTGAAGATGAAGAAAGTGCCTATGAAATTCCCTCACCAATATCGGGAATTGTTAAAAATATAATATTAAAAAAAGGTCAACAAGTTAAAATTGGAGATTCAATTGCGGAGATTCTTAATCAAGCTTTAGAAACAGAAATAAAAAAAAAAATAATTATAGAAAATACCATTCAAGATAATCATGAATATCAAAGTATAAAAAGTGCAAGTCCAAAAATAAGAAAATTTGCTAGAGAATTGGGTGTTGATATTCAGTTAGTTGATGGAAGCGCAAGAAAAGGAAGAATTATTGAAGAGGATATTAAAAAATTTATTAAAAGCACTTTAAATAATAAAGTTAACAAAGAAGAGGTAATAAAAAAAATAGAAACAAAAGAAGAAAGGCTTCCCTATGAACACGGGGAATTTGGTGAGATTGATATACAAAAAATACCAAGAATTAAAAGACTATCAGGTCCCCATTTAGTTAAAGCCTGGAATGAAATTCCTCATGTAACTCAATTTGATGAAATTGATGTTACAGATATGGAACACTTTAGAAAAAATTTAATAGACCTTAATACAAAAGAAAAAATTACTATCACTCCTCTTGCTTTTATTATGAAAGCATTAGTTAATGGCATGAAAAAATACCCAAACTTTAATTCCTCACTTGAGTCTACTGGTAAAAATATTATTTATAAAAAATATTTTCATATTGGAGTTGCGGTTGATACGCCTCATGGTTTGATGGTTCCAAAAATGAGAAATGTTGATCAAAAAGATCTTCTGACTTTAAGTAATGAACTTAGAAAGATTAGCAAGCTTAGTAAAGAACTTAAAATAGATAAAAAAGAATTTTTTGGAGGGTCAATGACAATTTCTAGTTTAGGAGGAATTGGTGGAAGTTTTTTTACTCCAATTATTAACAATCCTGAAGTAGCAATAATTGGAATAGGAAAAACAGAAATAAAACAGGTTTTTATTGACGGAAAATTTATAGCAAGAGCAATGATGCCGATATCTCTCTCTTATGATCATAGAATAATTGATGGGGCTGAAGCGGCCAGATTCTGTCAAGATCTCAAACTTAGTCTTGGAAAAAACTTTGCTTTCAATTTATCATTTTAAAAATGATAAGTGGTTATTGTGAAGAAAAATATAATCCTGTTAAAAAAATATTTGAAAATTATTTCTTAAAACGAGAAGAAATTGGCGCTTCTTTTGCAATTTATAAAGAAGGGAAACCATTAATCGATCTCCATGGTGGTTTTAAAAATACAAATAATAAGGATTGGGAAGAAAATACTATCGTAAATGTATTTTCAGCGACAAAAGGAATTTATGAAATTATTGTTTCCATTCTAATTGATCAAAACATTTTAGATTTAGAAAAATCTGTCTCTTATTATTGGGACACTTTTAAACAAAGTAATAAAAGAGAAATTAAACTAAAACATATTTTGTCCCATCAATCTGGGCTCTATAGATTTAAAGAAAAGATTACACAAGAAGATCTTTTAGATTGGAATAAAATAATAAATATTTTAGAAAATCAGGAACCGGATCATCTATGTGGTGAAAAAACTTATTATCATGCAAAAACACACGGATTTTTAATCGGTGAAATTATAAAAAAAACCACAAAAAAAAGCTTAGGAGAATTAGTTTCTGAATTACTATCAAAGAAACTAGATTTAGATTTTTTCATCGGAACTCCAAAAAATCAACTGTCAAATATTGCTGTTCTCTACGAGGACAAAACTCAAACTAAAATATCATCTGAATTTAATGCATTTAACAATCCTGAACATGAAATAAGTTTTTATAATAAAGAAAATTGGCAAACCGCGGAAGTTCCTTCAATGAATGGGCATGGGAATGCAAGATCTATTGCTAAAATTTACGATATTTTTGTAAATGACCTGCTATTAGAAAAAAATATTTTATTATCAAAATCATCAATTAAAAAATGCTTAACTGAAAGCACTAGTAGAATTGATCAAAGTTTAATGCTGCCGATTAGATGGTCTCAGGTTGGTTTAATACTACGAGGTGGGTGGTTGTTTGGAAAAAATAAAAAATCTTTTGGTCATAATGGTTGGGGTGGATCTTTGGGTTTTGCTGATCCAACATTAGGAATAGGAGTTGCCTATACTACAAATAAAATTAATCCTACTATGTCATCAGACCAAAGAATAATAGATTTGTTAAAAAAGTTTTACGAGATTATTTAAAATTATTTTTGGCGGAGAGAAAGGGATTCGAACCCTTGATACCTTTAACAGTATACACGCTTTCCAAGCGGGCGCCTTCAACCACTCGGCCATCTCTCCTATTCGTTTTTATTTATCTTAAGAACTTCAATAAAAGCTTCCTGTGGAATATCAACACTTCCGAACTGTCTCATTCTTGCTTTTCCTTTTTTTTGCTTTTCTAAAAGTTTTTTCTTTCTATCTCTCGCTCCTCCACCGTGAATTCTACTGATAACATCTTTTCTGTAACCAGATATTGTTTCTCTTGCTATAACTTTTCCACCAATAGCTGCCTGAATTGGTATTTGAAATTGATGTCTTGGAATTAAATCTTTTAATCTTTCGCACATTAATCTTCCTTGTCTTACTGCAAAATCTTTATGAATAATCATAGACAATGCATCAACCATTTCTTCGTTTACTAGTATGGATAATTTAATCAAATCACCTTCTCTATAATCACTCAATTCATAGTCAAAACTTGCATAACCGCTAGAAATAGATTTGATCTTATCGTAAAAATCAAAAACAACTTCATTTAATGGTAATTCATAAGATAGAACTGCGCGATTTCCTGAATAACTTAAACTTTTTTGTTTTCCTCTTTTTTCTTCACATAATTTCATAATTGAACCCAGGTATTCTTCTGGCAGAATTATTGTTGCGTTAATCCATGGTTCATTAATAGATTTAATAAAATTTGGTTCTGGCATATTAGCAGGATTTTGAAGATCTATAACTGTTCCATCATGTTTGTTAATTTTATAAACAACACCTGGTGTTGTGGTAATTAAGTTTAAATTATATTCACGGTCTAATCTTTGAACGATAATTTCAAGATGAAGGAGTCCTAAAAAACCACATCTAAAACCCAATCCTAAAGCAGCAGAATTCTCTGGTTCATAAACAAAACTTGAGTCGTTTAATTTTAATTTTGCAAGACTATCTCTTAATAAATTATATTCTGTGCTATCAACTGGAAATAATCCGCAAAATACAACTGGCTTACTTGGCTTAAACCCTGGTAACGGATCTTTTATAGGATTTGAATAATCTGTTATCGTGTCTCCAATTTTAGTATCTGAGAGATCTTTAATACCTGTAACAATAAAACCAATTTCACCAGGTCCTAAGTATTCCTTATTTTCTGCTTTGGGAGTAAACACACCAACTCTTTCAACTGGATGTCTTGTGTTTGTTGACATCAATAGAATTTCCATTCCTTTTTTAATTGCCCCATCTAGTATTCTAACCAATATAACCACTCCCAAATAACTGTCATACCAACTATCAACTAATAAAGCCTTTAAAGGTAAATCTTTATTTCCTTTTGGAGCCGGAAGTCTTTCAACTATTGCTTCTAATATTTTATCTACCCCTTCTCCTGTTTTTCCAGAGGCTGTCAAAGCGTCCGAAGTATCAATACCTATAACATCCTCGATTTGTTTTTTTACTCTCTCAACGTCTGATGCTGGTAAATCTATTTTATTTAAAACTGTTATAATCTCATGATGATTATCCATAGCCTGATAAACATTTGCTAAAGTTTGAGCTTCCACTCCTTGAGTGCTATCTACAATAAGTAATGATCCTTCGCATGAGGCAAGTGACCTGTTTACTTCATAGCTAAAATCGACATGGCCTGGCGTATCAATAATATTTAATATGTAATTTTTTCCTTCTTTTTTTGATTTATAATTCAATCTAACTGTTTGAGCTTTTATAGTAATTCCCCTTTCTTTCTCTAAATCCATTGAATCCAAAACTTGAGTTGTCATCTCACGATCTGTAAGGCCTCCACATTTTTGAATTAATCTATCTGCAAAAGTAGATTTGCCGTGGTCGATATGGGCAATAATTGCAAAATTTCTTATATTTTCTTGAGCAGACATTTAGGATCTTAATGTTGCATCAAAAGATTTTTGCATTGTTTGAATTATTTTTTCACTCAATTCATCAATCTCTTTATCGTTTAACGTTTTATCTTGTGATTGAATTAATAAATTCAAAGCTACAGATTTTTTATCTTTTTCAATATTTCCACCTTGAAAAACATCAAATACTCTTATTTTTTTTATTAATTTTTTATCTACATTGAGTAATACATTAATAATTTTTTCTGCTTCAAATTTCTTATCAATAATAAAGGCAAAATCTCTTTCAATTTTTTGAAAATTCGAAACTACATACTTAATTTTCTTTTTTGTATTTTGCTTATTTATAACTGGAATATTATTTAAGAAAATTTGAAAACCAAAAATTGGCCCATTTTTAATGTCAAATTCTTTAACAATTCTAGGGTTGATTTCTCCAAAATTAGCTATTGGTAACTGTTTATTAGAATTGAAATAAAATTTTCCTGATCTGCCTGGATGATAATATGATTCAGATTCCTGAATAACCGCTAGCTCTTGTTCGTGAATTCCAAGTTCAAGTAAAGTTTTATAAACGCAATCTTTAATCTCAAAAACATCAACCTCTTTATCTTTTTCTAACCAATTTTTTCTATAAATTTTTCCAATTTGAATTCCTCCAATAACAGCTATTTGCTCTCCTGGTTTTGAGCCAAAAAATACTGGTCCGCATTCAAATATTTTTTGATCTTCAAAATTTCTATGAATATTATTTTTAATATGAATTATAAGATTTGAAAAAATAGAAGATCTTAAACTGTCTAAATCATTAGAAATTGGATTTGTAATTAATAAATTTTTATTATGTAAACCAAATAAAGAATCAATTTTCGAATTTGTAAAAGAATAAGTAATTGTCTCCATAAAACCTTTATTAGCTATAGACCTTTGTGCAAATCGATATAATTTTTGCTTTTCTGTTAAAATGTCTTTTAAACTATCTGCTTCTGGCTTAATAAGCTGAATTTTATCATAACCTCTAATTCTTATTAACTCCTCTACTATATCAACTTCCTCGTTAATATCAGGACGCCAAGTTGGAATAGTTATTGAGTATGTATTTTTACTTTTTTTAAATTTAAACCCTAAATTATTTAGAATTTTTTTAATTTCGGCTGATGAAATTTTACTTCCAATAATTTTTTCAAATTTATCTAAATTAAATATAATTTTTTTATTTTTAAAATTACTTTCTCCAGAAATAACAATGTTGCTTATTTTTCCTCCGCATAATTTATTAATAATTTTTGCCGCAAGTTTTAATCCATATTCCATGATGTTAGGATCAGCTCCTCTTTCAAATCTAAATTTAGCATCAGAATTAATGCCTAATTTTTTTGCAATTTTTGATATTTTAACTGGGTCAAATAAAGCTGATTCTAAAAAAATATTTTTACTATCTAAAGAGATTGAAGAGCTTTCTCCGCCAATCACACCTCCTAAACCAAGAATTTCCTCCTCATTAGTAATTAGACATGCGGCTTCTTCTAGTGAATGGTTATTATTATCTAAAGCTAAGAACTTTTCTCCTTTTTTTGATGAACGCACAATAACTTTTCTATCAATTTTATCAGCATCGTATGCATGTAGAGGTCTATTTAAATCAAGCATGATATAATTTGTAATATCAACAACAGCCGAGATTGGATTCATTCCGACAGAAATTAATTTATCTTTTAACCATTTTGGGCTTTCTATATTTTTAATTCCTTCAATGTAACAGTGAGCAAAAGAAGAGCAGCCAGAATTAGACTGAATAATAACCTTAAAAGGATTTTTAATATTAGTTTTTAATTTAATTTCTTCTAAATCGATTAATTTTCCAAGACCTGCTGATGACAAGTCTCTTGCAATGCCTCTTACTCCTAAACAGTCAGATCTATTAGGGGTTATAGATATATCAATTGCTGGCTCGCTATTGTTTTTAAAATAACTATCTCCTGTTTTAAATTTTTTTGAATCTAATTCAGTAATTCCTTGGCTTTCGTCAGATAAACCTAATTCAGATTGTGAACAAAGCATTCCATAAGAATCCACTCCTCTGATATTGGTAACTTTAATCTTAAGTTGATTTTTTGGAATAATCGCCCCTGGTCCTGCATATACAGTTAATAAACCGTCTCTAGCATTTGGAGCGCCACAAACGACTTTTAGTATTTTTCCAGATCCAATATCTACATCACATAATTTTAATTTATCTGCGTTTGGGTGTTTTTCTGCTTTAATAATTTTTGCCACTAAAAAAAGATTATCCTTATCTGTTGTTCCAACACTTTCAACCTCAAGCCCTACATTATTTAAAGTTGAAACAATTTTTTCAATACTTGCGCCTGTTTTCAAATGATCCTTTAACCAAGAAGAAGTTATTTTCATCTACTAAAACCTCTATAATTTGCAGGTATATCTAATGGATCAAATCCATAATGCTCTAACCATCTAACATCTGTTTCAAAAAAGGATCTTAAATCGTTTATTCCATATTTAAGCATAGCCAATCGATCAATTCCGATACCAAAAGCATAACCTTGATAGATTGAAGTGTTTACTTTGCAATTTTTTAAAACATTAGGATGAACCATCCCGCAACCTAATATTTCAAGCCATTTATCCCCTTCTCCAATGACAATTTTTCCATCTTTTAACTCATAACCAATATCAACTTCCGCTGATGGTTCAGTAAAAGGAAAATGGCTTGGTCTGAATCTCATCTTAATTTTATCCACTTCAAAAAACTTTCTAATAAAATAATCAAGAACTCCTTTTAGATGTCCCATGTTTACATTTTTATCTATATGCAAACCTTCAACTTGATGAAACATAGGAGTGTGGGTTTGGTCGCTATCACATCTATAAGTTCTTCCAGGCGCAATAATTTTGAATGGAGGCTTTCCTGACAACATAGTTCTTATTTGCACTGGCGAAGTATGAGTTCTTAATAAAATTTCTTTGTCTTGATCTAAATAAAAAGTGTCGTGCATGTCCCTAGCTGGATGATGCGGTGGTGTATTTAGTGCTGTGAAATTATTATATTCATTTTCAACATCGGGTCCTTCTGCCACTGAAAATCCTATCTCCCCAAAAATAGCTGTTACTTCATCAATGACTTGTGTAACTGGATGTATTTTTCCAAAAGAAATGGGTCTTCCTGGCAAAGTAACATCAATTCTATCTTCTGATAATTTTTTATTAATCTCTTTTTGTTCAAAGAGATTTATTTTGGAATTAATAAGATTATTAATATTGTCTTTTAATTTGTTTAGATTTGAAGCAAAATTTTTTCTATCTTCACCTTGAAGAGTTGTAATTTTTTTAAAAAGTTCACCTATCTTTCCGTTTTTACCAAAAGCTTCTGATTTTATTTGTTCAATTTTATGAAGATTGTCGGACTGATCTATTTTAGATTTAAATTCTTTTTCTAAATGTAAAATTTCATCCATGATGATCTACTAGTATTTATGAAACTAGTTTTCTAATTTAGGCTAGACTGTACCTTTTTTACGATGGATTTAAAAGCCTCTGGATTTTGATAAGCTAAATCTGCTAAAATTTTTCTATCAATAGAAATCTTTGTTTTATTAAGACAGTTAATAAATTTAGAATAAGTTAAACCTTGCTCTCTAACACCAGCATTAATTCTTTGTATCCAAAGTGATCTAAAATTTCTTTTTTTAGCTCTACGATCTCTATAAGAATATTGTAAAGATTTTTCTACTGATTGCTTAGCAGTTCTAATTGTATTTTTTTTTCTTCCATAAAAACCTTTAGCAGCCTTGAAAACTTTTTTATGTTTTGCGTGACTGGTTACCCCTCGTTTAACTCGTGACATAAATTATCCTCTTAGACTATTTGGCATGTAGGATTTAACAATCTTAGCATCAGGTTTTGACATAATTGCCATTCCTCTTTGTCTTCTAATTTGAGAATTGGTTCTTTTGATCATACCATGTCTTTTTCCAGCTTGAGGCATTTTTACTTTTCCTGTTGCTGTAATTCTAAATCTTTTTTTAGCTGAGCTCTTAGTTTTAATCTTATACATAAAATAAATACCTGCGGGTTATACTAATATTAAAGATGAAAAACAATAAGTATGAAAGTGAAGAAACTGCTATTTTAATGGCTGAATAATGAAGGTCATTTGTTTACCTTCCATTTTTGGAGCCTGCTCAACTTTGCCGGTTATTTTTAAATCGCTTACTATTCTATCTGCAAGATCTTGGGCTAGTTTTAAATGCTGCATTTCTCTTCCTTTAAACTTAATTGTAAATTTTACTTTATCACCTTTAACTAAAAATTTCTCAGTCGCTTTCATTTTAAAATTATAATCATGAACATCTGTTCCTGGTCTCATTTTAATCTCTTTAAGAGTTACAACTTTTTGTTTCTTTTTTGCTTGGCTAGCTTTTTTTTGTAACTCGTATTTATATTTACCAAAATCAGTTATTTTACAAACTGGTGGTTTTGCATTTGGAGCTATTTCGATTAAATCTAAACCCTGCTCCTTTGCTGTCATTAACGCATCATTTAAAGAAACGATTCCAATATTTTGTCCATCACTTCCTATTAACTGAACGTCAGTAGCTCTAATTCTATCGTTTACTTTTGGTCCACGATTTGAAGAACTGTTGGACCTAAAATTACTTCTATTGTTTTGAAAATTTTGATTAATAACTATACTCCTAAATTTTTGGTGCTAAAGATTCTTTAACTAATAAATTCAAAGCTTCTTTTAAAGGTAACGTATCTTGTTTTTCTTGGCCAAGTCTTCGAAGTGTAATTGACTGACTCTCTTGTTCTTTAGATCCACAAATCATTAAAATTGGAGTCTTAGATAAAGAGTGTTCTCTAATCTTGTAGTTAATTTTTTCATTCTTGAGATCGATAATATTCCTTATTTTATTTTTATCAAGTTCAGCTGATACTTTTTTTGCATAATCATCAAATTCTTGAGAAATTGGAAGTATTGCAACTTGTTTTGGTGATAACCACAACGGAAGTTTGCCTGCATAATGTTCAATTAAAATACCTATAAATCTTTCAAGTGATCCAAATAATGCTCGGTGCAACATAACAGGATTCTTTTTAACTCCGTCTTTATCAATATAAGTGGCGCCCAATCTTCCTGGTAAATTTAAATCTACTTGCAAAGTTCCGCACTGCCAGTCTCGACCAATTGCATCTCTTAAAACAAATTCAATTTTAGGACCATAAAATGCTCCTTCGCCTTTATTAATAGAATAATCTAATTTTGAAGCTTTAACAGCTTCTAATAACGCCGCTTCTGCTTTGTCCCATAGTTTATCATCTCCAACTCTTTTTGCTGGACGATCAGAATATTTTAAAATTACGTTTTCAAAACCAAAAGCTTTATAAATATCTAAGATCAACTTAGTAACTTTTAATGACTCTTCTGTAATTTGATTTTCAGTGCAAAAAATATGAGCATCATCTTGTGTGAAAGATCTAACTCTCATTAATCCATGTAAAGATCCTGAACTTTCATAACGATGGACCTTTCCAAATTCTGACAATTTTAAAGGTAAATCTCTATAGCTTTTAAGTCCCTGATTAAAAATTTGAACACAGCCAGGACAATTCATCGGTTTGATTGCAAAAACTCTCTCATCTGGAGTTTTTGTTGTATACATGTGTTCTTGAAATTTTTCCCAATGACCAGATTTTTCCCATAATGTTTTATCTAAAATATCAGGTGTGTTTACTTCTCGATAACCAGCTTCAGTTTGTCTTTGACGCATAAAATCAATAAGAGATTGAAATAACTGCCAACCCCCTTCGTGCCAAAATACAGCTCCTGGACTTTCTTCTTGGAAATGAAATAAATCCATAACTTTTCCAAGTTTACGATGATCTCTTTTTTCAACCTCTTCTATTCTATGTAAATATTCGTCTAACTCTTTTTTATTTCTCCAGCTTGTTCCGTAAATTCTTTGAAGCATTTCATTATTTGAATCGCCTCGCCAATAAGCTCCTGCAAGTTTTGTCAGTTTAAATGCTTTACCTATTTTTCCAGTAGAAATTAAGTGTGGACCTCTACATAGATCATGCCACTTACCATGAAAATAAATTGAAATTTCTTCTTTAGTTGGAATGCTATTTATTATTTCGGCTTTATAAAACTCTCCCTTTTTTTTAAAATGTTCTATAGCTTTTTCTCTATCCCAAACTTCTCTTGTTGTAGGCTCGTCCCGATCAATAATCTCTCTCATCTTATCTTCAATTTTTACTAAATCTTCATCGGTAAAAGGTTTTTTTCTAGAAAAATCATAATAAAAACCATTTTCAATAACTGGACCAATAGTAACTTGAGTGTCTTTAAATAGTTCTTGAACTGCCATAGCAAGAACATGTGCAGTATCGTGTCTTATAACTTCCAATCCGTAATCATCTTCAATTGTAATGATTTGTACCGTGGAATCTTTTTCAATAAATGAGCTTAGATCCTTAAAACTATCATTTACTTTTATAACTAAAGCTTTTTTTGCAAGTGAAGGACTAATAGTTTTTGCTATCTCATGTCCATTAACTTTTCCTGGAAATTGAAGTTTTTTTCCATCTAAAAGCGTGATGTTAAGCATGTCTCTTATTAAACTAAGGATTTATAAATTTCTAGTGTTTTAGAGCACATTTGATCTACCGTATAATTATTAATAACATTAGCTCTACCCTTTGCTCCTAAATCTTTTAAAAAACTTTTATCTTTTTTTGAAATTTCAATAATCAACCTTGCCAAATCTTTTTCATCATCAGATTTAAATAGCCAGCCTGTTTGTCCATCAATAATTGTTTCATTGGAACCGCCAATATTACTTGCTAGTATTGGTTTTTCCATTGCTTGTGCTTCGACTGCGACTCTACCAAATGCCTCTGGTTCAATAGAAGCTGATAATACTAAATTACAAGCGTTATAAGCTGATGGCATAAAAGATTCGTGTGAAACAATCTTTACATTCTCTTCTAATCGGTGCTCTCTGATAAAATCTAAGAGATATTCTCTATATTCAGTTCTGCCTTGATCGTCGCCAAGTATAATTGCACTAATATTATTTAATAAATTTTCTTGTTTAAGAAACAATAAAGTATTTAAAAAAAGAAACTGTCCTTTCCAAAAAGTTAATCTGCCTGGAAGTAATATTAAAAAATTATTACTGGAAATGCCCCAACGCGTTCTAACACTATTCAGTTCTTCAATATTTAAATTTTTTGGGTTAAAATAATTAATATCAATTCCTCTTGGTATAAAAAGAATCTCTTTCGAGTAATTATAATTATTTTTTATATGCTCAAAGATAAACCTTGAGCCAGCAATGACATGGTTGCCTCTTAGCATAACTGAATTGTAAAATTTTTTTAAAGGATTGTTAAAATTATAAGTACCATGAAAAGTAGATATCAAAGGTACTCCTAATAATTTACTTGCAAAATAACATGACCAAGCCGGAGCACGACTCCGAACATGAATAATGTTAATTTTATAAAAAAAAACAATAAATAAAATTACAAATATATTAAAAAAAATTACAAATGGGTTTTTGCTCTGGACTGAAAACTTAAAAATTTTTACTTTGGCTTGATCAATATTTTTAACTTGTTCTCCTCCTGAACATAAAATTGCAGAAAAGTAATTTTGGTTAGCGATATATTGTCCAATATCTTTGCAGCCTGTTTCTGCACCACCCACATCAAGTCTTGGAATAACTTGCAGTAAACGAATTTTTTTATCCATCGAATTAATATGCTATACTTTTAAAAATGAATAATCCAAAGCAAAATTTTTTTTTAACAAATAATAATCAAAAAATTCATTACAAATTTATTAATAATAAAAGTCAAACTACAATTATTTTTCTTCACGGGTTAATGTCGAATATTCAAAGTAAAAAAGCTAAATACTTAAAAAATTTTTCCAATAAAAATAAAGTAAACTTATTATTATTTGAATATAGTGGCCATGGAAGATCTTCAGGTCAATTTATAGATTTTAGTATTAAAAATTGGGTAGAAGATTCAAGATTAATTATAAAAAGATTAATCAAAAAAAATAAAATAATTCTTGTTGGTTCGAGCATGGGTGCTTGGATTGGAATACTGTTAGTTAAATATTTTTATAAAAGAATTAAAGGGCTTATCGGTATTGCTGCTGCTCCTGATTTTACTAAAGAATTAATATGGAAAAAGTTAAATATTGTCGAAAAAAATAAAATAAGAAATGATAAAATCTATAAATTAAAGAGCAGTTATAATAATTTTTATCCTATAACTAAAAAATTTATATTTGATGCGGAAAAACTCTTAGTTCTTAATAAAAAAATTAAATGCAATTTTCAAGTTGAACTATTGCACGGCCTTAAAGACTATTCTGTTCCTTGGTTTTATTCAATAAGATTAATAAAAACTTTAATAAGTAAAAAATTAAATTTAACAATTATTAATGATGGAGACCACTCTTTATTAAGGGCTAAAGACTTAAAAAAATTAGATTTAGCGATTAAAAATATTATTTAAAATACTTTTAAAGCCTTCTTTATACGTTGGGAAATATAATTTTACTTTTAAATTTTTTTTAATTTTCGCATTGCTAACTTTTTTTGAATCTTTATAGAAACTTTTCATTTCACCTTCATTTAAAGATTTAAAAAGCATAGGAGATGGCGTTTGAATTCCCATTAAACTGCAAGCGTAAGATATAGTTTCGTCATAAGAACATGGCATATTATCTGCTACATTATAAATTTCTCCAGATTTTGAATGACTTAAAGATTTAAACAAAACTTGAGCTATATCAGCAACATGAGTTCTTGAAAAAAAATGATTATTTTTTTTAACGTAACGAACTTGCCCATTTGTTAATCGTAAAAATATATTTCTTTCTGGAGAATAAATTCCTGACAATCTAAATATTCTTGTTGGAACAAACTGGTGTCGATTTAATTTTAACCATTCATTCTCGGCTACAATTCTATTTATTCCTGTATCGTTATTAGTTAACAATTTACTTTTTTCATTAACCCATTTTCCATCATGATCCCCGTAGACACTCGTTGACGAAAGATATCCTAACCATTTAATTTTTTCATTTAAAGAAATTTCGTTATAAAAGTTTTCAATAACAAAATCTTTCCTATCTCTTGGTGGAATCGAAACTAATACATGACTTGCATTTAAAATATATTTTTTAATTTTTTTATCAAATTTGTTATTATCAAAATAAAAATTTTTATAATTAATATTTAAAAATTTTTTATTTAAACTTTTGGATCTAGAAGTTGTAATTAAATTAATTTTATATTTGTTTTTTAACAACTCTTTTACAAAGTATTTAGCCGTTAAACTAAAACCAAAACAAACTAAACTAATTGATTTAGACTGCTTTTCCATGAACTGCCTTATTCGATAATGGTTGTTTTAACTTATTTAACATTTCTTTAGGGCAAACTTGAAAAAAATTACTCTTTTCATTACTCCATTGTTGAATAATTTTTTTTGAATAAACTGATTGAGTTTCTTTTTCATGTAATTTTATTAAATTTAAAAGAAAGTCATTCCAATAATCTGTTTCAATTCTTTGCCAAATAACAGAAGAAGGATTTACATAGTTCTCAAAGCTATTTTCTGGATCATAAACAAATGCCATTCCACCTGTCATTCCTGCTGCAAAATTATCTCCCACTTCTCCTAGTATAACAACAGTACCACCCGTCATATATTCGCAGCCATTTGTTCCACATCCCTCAATAACCGCAGTAGCTCCTGAATTTCTAACTGCAAATCTTTCTCCTGCCTGTCCTGCCGCAAGCAATAATCCTGAAGTTGCTCCATATAAAACAGTATTTCCAATAATTGTATTTTTAGAAGATTGTATTTCGCTATTCGAGGCTGGCTTTATAATTATTTTTGCACCAGACAATCCTTTGCCAACATAATCATTTGCATCGCCTGTTACTTCTAGTTTAATTCCTGAAATTCCAAAAGCTCCCAATGATTGTCCGGCCGAGCCTCTTAATTTTATTAAAATATGGTCTTCAGATAATTTTTTATTTTTAAATTGAGTTGTAATAATTGAGCTCAATCTTGTTCCAACAGATCTATGAGTATTTTTTACTGCATAACTTAATTGAAACTTTTGTCCTTTCTCAATTAAAGAAAGTGAATCTTTTATAATTTGTTTATCTAAACTATCAGGAACTTCTTTTCTTTCTCTTTTTAAACAATATCTTGGATTTTCTCCTGGATCCGCCTGAACTAAAAGAGGATTTAAATCTAAATCATCTAAATTAGCAGATCCTCTGCTTACTTGTTTTAATAAATCTGTTCTTCCAACAATTTCATTCAAAGACTTAAAACCAAGACTTGCTAAAATTTCTCTTACTTCTTCAGCTATAAATGAAAATAAGTTAACAACTTTTTCTGGTGTACCTGTAAATTTTTTTCTAAGTTCTTCGTCTTGAGTGCATATTCCAACAGGACATGTATTGGAATGACATTGTCTAACCATTATACATCCCATAGCTATTAATGAAGTTGTCGCTATTCCAAAATCATCCGCTCCCATCATTGCAGCCATAACAACATCTCTGCCTGTTTTAATTCCTCCATCAGTTCTTAAAATAACTTCGTGTCTTAATCCGTTTAAAGTTAAAATTTGATTGGCCTCAGTTAAGCCGATTTCCCAAGGAAGTCCTACGTACTTCACGCTTGTTAATGGAGAAGCTCCTGTTCCGCCTGAATGTCCACTAATTAGAATTACATCTGCTTTTGCTTTTGCAACTCCTGCAGCAATAGTTCCTATTCCTGTTGAGGAAACTAATTTTACTCCAATTTTTGCCTTAGGATTTATTTGTTTTAAATCATAGATAAGTTGGGACAAATCCTCGATTGAATAAATATCATGATGAGGCGGGGGGGATATTAAAGTAACACCTGGCGTAGAATGTCTTAAAGTTGCAATTTCAGCTGTCACTTTAAACCCTGGTAACTGACCACCCTCTCCAGGTTTTGCTCCTTGGGATATTTTAATTTCTATTTCATCGCAATTATTTAAATATTCTGCCGTTACTCCAAATCTAGCTGAGGCAATCTGCTTAACTCTTGAGTTAGCATTATCACCGTTTTCTTTTGGTATTGCTCTTTTTGCATCTTCTCCTCCTTCTCCACTACATGATGCACCACCTATTCTATTCATAGCAATTGCTAAAGTCTCATGCGCTTCTTTAGAAAGCGCTCCTAAAGACATACTTCCACTTCCAAATCTTTTTCTAATATTTGTAATAGATTCGACTTCTTCAATTAGAATTGGTTTTTTAATTGAATTAAAATCTAAAAGATCTCTAAGATTCAAAGGATGTTGTTCATTAATAATTTTTGAATATTTCTTATACAAATCATAAGAGTCTGTTGCGACAGCAGTTTGCAACATATGCATAGTCATTGCCTGATTGGAATGTTGTTCCCCCCCTTTTCTAAATTTATAAAATCCACCAATTGGTAAACTAATAACATTACCTCTAAATGCTTTTTGATGTTGAGTTCTGATCATTTGTTCAATTCCTGAAACACCAATTCCAGAAATTTTTGAATACATGCCTGGAAAGTATTCAGCAACTAAAGCTCTACTTAATCCAAGACCGCTAAAATTTAAACCGCCTCTGTAGGAGCTAATGACAGAAATACCAAGTTTAGACATTACCTTTAATAGTCCGTCATTAACTGCTTTGATGTAATTGTTGACACATTCAGTAAAACTTAGTTTTCCAAAAATATTTTTTTGATGTCTTTGATAAATACAATCAAAAGCCAAATATGGATTAACTGTTGTAGCGCCAACACCAATTAAAACTGCAAAATAATGAACATCCAAACATTCTGCTGATTTAACATTTAAAGAAGTAAATTTTCTAAGTCCATGATTAACTAAATGAGTTTGTACTGCTCCTGTTGCAAGAATAATTGGGATTCCAATTCTTGTTGATGAAGTTTTTTCATCAGTTAGAATAATATGCTTAGCTCCTTCTCTAACTGCTATTTCTGCTTCAGTTTGAATTCTTTTTAATTCTTTTTTTAAGTTAACCTGTGGGTCTTCAGAGTCAAAGGTGCAATCTATTTCTTTATATTCGTCATTTAAAACTTCAAATAATTTTTTAAATTGGCCGTTGGATAATATTGGACTTTCTAAAAGATAACTTTTTTTATTAAATAAATCTTCTCCTAAAATATTTTGTAAATTTCCAATTCTTGTATTTAAAGACATCACTCTATTTTCTCTTAAAGAGTCGATTGGTGGATTTGTTACTTGACTAAAATTTTGCCTAAAAAAGTGTGATAAAGGCCTGTAAATATCTGACAAAACAGCTGCTGGAGTGTCATCACCCATTGAACCAACAGCCTCTTTTTGATCCTCGACCATTGGATGTAAGATCATTTCTAAATCTTCAACTGAAATACCCGCGGCGTATTGTTTTTGTCTTAACTTATCTCCTTCAAATGAATTAAATTCTTCTAAATTGTTAAATTTTTTGCTGATCTCAATTAAATTTTGACTAAATTTTTTATAAATAGGATTTTTAGATAAAAAATCTTTAATTTTTTTATCATTATAATAGACACCTTCATCAAGGTTAACAGCTATCATTTGTCCAGGTCCTACTCTACCTCTATAAATAATATTTTCTTCTTGAACAGGGACCATTCCAGTTTCTGATCCTGCAAATAAAATTTTATCTTTTGTAATTGTATATCTTAACGGTCTTAAACCATTTCTATCTGTTGCAGCTAAAATCCAATTGCCATCTGTTGCAGCGATTGCTGCTGGTCCATCCCAAGGTTCAATGACAGAATTTAAATAATTATACATGTCTCTGTAAGCTTGAGGAATAATTTTGCTTCTCTTAGACCATGCCTCTGGCATCAACATCATCTTAACAAGAGGCAATAATCTTCCTGATCTTGTTAACAATTCAAAAACAGCATCAAGACAAGCTGTGTCAGAACTTCCAGACTTTAAAATTGGTTTTAAGTCATCAATGTTTGGAAATAAATTAGACTCAAGTCCTTGTTCATGAGTTTTCATCCAATTCACATTTCCTTTTAAAGTATTAATCTCACCATTATGAGCTAAAATTCTAAAAGGTTGAGCAAGTTCCCAACTTGGAAAAGTGTTGGTTGAATATCTTTGATGAAAAATTGAAAATCTCGAAACAAATCTTTTGTCTAATAGATCTGGGTAAAAATCAGATAAATGTTCAGCAAGAAACATTCCTTTATAAATTATTGATCTTGAACTAATTGATGCAATATAAAAATCTTTTAATTGTGACTGAGTAATTTTTTTTTCAATTTTTTTTCTTACAATATAAATATTTTTTTCTAATTCTTCCGCCCCTGTTTTTTCTATTGGAGAAAATAATATTTGTTCAATTTCTGGTCTTGTATCATTAGCTTTAATTCCAAGAACTTTTGCTTTTACAGGAACATGTCTCCACCCAAAGATATAAAAATTATTAGATAATAGTTCATGCTCAACAATAGTTCTGCATGCTTCTTGCGCCCCATAATCATTTCTAGGTAAAAAAATCATACCAACGCATAATTGATCGTTTTTGTGAGTGTGATGTCCTGTAATTTTTATTTGTTCCTCAAAAAAATCTTTTGATAGCTCCACATGAATTCCAGCTCCATCTCCTGTTTTTCCATCCTTATCTACTGCGCCTCTGTGCCAAACAGCTTTTAGAGCCTCAATCCCATTTTCAACCACTTCTCTTCTTGGTTTTCCATCAATTGAAGCAACAAAACCAACCCCACAAGCATCATGCTCGTCCTCTTTATTATAAACCCCTGCTTTAATAAGTTTTTTTAAATTTTGATCTAAAATTTTCATAAATAATTAAGCGACCATTCTTTTTTTTGATGATTTAGAAATTTTATTTTTTAAATAAATGTCCATTGCTTCTGCTGCATCTCTTCCATCTTTAATTGCCCACACAACTAATGATGCTCCTCTAACAATATCTCCGGCTGCAAAAACTCCATCTATATTTGTCTGCATTGTTTTAAGATCTATTTTGATAGTTCCCCATTTCGATACATCAAGTTTTGGTTCTGAAAATAAACCCGGAATATCTTCGGGGTCAAATCCTAAAGCTTTAATTACCATATCTGCTTTAATTTTAATTTCAGATCCTTGAATAATTTCAGGAGCTTGTCTTCCAGTTGCATCGGCTTCTCCTAATTTCATTTTATCGAGAACAACTTCTGTTACTTGTCCATTTTTTCCAATAAATTCTCTTGGATTTGTAAGCCATTGAAAATCTACTCCTTCTTCTTCAGCATTTACAACCTCTCTTGCTGAGCCAGGCATATTTTTTTTATCTCTTCTATATAAGCATTTAACTGATTTAGCATTTTGCCTTATTGAAGTTCTAACGCAATCCATTGCTGTATCACCTCCTCCTATTACAACAATATCTTTTCCTTCAGCATTCAAATATCCATCATCAAACATTTTAACTTTGTCTCCTAAACCTTTTTTGTTTGAAGCTGTTAAAAATTCCATTGCTGGATAAATATTTTTAAGATTTGATCCCGGGACTTCTACTTCTCTGGCTTTATATACCCCTGTTGCAATTAATATTGCATCATGTTTTTTTTTAAGCTCAGATAAAGTTGCATTTTTTCCAACTATAAAATTTAATTCAAATTTTATTCCACTTTCCTTTAAAAGTTTTGTTCTTCTTTCAACAATACTTTTTTCTAATTTAAAATTTGGAATTCCATAAATTAATAATCCACCTGGTCTATCGTATTTGTCATAGATTGTAATTTCGTATCCAATTTTTCTAAGCTGTTCTGCAGCAGCAAGACCTGCTGGTCCTGCTCCTATAATACCAACGCTTTGTGCTAAATTTTTTTTAATTTTAATTGGTTTTACCCAGCCCTGTTCAAAAGCAGTATCGGTAATAAATTTTTCTATTGAACCAATAGTAACTGTGCCATGCCCTGCTCTTTCGATTACGCAGTTTCCTTCACAAAGTCTGTCTTGCGGACATATTCTTCCGCAAACCTCAGGCATATTATTAGTCGCTGAAGAAATTTCATAAGCCTCTTCTAGTCTACCTTCGGCTGTTAACTTTAACCAATCAGGAATATTGTTTGAAAGCGGACAGTGAATTTGACAATAAGGAACTCCACACTGCGAACATCTGCTAGACTGTTCTTCTGCCTTTGGAGCAATATAATTTTTATAAATTTCAGAGAAGTTTTTAACCCTCTGAGATGAACTCAATTTTTCAGGCGTTTGTCCTTTTGTGTTAACAAACTTGAGCATTTTTTCTGACATTGATCAAAATACCTAAAATTTAGTGTTTTTTTGTATTATTCACATAAAAGCTTTATTTATAAAAGAGAAATTAGGTCAGTAATAATGAATCAATTTAGATGATTCATTAATTAATAAGTAAAATTAAGGTTTTTTACAGATATTCAATTAATAATTGTAAACAATATTTAACTAATAATTAAATTTATAAAGGTATCTGCCTAGACTAAAGTTTTAAATATGGATGAATTAATAAAAATAATAATTCTTGGAATTGTTCAAGGTGTCGCGGAATTTTTACCTATCTCATCTAATGCTCATCTTATTATGGTAGAGCAATTATTGGATTATCACAATCATAATGAAATTTTAAATCTTGTTTTTCATTTGGGTTCTTTACTTGCAATTATCACTTACTTTTTTTCTGAACTTTTGGGATTGCTAAAAAAACCAAAGATGATTTTTAATATAATAGCCGCGACTATACCTGTAATTATTGTTGGATATTTTGTTCATAAATTTCGTCTTATAAATTATGAATATTTTTCGGTAAAAATAATTGCAATTACTTTAATTATTTTTGGAATTATTCTATTTATTAGTGACAAAATAAATCATTCAAAAATACTATATAAAGATCTTAATATAAAAAGTTCTTTAATAATTGGACTATTTCAAATTATTTCCCTTATTCCTGGAGTAAGCAGATCTGGAATTACTTTAACTGCAGGGCGTTTTTTGGGATATTCAAGATTTGAAGCTGCAAAGTTTTCTTTCTTTTTATCAATACCAACAACTGCTGGAGCGTGTTTTCTTGGGGTCTTAGATTTAATTAAAACAAATAATTCTGATTTAAATTATATTGCAATAATTGCTTTTATTGCTTCTTTTCTTTCTTCTTATCTTACAATAAAATTTTTTTTATCTTTTATATCTAAATTTAACTTAAATATTTTTATTTATTACAGAGTAATTCTTGGCGTATTTATATTATTATTTCTTTAACGAATAACCTGACTAAAAATATAATTAGGTAATACTATCTCAACAGTCCTTGTTGATATTCCAAGCTCTTTAAAACCTGGATATTCATTTGAGCAAATATTATCTGATTTTAATATTTCTAACTGATCTTCTGTAAGTAAAGGATTGGGTAATAGTTGCATTATTTTTGCTTGTGCTCTTGCGACAAAGTCTGGCAGTTCTATTATAAATCTTTTCTTTTTTAATGACACAAGTAACGTCTCTATTAATTCTTTAAAAGTATAAATCTTAGGACCTCCTAATTCATAAACTTTATTAGGATTAACTAGTTCTATAATTGCAATAATAGCATCAGTAACATCTCCAACATAACAAGGTTGAAATTTTGTCTTAGCGCCCGCAAGTGGAATAATAGGCAAAAGATTTATTAATTTATTAAATAAATTAAAAAAATTATCATTTGTTCCAAATACTATGCTGGGACGCACAATAATTGAATTTTTAAAGTTATTAATAACAGCTTCTTCTCCTTGAAATTTCGATTTAATATATAAAGAGTTAGAATTTTTATTTGCTCCTAAAGCTGAGATATGAATAAATTTTTTAGTAACTTCTTTGTCTAAAATACTTATTAAAAATTTTGGAAATAGATGGTGTGTATGATCAAATTTTTGATTTTTTTTCTCATATAAAACTCCTATACAATTTATCACGATCTCTGAGCTCTTAATAAATTCATTAAGATTTGAAAAATCAAAAGGATTGAACTTTAAAACTTCAATTTGACCTGGTTCTCCCATTGGTTTTAAATAACCATGAAGATATGGATTTCGTGTTGGAACGATTATTCTAAAACCTTTTTTTGCAAGTTTAGCTATTAGATTTCGACCTATAAATCCTGTGCCGCCGAAGACTGTTATTGTCTTTTTTTCTGCCATTGTTTAATCATAATAATTAACGATAATACCTTTTATTTAACAATAGTATGAAAGTCAAAATTCATAAAAACGATCTTCCTAGTAATTTAAATCTAGGAAAGATTATTGCAATTGATACTGAAACTATGGGTCTTGATTATAAAAGAGACCCTCTTTGCCTTGTCCAAATATCTTGTGGCAATGAAGAAGTTCATTTAATTCAAATTAATAGAAAAACATTTAAAGCTGATAATTTAAAAAAAATCCTAGAAGATAATAATATTAAAAAAATTTTTCAATTTGCACGATTTGATCTTGCAGTTTTAAACTATTATTTAAAAGCGGACATTAACAACGTATACTGCACAAAGATTGCATCAAAAATTGGAAGAACTTATACAGATAAACACGGTCTTAAAGATTTATGTAAGGAACTTTTAAATATTGACCTATCAAAACAAATGCAAAGTTCTGATTGGGGTGCTGAAAATCTAACTGAACAGCAAGTAAACTATGCAGCATCAGATGTTTTGCATTTACATAAAATAAAAGAAGAACTTGATAAAATTTTAATTAGAGAAAACCGAATGGAACTTGCTGAACACTGTTTTAAATTTTTAAAACATCGGGTAACATTAGATCTTGCTGGTTGGAATAACCAAGATATCTTTGCACATTAAATGATACAAAATCAAAAAATTAAATTTGCAAGAGAAGTAATTTTTCAAGAAATCAATGCATTAAAAAAACTGTCTAAATCTTATAATGCTAATTTTATTAAAGCTATTGACCTCATCCAAAAATGCAAAGGTAAAGTAATATGTGTGGGCATGGGAAAATCAGGTCATATTATTAGAAAAATTTCCGCAACATTAAGTTCTGTAGGAATTCCATCTATTTATCTACATCCATCAGAAGCAGCACATGGAGATCTTGGTGCTTGCAACCCGAAGCAAGATTGTTTTTTGATTATGTCTTATTCAGGGAATACTGATGAATTAAAAAGTATTTTAAATTATGCACATAAATTTAGAATGCCAATTATTGGTGTTGCTTCAAGAGAAAATTCAACCTTAATTAATGCAAGTACAATTAAAATTGTTCTTCCAAAAGTAAAAGAGGCAGGTCTTGATCTTGTACCAACAAGCTCTACTTCAATGTTGCTTGCTTGGGGTGATAGCGTTGCAATCACACTAATGAAATTAAATAAATTTAGCAAAGAAAAGTTTGCTGTTTATCATCCATCGGGCGCATTAGGAAAACAACTTACGCGTGTTAAAGATATTATGATTAAAAAATCAGAGGTGCCTTTTATCAATGAAAATTTATCTGTAAAAAACGCTGTTATCCAAATTACTAAAAAAGCTTATGGCTGTGTGCTTGTTGTAAATAAATCTAGAAAAGTTACAGGAATTATAACAGATGGAGATATCAGACGTTCAATTCACAAGAAGAACTTTTTAGAAAAAACTGCAAAAGAAGTGATGACTAAAAAACCAAAAATGATTTCTGAAGATACGCTAGCAGGATCTGCTCTTGATATAATGAATAAGAAAAAGATTACCTCTCTTATTGTTAAAGGCAAAAATAATAATTACGGATTAATTCATATACATTCTCTTATTAGTTTTGGAGTTTAATGAAACTCAACGAGATCAGAAAAAAACAGCTTAAAATTATAGGCTTAGGTCTTATAGTAATTTTTATTGTCTACTTCGTTTATCCAACTATCAATACTTTTAGATTAAAATTAACATCGAAAAATATTAAACCAACAGAAGGCGCAGAGAGCAATGTATTCGAAAATATTAGTTACATCGGCGTGGATGCAAGTGGAAAACAATATAACGTTAGAGCAAAACTTGCGACTATTGATAAAGACAACCAAGATCTTATAAGTTTAAAAGAAGTAGATAGTGATTTTTTATTAAAAGATGGAAGCATTATAAAAATTATAAGCAAAGCAGGTCTGTTTAATAAAACAACCAATGATATTTTGTATGAACAAAACGTTAAAATAACTCAGAAAGATGGAGTCGTAACTGCTAACCGAGCTGAGTATCTTGTAAAATCAAATAATATATTTGTAAGCGGTAATGTAATTGCAGATTTTGTTGAGACTGACGCAAAAACTAAAAAGCGACGTACTAGTCAAATTAAAGCGGATAAGGTAATAATTGATACCTTCAAAAAAACTGTTGAAGTTGTAATGGAGGAAAAAGGTAAACAGGTCACTGGAACATTAAGTAATGAAAGATAAAGATCAAAAATTTACAGTCATATCTAACAAAAAAGTAATTAAAAGATTTGCTGCTGTTGCCGATTCCAATAATTCAGTTACGTCAGAAAAAATTGATGAACCAACAAAAGAAATTCAAGAAGAAAAACCTCTTATTCTTTCTAAAAGTAACCTTGTAAAAGAAGAAAATACAATTGTAGAAAACCAAACAACAATTAAAGAATCAGTAGAAGAAAAAATTACTGAGCCTGGTGTTGTTAAAAAAATTAATAAAAAACTAAACAATAATGTTTTTAAACTTATTTCGGATGATTATTATTATAATAGAGAACCATCAACACTTGAAATTAGTCATTTAACAAAAATAATTAAAAAAAGAGTTATTCTTAAAGACGTAAGCGTAACTGTAAATCCCCAAGAAATTGTTGCCTTACTTGGTCCAAATGGCGCTGGTAAGACAACTTTGTTTTCTATAGTGCTTGGAATTTTAAATCCAACGCAAGGTAAAGTCATTTTCAATAATAAAGTAATAAATGAACTTCCAATTCATATGCGTGCAAAAGAAGGGATTAGCTACCTTCCACAATCAAGATCAATCTTTAGAGGATTAACTGTTGAGGAAAATATTAGAGCAGTTGCAGAAGTTGCAATCAAAGACCAAGAGAAAGAAGATGAGTTAGTTGAACATTTATTAAATGAATTTAAAATTGCCCATCTTCGAACTGCTTCAGCTTTGAGTCTTTCTGGTGGGGAAGCAAGAAGAGTTGAGATCGCAAGATGCTTAACAACCTCTCCTAAAGTATTATTATTAGATGAACCATTTGCAGCCTTAGATCCTATTGCAATCATTGAACTTAAAGAAATGCTTAGACACTTAAAAGACAAAGGTATTAGCATTTTCATTACCGATCATAACGTTAAGGAAACTCTTGATATTGTAGATAGAGCTTACATTATTAATAGTGGAGAGTTAATTGCTGAAGGATCTCCTCAAGAAATTGTTGAAAATAAAAAAGCAAGACAGCTTTACTTAGGATCTCAATTTAGAATTTAATTATTGTCTATCAATAATTCTGCTTAAAACAAATCTTGCTAATTTTCCCATAAAAAATGCAGGAATTAACGCGATAAAAAAAGCCGGTATCCAAGCTCTAATCCAGATTAAAAAAAAATGATCTACAAACCCTATATTCATTAATGAAATAATAAACGACATCATTAGACTCATCCCGAACGCCATAATGATAGTAAAAATATATGGCTCAAATTTCTTGTTTAATCTCATGATAATTAATAGTTAAAATTAATTTAATAAAGAATCTGCTATAATTGTCAAATTCATTATGAAAAGAAATCCTGTAGCTAAAGCTCTTCGAACGCCAAAATTTAAAAAAAGAATTATTAAAGATAAAAAAAAATATAATAGAAAAAAAATTAAAAAACTTTTTAAATAAAACTTACTTATTATGCAAAGATTTTCTATACTCAGAGGGTATTTGAAAAGTCATTGACCAAATACCAAGTTTATTTTCTTTTGCATATTTCTCATCTTCAATAAAATCTTTAGAATATTGAGTATATGCAACTGCATAACCTTCTCGAACCATAAATTTAGATAAACTTTCTTTACCGATAAAACATTCTGCAACTAATCTTTGGTATCGATCCTTATCTTTTACAACACATTCGGGAATTTTATCTCCAATTTTGTTTTTAAGAACATTTTTTGCAATAACTCCACATTTGATTTTTATATTATCTTTTTCGCAAATTTGTTTTGTTTCTGGAGCATCAATTCCAAAAAAACGATATTTGAGTTTTCCTATATGAATAGTATCTCCATCAATTACTTGGATATTTTTTTCATCTGCAAGAGAAATGATTGATAAAAAAAAAGTAAATATTAAAAAAAAAATAATTTTTTTCATAAAAAACTATTTAAAAAATTGCTATTTTTTTTCGTTGAATATTTTGAATTTTTTCAAGAACTTCGATATTTAATTGATCTAGCTGTTTGCTCTTAAGATCTCTTAAATTTTGCACAACTTCTAAAAATCTTTCTGACTCTGATCTTGTAATAATATCTTTGGTTAAAGTTATAAATTTTTCCACGTAATTTTTTCTCTCAAAAGGACGTTTGCCCCAAGGATTAGCATCAGCAATTCCCAATTCATCCTCAATCTTAGTGCCATCTTTCATTTTAATAATAATCCTACCTCCAAAACATTTTTTCTTTGGATCTTTGTCGTGATATTTTTTAGTCCACTCTTTGTCTTCAAAAGTCTTAATCTTTTTCCAAAGTACCACTGTACTTTTTTTTTTTGCTCTTTCTGGTTTATAAGAATCTTCATGATGCCACTTACCATCTTCTAGGGCGACAGCAAAAATATACATAATAGAATGATCTAGTGTTTCTCTACTTGCGTTTGGATCCATTTTTTGAGGATCGTTTGCTCCTGTTCCAATTACATAATGAGTATGATGTGAAGTATGAATTTCGATACTATCTATTTTAGAAAAATCTTTAATTTTTGTTCTCATGTCACGGGCCAAATCTATTAAAGCTTGTGCTTGATACTCTGCAGAGTGTTCTTTGGTATATGTTTCAAGAATTACTTTTTTTGACTCGCCTTTTTCTGGCAAAGAAACCATATATTCAGCGTCTGGTCCTGATAAAATTCTAGCTATTACGCTATCTTCTCCTTCATAAATTGGATTTGGAGCTCTCTCTCCTCTCATACAACGATCAACTGCTTCGATTGCAAGTTTTCCAGCATGAGCAGGAGCAAATGCTTTCCAGCTAGAAATATCTCCTTTTCTAGATTGTCTTGTTGAAATTGTTGTGTGCAAAGCTTGTTGAACGGATTGATAAATAGTTTCAGTATCTAATTTTAAAAGAGATCCTAATCCTGCTGCAACGCTAGGTCCTAAATGTGCGATGTGATCAATTTTATGTTCATGAAGACAAATTCCTTTAACTAAATTAACCTGAATCTCATAACCAGTTAAAATTCCTTTAATCAAATCTAAACCATTTGAATCTTTTTGTTGTGCTACAGCTAAAATGGGAGGAATATTATCTCCAGGATGACTATAGTCAGCTGCTAAAAAAGTATCATGAAAATCTAATTCACGAACTGCTGTACCATTTGCCCACGCAGCCCATTCACAATCAAATTTTTTAGATGAATCAATTCCAAAAACTGTTGCCCCATTTGCTCTTGGATGAGCTAATGCCATTTCTCTAGCAGTTGTAACTGGTTGTCTTGAAAAAGATGCAATAGCAACAGACGCATTATCAATAATTCTATTAATCACCATATCAGCTGCTTTTTCATCTATGGGTGAATTGTCACTTGCAACTTTAGCAATTCTATAAGCAAGCTGATCTTCTTTTGGTAAATTTACTTTTGATGGATAAACTTTAACTTTAAATTTTTTCAAGATAATTTCTTATAATATTCAAAATATAAAATAACAATATTTTTAATTAACTCTTTTTATAGTTAATATTTTGTCACCTACTTTTATATTGTTTTGTTCAAACCACCCTTGATTAACTTCAAGGGCAAGTACTATAGGTTGCCCGGAACAATGTTCTGTTAAAGATAGAGGCTGCATATCTGTTATTCTCACTATTGTGTTTGTCTTGCTAATAAAAGCTATAGACAAAGGTATTTGTGTATCCTTCATCCAAAAACATGGGCTAGAACCTTCTTCAAAAATAAATAACATACCACTATCTTTTGCTAAAGCTGGACGTTTCATTAAACCTTCACTTTGCTCTTCATCCGTCTCTGCTATTTCAGCAATTAATTTTTTAGTTCCAATTTCAATTTGAACTTTTGAAAGTTGAGCAAAAGAACTATTAGCTAATAATAAAGTAAGGATTATTATTTTTATAATTTGTTTCATTATCTTTTTTGACTGTTGCCTTTTGATAAAGACACCGGATATTTTATAACATTTTTCTTTAATTTCGCGTAAAAACTTTTCTCAATATCAATGTTCATTTTTTGAGAAATTCTTAATAAATAAAAGAATATATCGGCTATCTCATCCGCTACTTTTTCCTTTTCTACTTTTTTTAAATCACTTTCTTTTAACCACTGAAAGATCTCTACAAGCTCTGAAGCTTCCACTGATAAAGCCATAGATAGATTTTTAGGCGAATGAAACTGATCCCAGTCTCTTTCTTTAACGAAGTTTTTAATTTTTTGATTAATTTTCTTTAAATCCATAACAAAATAGTTATTTAATTAAATTACATGTTTAAATTACACAAAAAATTACTCAAAACTACACATTCTGTAGCTGATCTAAAGTTATGTACTGCGCGATTGATGGATAATGCTAAATTTCCTTGGCTCATTCTTATTCCAAAAAGAAAAAATATTAGACAAATACTGGACTTAAATAAAAAAGATCAAATAAAACTTATGGAAGAAATTGATTATTGCAGCAGAGTTATGAAAAAAACTTTTAAGGCTTTTAATTTAAATGTAGAGAAAATTGGAAATATCATTCCGCAATTACACATTCATATTATTGCAAGAAATAAAAAAGATAGCTCATGGCCTCTTTCGGTTTGGGTTGTTAAAGGAAGGCCTTATAAAAAATCACACTTAACCGAAACTATAAAAAAGATACAAAAACTTATTTAATATGTTGAGCTATAGGCACGGATATCACGCTGGAAATTCAGCTGATGTTTTAAAACATTTTATACTTCTTTATGTTTTAGATTATGTAAAAAAAAAAGATAAAAATTTTATTTTTATTGACTCTCATGCAGGTGGAGGAAAATATTCTATCTCTGATCCTTATATGCAAAAAAATAAAGAATATCTCCAAGGTATCGAAAAAATATTTAAAATAAATAATGATGATATTTTTTTAAAAAGTTATTTAGACTTAATAAAATCGATAAACTCTAATTCTGATCTTAAAATATATCCTGGCTCATGCTATCTTGCGTCTAAATCTTTAAGAAAAGATGATAAGCTTCATTTTCTTGAATTACATCCTACGGAGTTTTTAAATCTTAAAAAAAACTTTGAAAATGATTCAAGAATAATTATTGAAAACGAAGATAGTTACAAAAGACTTAATAAATTATTACCACCTAAAGAAAAACGTGCTGTTATACTAATTGACCCATCTTATGAGCTGAAAGATGAATATGAAAAAGTATCAAAGATGTTATCAGATTGTTATAAAAAATTTCCTCTTGGGGTTTATATTGTTTGGTATCCAGTATTAAGTAATAAAAAATCTGAATCATTTGTTTTAAATATTTTAAAAGAAAATTACAAAAATTTATCCCATATAGAAGTGATTACGGACAACTCTAATGATGGAATGCATGGTAGCGGTTTATTTGTGATTAATTCTCCTTGGTCTATAGAAAAAGATATTAAAAAAGGTTTAGAGACTATTTTTGATTGTTTAAAAAAATCTAACGAACTTTCTAAATTGTTATTTAAAAGCAATATTAATTAAACAAATAAACTTGCTATTCCAAGAAATGCAAAAAAACCAACAACATCTGTAACTGTTGTTACAAAAACAGTTGCAGAAACAGCGGGGTCAATCTTCATTTTGTTTAATGTCACCGGGATAGCGATTCCAGCTAAACCAGCTACTGTTAAATTTACAATCATGGCAGCGCCAATAAGTATGGCTATTTTTAAATCATGAAACCAGAAATAAACAAAAACTCCTGTAATTGCTGCAAATACTAGTCCATTTAATAAACCAGTTACAACTTCTCTATTAATAATTTTCATTACATTTTTTACATTCAATTGTTGTGAAGCGATTAATTGAATTGTTACTGTTAATGTTTGTGTTGCAGCATTTCCTCCCATCGATGCAACAATTGGCATAAGTACCGCAAGAGCAATAACTTTTTGAATTGTGTTCTCGAAAATTCCAATAACAAATGAAGCTAAAACTGCAGTAATTAAATTAATAAACAACCATAAAAATCTATTTTTGGATGTCTCTATAGGATTGTCGCTTATATCTTCTGCAGCTCCAATACCTCCTAATCTTAGAGCATCTTCAACCGCTTCTTCTTTAACAATTGTTACAACATCATCTCCTGTGATCACACCAATTAATTTTTGTTCTTTATCAACAACACCAGCTGAAACTAAATTATATTGAGTAAAAATATTACCAACTTTTTCTTTATCAAGGTCTGCTGGAATAAAAGTTTTATTTTCTGCAACCAAATCTTTTACTTTTATGTTTGGATCTGATCTTAAAATATTTGAAATAGATGCATTGCCAATCGGCTTTCTATCTTTATCTACAACAAAGATTTCTAAAAACTGCTCTGGTAAATCTGTTGAGTCTCTTAAAAAATCCATAGTCTGACCAACAGTCCAGTCTAAATCAATAGTTACAAATTCTCTCTGCATAATTCTTGCAGCTGAGTCTTTTGGATATTTTAATCCTAATCTAAAAAAATTTTGATCTTTTTGAGGAAGATTATTTAAAATTTGATTTTGAAATTCTTCAGGGACATTTTCTATAATTTGAAAAGCATCATCTGATTCTAATTCTTTTATAATTGAAGAAATTGTATCTGGGGAAAGCTGTTCTAATATTTCTTTTTGTAAAATATCAGATAATCCTAATACTACTTCAGGGTTTAAATCTGCAGATTTGTGACTAAATAATTTTATCTGAACTTCACTAGGTAATGTTTTAACTAAATCGGCAACGTCTGCTGGGTGATATTTGTCTAATAACTGATTAACAGAAATAAAATTATTCTGTTTAACATTTTCAATTAAAGAATTAATTTGTTCTTCAGTAAAGATATGCCCTGTTCTAACTTTAGAAGTTTGATTGGCTTCTTGGGGCATGAAAATCTCACATATAGGTTAAGCTACTACCTATAACGAATTTGATTAAAAAAAAAGCCTAATTTTAAAACTTAGTACTGTTTTTTTGATCTAGATTCTTTTGGAGCTGTACTCTTTGCCTTTTTTTTTTCTTTTCTTGTATCGCGACTTTTTGCCATAATAAAAATAAACTACATTAAATATTAATTAATTCTATTGAATTAATTATCGACACCGATATAGCAATACAGGCTCAATTGTGGATGTTTTTTAATAATAAAAATAAAGAATTCGTGGGTATTACGTACATGATTTTATGTATGTTTTTCTTCTCTATTAATGACGCTTTTATAAAATATATTTTGTTTCTTTATAAAGACATCACGATACTTGGTGAGATAATCTTTATTAGAGGAATATGCTCAACGATTATTCTAGGTTTATATTTATATTATAAAAAAAAATTAAATTTTAAAGTTATTACCTCTAAACGTCTGCACCTTAGAGGGTTGGTAGAATCTATTGCTGCTATCTTTTTCTTCTTGGGACTTATGTATCTTCCTTTTGGAGAATTATATTCTCTTATGAATTTAGCTCCGATTTTAATTACTGCTTCTGGAGCGCTTATTCTGGGTGAAAAAGTAGGATGGAGAAGATGGACAGCTGTAATTTGCGGATTTATTGGTGTGCTTATTGTAATAGACCCAAATAATTTAAAATTTGGTTTTGCATTTATTTATCCTCTTATTGCGGCAATTTTTATTACTCAACGAGATACAATTACTAGAAAATTTTTAAATCAATTTGACAGTTTACAAATTGTTTTTATTACTTCATTTTCGGTTACTGTATTTTTTGGTTTTGGAATGTTTCTAAACTACAAACCTATTAACTTAGAAATTTTTATATACATTTTTCTTTCAGCTTTTTTTGTAACTCTTGGTTATTATTTTTCGGTTTTAACTATCAAAGCCGCAAATATTTCAACTACCTCTCCCTTCCGTTATACAATAACAATCTTTGGTATAATTTTAGGTTACTTTATCTTTAATGAAATTCCTGCTTTAAATATGATTCTTGGTTCATTAATTATTATGGGTAGTGGTATATTTATTATTTTAAGACAAAAAAAAATTAGAATCATTAAATAATGGAAACGTTAAATACTCTTGTTGATTTGCTAAAATTAAAAGCAAAAAAAACTACTGAGGATGATGATTTGTTAGAATTTGAAAAAGGAAAATATTTTTTTGGCGTTGTTAAAAATGAAAACAAATATGAAGGAATTACTATTAGTAGAAAATTTGAAGCAAAGTATTCAAAAAGAATTGGCTTTAAGATTATAGATACAATTGATGAATATTCCGAAAAAAATCACGCACGTATTATTCGATATCTTGAGGACTAATTAAAATAATAATGAATAAAAATATCGATTACCTAAAAAGTCATTATGAAAATTATAATTACCCTGAGCCAGTTCAGGATATTGATAAAGAATTAATAGAAAAGAATATTGTCTACTATGACGACCCCACTTATAATTGGCACAAAATATTTCCTGAAAAAGCTTTTAGTAAAAATAAAATTTCTATTCTGGTTGCAGGCTGCGGAACAGAACAGGCTGCAATAATTGCAAAATTAAGTCCTCAACATGAAGTTATTGGCATTGATTTATCAAGCAACAGTCTAAAGCATCAAAAAAAATTAATTGATAAACACAAAATTTATAATTTAAAATTAATTTGCAATGATTTTAGGGAAGTAAAATTTGATAAAAAATTTGATCTTATCATTAGCACGGGTGTAATTCATCATTTAGAAAATCCAGGTTCAGCATTAGAGTATTTTTATAACAATCTCAAAGATGATGGCGCTATTTCATTAATGGTCTACGGAGATAAATCAACTCATGCAACAAATGAATTAAGAAAACTATTTTTTAAACTTAATTTTAAGCAAGACAAAGAAAGTATTCATTCTATAAGAAAAATTTATAATAAAATTAACCCTTCCCACCCAGGGGTAATTCACTCGAAAAATTCTTCTGAATTGAAATTTGATTCTGGAATAGTAGATCACATTCTACATCAGAGTGAACACTTTTATTCTATCAGAGCCCTCAATGAATTATTAAATAACAATAAACTAATTATAAAAAATTTTATTGATAGTAGAATAAAATCACTAACAAAGTTTTTTTATGATGACGAAGTACTTTTGCAAAAGATCAGGGAACTAAATTATGTGGATCAACTTGAGCTTGGACAAATTTTAAATTGGGATGATAAAAAAATATCACTTATATGCTGCAAAGATACATACATAAAAAATTCATTAATTATGTCACCGCTAGATTTAGATAATATTTATATATGCACACGAACAGGATGTAATTACAAAATGAACAATGCATTTATAAAAATTAATCTTGATACAAACGAAGAGTTCACTTTTTCAACTATTATAAAAAGTGAGTATGTTAATACTTGGCAGGAAGTTTTTGCTGGCAAAAAAAAATTAAAATATTTATTTGATCTTTATAATAGTAAAGAAAAAATTCAAGTAAGGAAAATTTTGACTATATTAGTTGAAAATGTATTTGTAGATGTTAGCTTTCATCCAATAACAGCCCCAAGAAGTATAAAATAATATTGAATTTACTCTTACAAACAATTATACGAACTTAAATAAAATTATGCCCTCATTTGATGTCGTAAGCAGAATTAACTATCAAGAATTTGATAATGCGCTTGCCAACTGTTTGAGAGAGATTGGAACTCGTTACGACTTTAAAGGTCTCAATATTTCAATAGAAAGAAAAGATAAAACAATCACAACGCTTGCTCCTGATAATTTAAAACTTAAACAAGTAAATGAATTGCTGCAAACGCATCTTATTAGACGGAAAGTTGATCCAAGAGTAATTAAAATAAAAAATTCAGAAACTGCAACTGGTGGAACGGTTAGACAAATTAGTGAATTAAAAGAAGGAATTGATCAGGAAAGTGCTAAAAAAATTATTACACAAGTTAAAAGTTTAAAGCTTAAAATCCAAGTAAAAATTCAAGGAGAAGAATTACGAGCAGACGGAAAAAAGAGAGATGATTTACAAGAAGCAATTGCCGCTATTAGAACTATTGATATTGGTCAGCCAATGGAATTTGTAAATTTTAGAGACTAGACTTATTTCTTTTGATTAAAGTCTTAATTCTTTTGCTAAACTTAGGTTTCTTTTTAAAACTACGGTCTTTTGAAGACTTTCCACTATATCTTTTTGTCATTTTGCCACAGAGTAATATAATAATTTAAATAATAAAATTTTAAAATGAAACTTATAAATATACTTTTATTAATATTATCTTTGTTTACGTTACAGGTATCTGCTCAACACAAGGATACCAAAGATCATAGTCACAAAAGCATTGAAGCCAAGAGTCCTTACCCATCAATAGATATTAAAGTTATTAAAGATGCAAAATCTGGTTATAATATTCAATTAGTTACTAAAAATTTTAAATTTACTCCTGAAAAAGTTAATAAGGAAAACGTAATGAATGAAGGACATGCGCACATTTATATTAATGGAAATAAAAATAGAGTTTATTCTGAATGGTATCACATAGAAGATGAAAAATTAACTCAGCCAATTAATCAAATCAGAGCTACATTAAATGCCAATGATCATTCTGAATACTCGGTAAATTCAAGACCGATTGAAGCAATTGGAGCTATCAAAAACGAAAATATTAGTAATTGGTATAATAATAAAAAATAATTACTTACAAGGCAGGTTAGATTTTTTCCAACCCTCGCCTGTTGCAGGATTACCTTCAAAACCATCTGAAATATTAATTAAATTTTTATAACCTTGTTCTTGCAATAATTTTGCAGCAGCCATTGATCTAACTCCAGATCTACAAATAATTAAAACATTATCTTTTTTAGAAACTTTCTTATCAAGGAACTCTTTAACAAAATTTTCATTTTTTTTTCTATCTGGTCCTAATAAAAGAGAGATGAATAATGTTTTAAAATTTAAACTTTCTGCATCAGGCCTTCCAACGCCATTCCACTCTTCTTCTGTTCTAACATCAAGAACAACACTATTTGAATTATCATTCAAAAAATCTTTAATTTTTTCTGATGGAATATTAAATATTTCACTCATAAAACTATTTTATATTTCCAAATGATAATGTTTTTAACTCTAAATATTCTTCCATTCCATATTTTGCACCTTCTCTGCCAATACCAGACTGTTTAATTCCTCCAAAAGGCATGTAAGCGCTTGCAAAAATCCCAGTATTAATTCCAATCATTCCAGCTTCTATAGCTTCTGCCACCCTCCAGATTCTTGCGATATCTTTTGAGAAAAAATATGCAGCAAGTCCAAACTCAGTATTATTTGCAAGTTCAATTACTTCTTGTTCGGTTTTAAATTTAAAAAAAGGTGCTACAGGACCAAATGTTTCTTCATTTGCAAGTTTCATGCTTTTATCAACATTTGCAAGAACAGTTGCTTCATAAAATCTTCCGCCAATTACATGACGCTTGCCTCCAAGTTCGATAGTTGCTCCTTTTGCAACTGCATCTTTTATATGTTCTTCCACTTTTGCAATCGCCGCATCGTCAATTAACGGGCCAAGTTGAGTTTCTCCTTTTAAACCATCTCCCATTTTTAATTTTTTTATAACTTCAACTACTTTCTTGATAAAATTATCGTAAATTTTTTCTTGCACATAAATTCGATTTGGAGAAACACATACTTGTCCTGTGTTTCTAAATTTTCCAAGCATTAATCCCTCAACAGCGACATCAATATCGCAATCATCAAACACGATAAATGGAGCATTGCCTCCAAGTTCTAAAGAAAGTTTTTTTACTGTATTTGCGCTTTGCCTCATTAAAATTCTTCCGACCGCTGTACTTCCGGTAAATGAAATTTTTCTAACTTTTGGATTTGAAGTAATTTCTTTACCAATTTCTTCAGGCTCACCTGTTATTATATTTATAACTCCTTTTGGAAATCCCGCTTGTTCAGCAAGAACTATAAATGCAATTGCAGTAAGTGGTGTTTGCTCAGCAGGTTTAATTACAAAAGTACATCCAGCTGCAAGTCCTGGTGCACATTTTCTTGTAATCATTGCTGCTGGAAAATTCCAAGGCGTAATAGCTGCACAAACTCCTATGGGTTGTTTAAGAGTTATCATACGTTTATCTTTTATTGGATCTGGAAGAACGTCTCCGTAAACTCTTTTTGCTTCTTCAGCGAACCATTCTATAAAATTTGCAGCATAAACAATTTCCCCTTTTGCCTCGCTCAGGGGCTTTCCTTGTTCAGCTGTCATGATCGTTGCTAGATCATCTTGATTATCAATAACTAAATCGTACCATTTTTTTAAAATTTTAGATCTTTCGTGAGCTGTAAATTTTGACCATGTTTTAAATGCAAGCTCTGCTGCATCGATTGCGTTGATTGTTTCTTTTTTTCCAAAATTTGGAACCTCCGCTATTAATTCCCCAGTTGCTGGATTTATAACTTTAATTTTTTT
>AQUE01000006.1 GCA_000371845.1 alpha proteobacterium SCGC AAA280-P20
CCGCAAGTTCATAAATTTTCTTTTCTAGAACTTTTAAATCTTTTTCAAATTTTAATGATAAATTTTTTAGAATTTTTTCATCAATTTTTATCCCATTTTCCTCCATCTGTGACAAAACTTGAACCATTGGCTTTTCAAGTTCTTCATAAACTTTTAGTACCTCTTCTTTAAAAACTCTATTATTAAAAAAATTGTATAATCTTAAAGTAACATCAGCATCTTCAGCTGCATATTCCGTTGCCTTATCAATATAAACCTTATCAAAAGTAACTTGTAACTTTCCAATGCCAGCAACATCTTTAAATGAAATGGTTTTATGATTTAGATGAATCTCAGAAAGCAAATCCATTCCATGACGATTTATTCCAGCATCGAGAACGTAAGACATTAACATGGTGTCTTCTATTGAATTTAGATGAATCCCATATTTTTTTAATATTCGAAAATCATACTTAATATTATGTCCAATTATTTTTATACTTTTGTCTTCAAGAAAAGGTTTAATCTTTTTAATAACAGCATCGGTATCTAACTGAGATTTAATCTGTTTATCCTCTTTATTAGAATGATTTAAAGGCACGTAGTAAGCATCGCCCTCTTTTACGCATAAAGAAATGCCCACTAAATCAGCCTGTCTAATATTTAAAGAATTTGTCTCAACGTCCACAACAACTGATCCTTTTTTTTCAGCTTCTTCTAAAATTTTTTCTAGCTGAGATAATTTAAATACTGTTTTATAATTTTCTCTAGAAACATTGGCGCTTGTCGAAATGCTATCTTTTTTTTCATCCAAAACAGTGTCTTCTTTATTCGTTTGCCCTCCATAAGCCTTTTCGATTCTTTCCAAAAGTCTTGTGAATTCCATTTTTTTTAAAAATGAAATAATTTTTCCTTTATCTAGATCCTTAACTATAAAATCTTCAATTTTTTCAACTGTAGGAACATCATCCTTTAGGGTTACTAATTTTTTACTAATGAGAGCATTCTCTTTATTATCAGAAATTGTCTGTCTTCGTTTTGGCTGTTTAATTTTATCTACATTTTTTAATAAGTTTTCTACTGAACCAAATTCATTAATTAACTCTGCTGCAGTTTTAACTCCTATGCTTGGAACGCCAGGTATATTATCGGAACTGTCTCCCGCCAGTGCTTGTACTTCGATAACTTTGTCTGGGGTGACGCCAAATTTTTCCTTAACCTCTTCAATGCCAATATCTTTATTTTTCATTGAATCAAAAAGTGTTGTTTGATCATCAATTAATTGCATTAAATCTTTGTCGGATGAAATAATCTTAACTCTTGTGTTTTTTTTTAATGCTTCTTTTTTATATGTAGCTATCAAATCATCAGCTTCATAATTTTCCATCTCTATACTTGGTAAATTAAAAGCTTTTACGGCCTCACGTATAAAACTAAATTGAGGTATTAAATCATCTGGAGTTTCGGATCTATTTGCTTTGTATTCTGGATAAATATTATTTCTAAAATTCTTTCTAGCACTATCAAATATAACAGCTATGTGAGTTGGTTTTTCATGACCGTTTTTTGATTTTGCGTCTTCTAAAAATTTGTAAAGCATATTGCAAAATCCACTAACAGCCCCTACTGGCATTCCATCACTTTTTCTTGTAAGTGGCGGGAGAGCATAAAAGGCTCTAAAAATATAACCAGAGCCATCAATTAGATAAAGAAGGTCTGTTTTTTTAGAATTGGTCATTAAATAAATATTATCTTATAAATACAAAAATTATATTACATAATATTAATGGAAAATTTTTTAGCACTAGAAATTACTAATCTTTCAAAAGAATTTAAGACAAAACAAAATACAATCCATGCTTTAAAAAATATTAACTTAAATGTTAATAAAGGAGAAATATTTGGTTTATTGGGTCCAAATGGTGCAGGCAAATCTACGTTTATAAATATTCTTGCTGGAACAGTTATAAAATCCTCTGGTTCAGTAAAGGTGTGGAATTTTGATCTAGATAAAAATCCTAGAGAAGTAAGAAGTTCTATTGGAATAGTCCCTCAAGAAACAAATCTTGATCCGTTTTTTTCTCCAAGAAAATTACTCGAAATCCAAGCTGGGATGTATGGAATAAGAGAAAGCGAAAGAATCACAGATAAAATTTTAGAGATCACTATGCTTAAAGACAAAGCAGATTCTTATGCTCGAAGTTTATCTGGAGGAATGAAGAGAAGATTATTAGTTGCAAAAGCACTTGTTCACCGCCCTCCTATTTTAATTTTGGATGAGCCTACAGCTGGCGTTGATGTAGATCTTAGACAACAACTTTTAGAAAATATTCAACAACTTAACAAACAAGGTGTAACTATTATTTTAACAACACACTATCTGCAAGAAGCTCAACAATTATGTGACCGTATTGCAATTATTAATAATGGCGAACTAATAGCATTAGATAAAACTGAAAATTTACTAAATAATATATTAACAAAAAAAATAATTTTTAAATTAAAAGTTCCTAAAAATATTGGGGAAAAACTTAAGTCCGGTCTCACAATTAACTATCCAAAACCTGACCTTATTAGCGTTACCTATAATAAAAATGAGAATAAAATTGAAGAAATTATATCTGAAGTTAAAGAAAAAAATATTGAAATTTTGGACATTTTAACAGAAGATGCTGACTTAGAAGATGTTTTTTTAAAACTGACAAAAAAGAATGCTTAATAACAAAATTCAAAATAAAAAATTTTTTTTATTAAAAGAAATTATGTGGTTGTTGCCCGCAATTATTTTCGCAACTTTTATAATTACTTTATCTGCAAAAACTAAAGTTCCATTTTATCCTGTGCCAATGACTATGCAGACGTTCGTAATCATGGCCATCGGGGTTGCTTTTGAAAAAAGAGTTGGCCTTTTAATACTATTAACTTATTTTTTGGAAGGCTTGTTTGGTCTTCCGGTATTTGCTGGCACACCTGAAAAAGGAATTGGATTAAGTTATATACTTGGACCAACTTGCGGATACTTAATGGGATATTTTATTACTGTTTATCTTTCTGGAAATATAAAAGATGAAGATAAAATCCTAACAAGAATTACAAAATTAATAATCGCGATTATCCCAACTTATGTGTTGGGAGTTATGTGGCTTGGTACACTATTTGGTTGGAACGATTCTATTATAAAATTAGGCGTTGCTCCTTTTATATTTGCTGAACTATTTAAAATAACCTTGCTTGCATTGTTAATTCCGCATATTTTTAAGTTAAAAAAATATATAAAGTCTTAAATTCTCAATATCTAATTATAAATGTTCAAAAACCTTTTGGGTTCTTGGTATTTAAAAAAAAAAATATCAAATGGCTTTTTAGGCGAAGGTTTCGTGTCTTTAAAATCTAAAAAATTAAATAACTTTCATTACGAAGAAAAAAGCTTAATTCACAAAAAAAGTAATGAGAATGCAATATCTGGCTATCAAAAGTTTGATATCGTTGAAAATAAGAATTTTATAAAATTTTACTTTTTGCTAGGTGATAAAAAAAATAAAATTTATCAAAAATTTAATAACAACTTCAAAGAGAATCTTGTTTCTTGGTACTTTTGTAAAAAAGATACCTACAAAACATACTTGAGGGTAATAAATAATAATTTATTTAAGATAGATCACTTAATAACAGGTCCAAACAAAAGAATATTAATACAGAATACTTATTTCAGGTCTTGTAAAAATAATTAGTTATTTTGGGGATCTTTTCGAAAGTATTCTTTGAAGGGTTCTTCTGTGCATCTTAAGCCTTCTAGCCGTCTCAGAAACATTTCGTTCGCATAATTCAAATACTCTCTGAATATGTTCCCATTTTACCCTATCGGCCGACATTGGATTCTCCGGAGGAGTTGCTTTCTTATCTTTATCTGCCAATAAAGCGGCCTCCAAATCCTCAGCGTCAGCTGGCTTTGCAAGGTAGTCTATGGCTCCTGATTTAACTGCCGCAACAGCCGTAGGAATGTTTCCGTAGCCGGTTAAAACTATAATTCTACTGTCAGCTTTGACCTTATGGATCTCTTTAACAACATCCAGACCGCTCCCATCATTCAATCTAAGGTCTATAATGGCAAAAGTAGGTGGTGAAACTTTAACTTTTTGGTTCGCCTCAGCAACACTAGAAGCTGAGGTAACAAAAAAACCTTTATTTTCCATGGCTTTTGAGAGCCTGTTTCGGAATGGATCGTCATCATCCACTATGAGCAAAGATTTGTTCTCGAACTGCCCTAGGTTCACTTTTGAGGTTAAAATTTTATTCATTGAGACCTGAGTATAGTCCTTCCGAAACTCGATCTCAAGCTAAGGTCACACTATGAAAAAAATTTTTCTTACCCAAAATAAATACTTTACAAAAATTAAATTTTGCCCTAATTCACGACTCTATAGTTAATTAATTATTAATTTTTAACAAAAGGACATAACAAGAATTGAAAAAGTTTAATTCTGTTTCTGACTTAGTCAGAGAACTTCAACCAGTAAATCCTGTATATTGTATTCGACCAGAAAGTATAAAACTGGCTTGTAATTTTTTTGTAAATAATTTTCCGGGGAAACCCCTATACGCTGTAAAAACAAATCCTCACAAAAGTGTTATCAAACACATTTATCAAAATGGAATCACAAATTTTGATGTAGCCTCTCTAGAAGAAATTAAATTAGTTAAGTCGATTGCAAAAGATGCAAGGCTTTATTTCATGCACACAGTAAAAAATAGAAAGAGTATCGAAGAAGCATATTTTAATTATGGAGTGAGAGATTTTTCTTTTGATACAAAAGATGAGTTAATTAAAATTTTTGAAGCAACTAAAGATGCAAAAGATTTAACTTTGTATTTAAGAATATTTGTTTCTAATGAACATTCTGAAATTGATCTTTCAAAAAAATTCGGAGCTTCTACTTCTGAAGCTATTGGATTAATAAAATTAGTAAGACCGCTTGTTAAAAAACTTGGAGTAAGCTTCCACGTTGGTTCACAGTGTATGCATCCTGTGTCTTACTCAAAAGGAATTAAAGAAATTGGGAACATAATTACAAAATCAGGAATTACTCCTGACATTATAAATGTAGGTGGGGGATTTCCGTCTAAGTATCCAGATCTATATCCACAGCCATTAGAAAATTACATGGAAGAAATTAAAAAAGCAGTAAGCAAATTAAATTTACCTAAACAACCAGAATTAATTTGCGAACCAGGTAGAGCTATTGTTGCAGAAAGCGGTTCTACTATTGTTAAAGTGGAACTTAGAAAAAAACAAAGTCTTTATATTAATGATGGAACTTACGGATCTTTATTTGATGCAGGATTTCCAAATTTTATTTTTCCAACAAAAGTTATTGATACTGGAAAAGATTTAAGCAGACGCTTAACTCCTTTTAATTTTTATGGACCAACTTGTGATAGTATGGATTTTATGAAAGGTCCTTACATGTTGCCAAATAATTTAAAAGAAGGTGATTATATAGAGATTGGACAATTAGGAAGCTACGGCTTAACTTTTAGAACTAAATTTAATGGTTTTTACTCAGATGATATTTTCGAAATTGATGATAAACCAATAATGTCTGTTTATCAAAATGAACAAGACGAGGAATACAAAAGCAATTATCTTGTTGCTTAATGAGCAAACCCTCAAATCCAACTGTAGGTCACAACAAATCCAGCTTTTTAAGTAAAGCTATAGAGCACATAGATATTACGTCTTTTGATGCGAGACCCATCATAGATGCTATGGCTAAGATGTCTTTTACATCTAGAGAAACAGCTAATGCAGCTCAAATCTATAACGAAATGTTGAATGATAAAAACTGCACTATTTTCTTAACTTTAGCAGGCTCAACCTCTGCTGCAGGATGTATGAAAGTTTATGCTGATCTAGTTAAAAACAATATGGTTGATGCTATCGTTTCAACGGGAGCATCTATTGTTGATATGGATTTCTTTGAAGCCCTAGGTTTTAAACACTACCAAGGATCGCAATTTCAGAATGACCATGTATTAAGAGAACATTACATCGATAGAATATATGACACTTACATTGATGAAGATCAGCTCCAAGCATGCGATAAAACAGTTGGAGAAATAGCAGACCAGTTAGAAGCCAGACCTTATACATCTCGTGAATTCATAAAAGAAATGGGAAAATATTTAACAAAACATTCAAAGAAGAAAGAGTCTTTAATTCAACTTGCTTATGAAAATGATGTGCCAATATTCTGTCCAGCTTTTGTAGATTCTAGTGCAGGATTTGGTTTGGTAATGCACCAAGAAAGAAATCCTAAAAAACATTTAACAATTGACTCTGTAAGAGATTTTAGAGAACTTACTGAAATTAAAATTAAATCAAAAACTTCGGGTTTATTAATGATCGGTGGTGGCGTTCCTAAAAACTATATTCAGGACACAGTAATATGTGCTGAACTTTTAGGAAAAGAAGTTGATATGCATAAATACGCTATACAAATTACTGTTGCTGACGTTAGGGATGGAGCATGTAGTTCTTCTACATTAAAAGAAGCAAGCTCATGGGGAAAAGTAGATACAGCAAGAGAGCAAATGGTTTTCGCTGAAGCAACTAGCGTTATACCTTTAATAGCAAGCGATGCATTTCATAGAGGCTACTGGAAAAATAGACCTAAAAGGAGTTTTTCTAAACTATTTAAATAAACAATGTCTTCACTAACTAAAGTAGCTTTGGTGCAGATGAAGATGGACGCTGATCCAAAAAAGAATCTCTCTAAAGCCATTGAAAAAATAAAATTAGCGAAAAAAAAAGGCGCACAAATTGTTTGTTTGCCTGAACTATTTCTAACGCATTATTTTTGCCAAGAAGAAAATCACGATAACTTTGCAATAGCAGAAAAAATACCTGGAAAAACTACTGATGCATTGTGTGAATTAGCAAAGAAAATAAGCGTAATAATAATCGTTCCACTTTTTGAAAAGAAAGTTTCAGGTCTTTATCATAACTCATGTGTTGTGATTGATGAAAAAGGAAAGATCTTCGGTCATTACAGAAAAATGCATATTCCCGATGATCCTCAATATTATGAAAAGTTTTATTTCACGCCAGGTGATTTAGGTTTTAAAAGTTTCAACACTAAGCACGGTACGATTGGAACTTTAATATGCTGGGACCAATGGTTTCCAGAAGCTGCACGTTTAACGGCTCTAAAAGGTGCAGAAATTATATTTTATCCAACAGCAATAGGTTGGCATTTACGTGAGAAAAAGGAATTTGGTAAATCACAATTAAATGCATGGCTTACAATTCAACGATCACACGCCATAGCAAATGGGGTATTTGTTGTTTCTGTTAACAGAGTGGGTATTGAAGGCAAAAAGGATAAATCTATCGAATTTTGGGGCAATTCAATCGTATTTGACCCTAATGGAAATATTATTGCAGAAGCTAGCAACGACAAAGAAGAAATTATTATCTGCAATATTGATCTAAGCAAAGTTGAAAAGGTTAGACAGCATTGGCCTTTCCTAAGAGATAGAAGAATTGATCAATACCACGGTCTATTAAAAAATCCTTCAGATGAATGAAAATCTGGCATCCCTGGGTTATAGAATGCCAGCAGAGTGGGAAAAGCAAAGCTCTACATGGTTAGCGTGGCCACATAATAAAAATGACTGGCCTGATAAATTTGAAAATATTCCATCAACTTTTGCAAAAATAGCTTCAGCATTATCTAAAGTTCAAAACGTTGATATTTTAATTCAATCAAGATCAGTTAAAAATAATATTAAGAAAATTTTAATTAAAGAAAAAACGAACCTTAATAAAGTTAATTTTCATATTATTAAGACAAATAGAGTCTGGACTAGAGATACTGGACCTATTTTTCTAGTAAACGATCTTTTAAAGAAAAAGATTATGACTAATTTTCATTTCAATGCGTGGGCAAAATATAAAGATTACAATTTTGACAATAATATTAAGCCGCAAATAGCAAAAATTAAAAATATAGAATTAATAGACATAAAAGCAAAAATTAAAAATAAAATTAAAGATGTTATATTGGAGGGTGGGGCAATTGATGTAAATGGAAAAGGAACTTTAATTGCAACAAAAGAATGTTTATTAAGCAAAGTTCAAGAAAGAAATCCTGGATTAAGTAGAGAAAAACTAGAAACAGTCTTAAGTGAAAGTTTAAACATAAAAAATTTTATATGGCTTAATAAGGGTATCATTGGTGATGATACGCATGGTCATATCGATGACATCACAAGATTTTTTGATGATGATAAAATATTTACAGCAATGGAATATAAAAAAAGTGATGAAAATTACTCAGCTTTAAATGAAAATTTAAAAATCTTAAAAAAATCTAGAAATCATTTAGGCAAACAAAATACAATTGTAGAAATACCAATGCCATCACCTTTAATTATAGATGATACAAGAGTACCTGCTAGCTACTTAAATTTTTATATAGCTAATAAAATTGTACTACTGCCAATCTTTGAAGATAAAAATGATGATAAAGCTTTTCAAATTTTGGAAAAGCATTTTAAAAATAGAAAAATTGTTCCAATTAACTGCCGTGATCTTATTTGGGGATTTGGAGCAATTCATTGCATGACCCAACAAGAGCCAGCTATATAAGTTTTAAATTAACTAAATCTTTTTTCTGCCAGAATATATCAACTACAGCACCTTTATTTTCTAAATTATAAAAATTAATAATTGCAGATAATCTTTCTAAAAAAACTTTTGCTATAAAAATACCAAGACCCAACCCTTCTTTGTTATTATCAATATCTCTTTTGTTAATATAAGGATCTCCTAAAAATCCTAATATTTGCCTTGAAAAACCTACCCCATCATCTTCTACTTTTATTCTCAACTCATCTTGATTGGATAATAGAAAAATCTCAACTTTATTTGATGAAAACTTTAATGCATTATCAATGATATTCTTAAGACTATAAATAATTTCAATTTTCTTTGTAATTAAATAATCTTTTTTATAGTTTTCTTCATTGATAATTATTTTTTTCTTACTTAGATCTTTAAATGAATCCACAATCTCATGAACAATAATTTTAATTGATGCTTTATCAAAAAATTTATCTTCCTTTTCAGTATAGGGATTTTTTGATATCTGCTTTAATATCTCACTACATCTTTTAGATTGAGAAATAAGCAAATCTAAATCTTGATTAAACTTTTTATTTGATCCTATTTCTTTTTTTAACTCTTTAGCCACTAATGATATGGTATTTAAAGGCGTTCCTAATTCATGTGCTGCTGCTGCTGCAAGACCTCCTAAAGATTTTAATTCTTGCTCCCTTAAAAAAATTTGTTGCAAAAAATTAAATGCTTCATTTCTTTGTGCGCTTTCTATGGCTAATCTTTGTGAATAAATAGCTAAAAATATTATTGCCGTGCATAATGCTAATGCTAATCCTAAAATGTAAAATTTTGGAAAAAGATAATTATTTTCAAGTCCTGGTAATTCAAAATAAAAAAGGGATAAAATAATAATTAATACAATTGATAAAAAACCTATCAGAATACTGCTTCTTAAATTTAAAAATCCTGCAGCAATTGTAATTGGAGCAACAATTAATATTGAAAATGGATTTGTTAGCCCACCGGTTAAAAATAATAATCCAAATAACTGAAACAAATCATAAAGGATGCTAAAAGTGGCTTGTTTATTAGATAATAGATCGGTTTTTTTTGATCTAATTTGGAGAACGATATTAAGAAAAGAGGAAAATAAAACTAATAAATAACAATACTCAATATTAAAAGTAAAATTAAAGTAAAAAAATACAATTGATATTGTTGCAAACTGACCAAAAATCGCAACCCAACGAATATTGATTAGTGTTAAAAGTTTTATCTGATTATTATTTAGCTCTGGTAATTTTGCTAAATTCATTAAACTAGATATCTAGATTATTTACATTAATTGCGTTTTTATTAATAAAATCTTTTCTTGGAACGACGTCTTCGCCCATCAAAATTTTGAAAATTTCTCTATCTCGATCACCTGGATTAGTAGTTTCATTATCAACATCATTTCCAGAATAATTTACTTTTAACAATGTATTGTTTTCCGGATTTAGAGTTGTTTCCCACAATTCTTCTGGGTTCATTTCTCCTAATCCCTTAAATCGCTGTATAGAGATAAATTTTTTTCCTTCCTCTATTATTTTCTTTAGAAAATCTATTGGAGAATAAATATTAATTTTTTCATTAGCGGAATTAATCATGTGACAATTTTTTCTAAAAACTTTCAGCATATCGCCTAATTGACTTAATTCTTCTACATGCTTGGTGTCTAAAAAATTTAAACTTAATTTTTTAATAATAGTTTCTTCATAATATTTTTTTTCTAAAATAAATGAATTTTCTTTAAACGAACCTGTCCATAAATTATTTTCCCCACTATTACCAAATCTATTTAAATATTCTGCTGCAGCCTGTATGGCGCCATCTTTTTTCTTACCATTAGAATCATCTCGGATTAAAAAATCTTTTTTATCTTTATAAAAACTTCCAACCACAGTTAGAGCCTCGACTAACTCTTTATCAAAATCTTTTCCTAAATTTTTTATTCTTGAATCAAATCTTCTGCAGTATTTTACGATCTCATCAAAATTTTCTTCTGTTACTTTTTCATTTTCTTCTGAGAAAAATTTAATATTATCTTTGGCTGTATCAATAGTAATATCAAAAAGATCTTCATCGTTTTTGATGTAAGAGATTTTTTTTCCTACTTTGATTTTATATAAAGGTGGTTGCGCTATATAAATTTTTCCATTTTTAATAAGTTCGTTGAATGGTTCATTATTAAAAAAAGTTAATAATAAAGTTCTTATATGAGAACCGTCGACATCGGCATCGGTCATAATAATAATCTTTCCATATCTTAATTTCTCTAAACTAAAATCATCAAATCCAGTGCCAATAGCGTTAATTAAAGTTATAATTTCGTTTGAAGAAAGCATCTTGGCATAAACCTTTTTTGCCTCTGCAGGATCTAACTTGCTTGACCCGTTATTTTTTGAATCAACATAGGTATTTAAAATCTTTCCTCTTAAAGGTAAAACCGCCTGAAATTCCCTATTTCTTGCCTGTTTAGCAGATCCACCCGCCGAATCCCCCTCTACTATAAATAATTCGGCTTTATCTTTATCCTTTGTCTGACAATCGGCCAATTTGCCTGGCAAACTAGAAATGTCTAATGCGCTTTTTCTTCTAACACTCTCTCTCGCTTTTCTAGCAAGTTCTCTGGCTAGGGCTGCTTGTGAGATTTTATTTACAAGGGCCTTTGTAATCTTGTTGTTTTGATCAAACCAAACTTCAAGTTTCTCATTAACTATTCCCTCTACTACTGGACGGACTTCCGATGAAACTAATTTTTCTTTAGTTTGAGATGAAAATTTAGGATCCTTAACTTTTACTGATATTATTGCGGTCAATCCTTCTCTGACATCATCTCCGGTTACAGAAATTTTTTCTTTCTTTAAAATGCTATTATCGACAACATATTTATTTATAGTTCTTGTTAATGCATTTCTAAAACCAACTAAATGTGTACCGCCATCTTTTTGTGGTATGTTATTTGTAAAAGTAACAATTTGTTCTTGATAACCGGCATTCCAAACTAGAGCTACTTCTAATTGAATGTCATTCTTGCTTCCAGAAATATATATTGGTTTTGTAAAAAGATTTTCACCCGTTTCTGATTTAAGCTTTTCTTTATTTTTATCAAAATCAATTACAAATTCTGCAATACCACCCTCAAACTTATATTCAGATCTTTTTACTTTTTCTTCTCGTTTATCTTCTAGAATAATTTGAATACTCTTATTAAGGTAAGCTAATTCTTTAATTCTTTTTTTTAAAATATTGATATCGAATACTGTGGTAGTAAATATTTTTTTTGAAGGTAAAAAAGTTACTGAGGTACCATTTGCTTTTTTTGCATCACCAATTTGTTTTAAAGGTTTTGTAGTAACTCCATCTTTAAATTCTGCGAGATATTCTTTATTTTTTCTAAAAATATTTAATTTTAAATTTTCAGACAAGGCATTCACCACGGAAACTCCTACTCCGTGTAATCCGCCTGAAATTTTATATGAATCGTGATCAAATTTTCCGCCGGAGTGTAACTGAGTCATAATTACTTCTGCTGCAGATATTCCCTCTTCTTTATGCATATCAACGGGTATACCTCTTCCGTTATCTTCAACAGTAACACTCTGATCTTTATTTAATGAAACATAAATTTCGTTACAGTGACCCGCTAAAGCTTCATCTATAGAGTTATCAATAACTTCAAAAACCATATGATGCAGACCAGTGCCATCATCTGTGTCACCGATATACATTCCCGGTCTTTTTCTAACCGCATCTAAGCCTTTTAAAACTTTAATTGAGTCCGCTTCGTATGAATTATTTTGAGGTTTTTTCTGTAAATTTTCGGGCATTTATGAATTTTTTTTGAAGCCTTTTATAACATTTTTTATCCTTAATTAGGACAAGGTAATTGCTATAATTTTACAAAAAATGCTTTATTTTCAATAGTTTGGAACTGTTGTATGTTATTTCCTGTATACCAAGTTTGCATCCCGATTTTTGCAATTTCATCGAAAAAAAGTTCAAGGTTTTTACCGTCAATATGGGATGCAATTTCATCAAATAAAAGTATCGAATTTATATTTTTAGATTTCATTAACAAAATAAATGCCAATATTAATGATATTAATATTTTTTTTTGCTCACCCGTTGAGCAAAGGTCAGAATTTAATTTAGTTTCCTCATTAAAAAATTCAAAAATATCAAACTGCGGCCCTACACTATTTCTTTTTATGATTTGATCAATCTCACGTTTTTCAAAATATTTATTTTCAAAAAATGTATGGAAGTCTTTTTCGCTAATATTTTGATCTAAATCATAAGAGTTCTTAATATTTAATTTAATTTTTAAAAAATTATTTAATTTTTTTGAAATAATATTATTAAGATCTTTAATAAACGCTCTTCTATAAGTAAAAATATTCCACAATTCATTTATCATTTTCTTTTCTAAAATATTCAACCATTGTAAATCTTGATTTTCTTTTAATAATTGAATTCTCTCTTCTGAAAGTTTTTTGAAGTTACTTAAATTTTTTTTATAATCTAAATTGTAATTAGAAATAATTTTGTCTAGAAATTTTCTTTTAATACTATCTCCTTCGTACATAATTTTATCCATTTGAGGAGTTAACCAAATAAAATTTATATCCTTAAAGACTTCAGCTAAGGAAGATTTGTTATTATCAATATTTAAATATTTTTTTACTTTATTTTCTTTTGATTCAAAAATTACGTCAACTTTGTAATCTTTTTTTTCATAACTAATAGTTGCAGAAATAATTGTTTTATCTTTAGAATCTTTTTTTATACAGTCCTCTATTAATGTTCCCCTAATTCCTTTTTTATCGGCAATGAGTGATATCGCCTCTAATACATTAGTTTTTCCACTACCATTTGGACCAATAATGCAAATGATCGGATGATTAGTTTTGAGCTCGGTAAAAGAATGAGATCTAAAATTCTGTAATTTTATATCTTTAATTAGGAACATTTAATCATGCCACTCTCATTGGCATGATAACATGTAAACTATTAATATCTGCAGGATCGTGAATTAATACTGGAGATGACGGATCTTTAGCATAAATCATCATATTTTTATCTTCGATAACACCGCCTACATCAATTAAATATTTAGAATTAAAACCAATTTCTAAATCTGGTCCGCTGTAACTTAAAATAATTTCTTCAACACCGTCACCTGCGCTAGGATCATTAACTAACAATTTTAAAATATCTTTATTCACTACAAGTTTTAAAGTGCCCTTACGATCAGATGACAATGAGTTAATCCTATCAATAGTAGAAATAAATGATGATAAGTTGACTGTTATCTTGTTGCTATTATCCGTTGGTATTACTTTTGAATAATCTGGGAATCTACCATCAATAACTTTAGAAATTAAAGTTATATCATTTATTGTAAATCTTATTTTAGTTTTGCTTGCAGTGATCTTAAGTTCTGAATTCTCTTCCTGAAGTATAGTAACTAGCTCAAATAATGTTTTTTTAGGTAAAATAACAGCTTCAAAGGCCACATCTTTATCTAATACTAATCTGCTTTTTGATAATCTATGCCCGTCAGTTGCAACTGCTGAAAGATATAATTGATTATTCTCATTTGTTTTATGCAGGTAAATTCCATTTAAATAATGCCTAGTTTCATCGTTTGAAATTGCAAACTTAGTCTTATTAAGTAATTTTAAAAATACTGATGAACTAATTGCAAGGGCTTCTCCTTCAACATCGTCTTGAGTAATTGGAAAATCTTTTGGCGGTAAACATTTTAAATTAAAATTTGATTTTGCTGAAATTAAAGAAAGCTGACCTTCAGTTTTTTGGGAAATTAGTATTTCTGAGCCTGATGGTAATTTTCTAACTAAATCATAGATAACTTGTGCTGTTGTAGTTGTTGAACCCTCAGTAATAATTTCGCCTTTAATAACTTCAATAACAATAATATCTAAATCTGTAGCAGAGATTGTAATTTTGCCATTAGAAGCATCTAATAAAACGTTAGCTAATATTGGAATAGTATTTTTTTTCTCAACTATTCCTTGGATATGTGAGAGACTTTTAAGAAAAAGATCCCTATTTAACTTTAGTTCCATTAAACAGTTTTTGTTAATTTTTGATTAAGATCTTTAACTTCATTTTCAAAGTTTTTATCTTGAATCATTAACTCTTCTACTTTTTTAATCGCATGAATAACAGTTGTATGATCTCTGCCAGAAAATCTTCTGCCAATATCAGGTAAGGATTTTGTAGTCATTTTCTTAGATAAATACATTGCAATTTGTCTTGGTCTTGCAACAGATCTCGATCTTCTTGATGACATAAAATCATGCATCGAAATATTATAATAAGAAACTACAGTTTTTTGTATATCTTCTATAGTGATATTGGTCTCAATTTTATTTAAAGAATCTCTTAAAATACTCTTAGCTTCTGCCACAGAGATCTTTCTATTATTTATATTTAGATAGGCCGCTATTCTATTAAATGCACCTATCATCTCTCTAACGCTAAGTTTTAATTCATTAGCTATAAAATTAATAACCTCATCATCAATAGCAATATTTCTTTCTGAAGCATGAAATTCTTTTAAACATCTTTGTTTTAAAATTTTAACTCTTTGTTCAAAATCAGGACTTTGAATATCAACAACTAGACCACCTGACAGTCTAGATTTAATTCTATCTTGTATTCTATCCAGTTCATTTGGTGGCCTGTCACAAGAAATAACTATTTGCGAACCCGATTCTATTAATGCATTAAAAGTGTGGAAGAATTCTTCTTGAGTTACATCTTTTCCGCTTACAAATTGTATATCATCTATAATTAAAACTTTTGCACTTCTAAAAATATCTTTAAATTTTACAACATCGTTATTTTTTATAGATCTAACAAATTGGTACATGAACCTTTCTGCAGACACATAAATAACTTTGTCTATTTTTTTTAATAACTTATTTCCAATAGCATTTAAAAGGTGAGTCTTTCCTAAACCAACTCCACCATAAATATAAAGCGGATTATATTTATTTAAATTATCAATAATTCTATTAGCTGCTGTAAAAGCAAGTTCATTGCTTTTTCCAACTATAAAATTATCAAAAACTAATCTTTCATCAATTTTTGAAAGTCCATAACTGCCACTATCTTGAATGAAATCTTTCTTTTCAAAATCAATTACGTTTGATTTGCTATTGCTCTTTGTTTCAACTCTTTCTGATATCTGAAACTCTATACGAGTAATATTTGCGTCTTGTTTCTTATATAAATCTAAAATTTTGTCAGCATAATGAGCAACGATCCAATCACGAATAAATCGAGTTTTTACGTTTAGAACTAAAGTATTAAAATTTATTTTAGTGAAACTAATATTTTGTAGCCAACTTGTGTAAACATCTTTACCGTAAAGTCCTAGCAGAGATTGTTGTAGTGAATCCCATCTCGCTTTATCGTTACTAAAATTATCTTTAAGACTTGTTTGGTTTGTCATTTGAACTTACTTTAAAAAAAGAAGTGTGTTTTATTTTTTTAAATCTGTAAATACAAGAAAAGAATTTAATATTTTTAATTTTCAACTTGAGAGTTTAAACTTTTTAGTTGTCCAGAAAAAAATAATTATCAACTTAAGATTGATAAAATATTTTTTTTACAACTTAGAGATTTGTTTTGAGATGCGAGAAACTTTTCTTGAGACTGTAGTTCTTTTTAAAGAACCTTTTTTAGAAGCTTTCATAACCTGAGATTGAAAATTAGAAAATAATTTCAAAGCTTTTGCTTTGTCTTTAGATTTAATTGCTTCTTCGATGATCTTTACTGCAGCTTTGTATTTTCCAACTCTTATTTTATTAACTTGAGTTCTTTTTTTAATTTTTTTTACTGCACGAATAGCAGAGACTGTGTTTGCCATATTTTTAGGGAATTATATATAAGTTGGAGATATTAGGGTCAATTACTTAATTTTGGCATTCATTACAAAAAAAACTTGCTCTGCCTTGTGATACAACCCTTAATATCAGGCCTGAGCATCCTGCTCTGAGACATTTTAAATCTTCCCTGTCATAAACTTTAAATTCATTTTGGAAGCGACCTTTTTCACCAACTGAAGACTTAAAGTCTTTTATGCTTGAACCGCCCAATTTTAGGGCCCTTTTAAGAACTTTGCCAATAGATGAGTGAAGTCTGCCAACATCTATTAAGCTTAGTTTAGCAGAAATTTTATTAGGCTTTATCTTTGCTAAAAAAAGAATTTCATTTGCATAAATATTGCCGACTCCAGAAATAAAACGCTGGTCCATTAATAAAGTTTTTATCGTTCTTTGTGTGGCTTTAGTTTTTAATATTAAATAATCTTTCTTTAAATCTTTACTAAGCGGCTCGGGTCCCAGTTTACTTAAAAATTTATTAACGTGTAATTTAGAAATTTTATCTAATAAAAAAAAACCAAATCTTCTAGGATCATTATAAATCACCTTTAAATCATTAGAAAATAAAAATTCTAAATGATTATGCTTTGTTGAAAATTCATTAGAGTAATAACTAGTTTTTAAAAAATCTTTAGAATAATTATTTTTAATTAAAAATTTACCCGACATTCCTAAATGAGCAATCATCACATAATCGTTCTTTAGATAAATTAAAATATATTTAGATCTTCTTAAAACCTTAATAACTTTTTGGTTAGTTACATTTTTTTTAAAATTTGGAGGAATTTTAAATCTTAAATTAGGATTATTTATTTTTATATTTTTGATAACTTTTTTCTCAATAAATTTTAATAAAGTTCTTCGAGTTACTTCTACTTCTGGTAATTCTGGCATTAACTATATGACTATTGATTGCAAATGTTCTATATTTAAAGAATGCAAGATACTAATACAAAACAAAATTCAAAAAAAGACTTTGTAAATAACGTTTTCAATTCTGTCTTTAAAAAATACGATCTGATGAATGACATCATGTCATTTGGTATTCACCGCCTATGGAAAAGTAATTTAATTGACTGGATGCAGCCCAAACTAAATTCAAAATTAATTGATATGGCAGCTGGAACTGGCGACATGACAAAACTTTTTATTGAGCGTACGAGCTTGACTGGTCGGGCCATGATGGTTGATCAAAATATTGAAATGCTAAATGAAGGAAAAAAAAAACTTGAGCATTATAAAAATATTGATTCTTTATGCGCTAGTGCGGAACATGTTCCTCTAAAGGATTCTAGTTTTGATTACTACATCATCAGTTTTGGTATAAGAAACGTAACTGATATAAAAAAAACACTAAGTGAGGCTTATCGATTACTTAAACCAGGCGGAAGATTTATGTGCTTAGAGTTTTCAAAAATTAATAATGAAATTATCGACAAGTTTTATTCAATATACTCAAGTTTTATTCCTCACATCGGACAAGCAGTTGCTGGCGACAAGAAGCCTTATGAGTATTTAATACAAAGCATCAAAGATTTTTATAACCAAGAACAATTATTAAATCTCATGAAAGAGGCTAAGTTTATAAACACAGAATATAGAAACCTAACAACTGGAGTTGCGGCAATCCACTCTGGATGGAAAATACAATAATCTAAAATGCTATCTAATTTTTTTACTCTTATTAAAATTGGCAGAGCTTTAGCAAAGTCTAATAGTTTATCTATTTTTGAAGAATTTTATAAACCACCCTTATCTATTAAAGTTTTAATAAAGATATTTGGTTTTACTACTTTTAATAAAGACTCTTCAAACAAAAGTGCTGGCGAAAGATTAAAAAATGCTTTTTTAACTTTAGGTCCTGCTTTTATAAAATTGGGTCAATTTCTTGCAACTCGTCCTGATATTGTTGGTGAAGAATTTGCAAAAGAATTACAGCAACTACAAGATCAAATGCCTGCTTTTGACATCTCCCAGTCAAAAGAAGCTTTGCGTAAAGAATTGGGTGAAGAAAAATATCAACAAATTACTTATTTAAGCAAACCCATTGCCGCTGCATCCATTGCTCAAGTTCACTTTGCTAAAATTATTAATAATGAAAAAAAAGAAATTGACGTTGCTATTAAAATATTAAGACCTAATATAGAAAAGATTTTTAACAAAGAATTAGATGCATTAAGATTTTTAGCATCGGTTATTGAATTTAGCGTTAAGAAAAGTCGCAGATTAAAATTAGTAAAAATTATAGATCTGCTTAAAGAAATCACCAACATTGAAATGGATCTAAGATATGAAGCAGCATCTGCAAGTGAACTTAAAAAAAATACGGCTCAAGATGAGGGATTTAAAGTTCCATCTATATTTTGGGATTTCACTTCACAAAGAGTTTTAACTATTGAAAAAGTAGAAGGTATTTCAATTAAAGATAAAGAATTACTCATCAAAAATAAAATTGATTTAAAAAAAATATCAAGATTACTTATACAAAATTTTTTACGCCAAGCAGTAGGCGATGGTTTTTTCCATGGCGACATGCACCAGGGCAATCTGTTTGTCGATAAGAATGAAAATATTGTGCCTGTAGATTTTGGAATTATGGGTCGTCTGGATATTGCGAATAGAAAGTATTTAGCCGAGATATTGTATGGTTTTATTAACCGTGACTACGAAAAGGTCGCAAAAGTCCATTTTATTGCAGGTTTAGTGCCAAATACGGAGTCTTTAGACCAATTCACTCAGGCTCTAAGAACTATAGGCGAGCCTATTTTTGGTCAATCTTCTAAGAATATTTCTGCGGGCAAATTACTAGCTAGACTTTTTGAAGTAACAGAAAAATTTAATATGGTCACTCAACCACAATTATTATTGTTACAAAAAACAATGGTGGTGGTCGAAGGAGTTGCAAGATCATTAGATGAAGACGCAAATATTTGGGAAATTTCAAAACCAGTATTGCAAGGTTGGTTGAACAACGAAATTGGTCCTAAAAATAGAATAGATAAAATATTAAAAACGACAACTGAACTTTTAGATAAACTTCCTGAATTACCAGAGATGATTAATCGGGCTAACAAAGCTATGGAGCTTTTAAGTTCATATGAATTTATAAAAAATCAAAACCAAAGTAACGAATATGAAATTAAACAAAAGTCTTCAAAATTAAAAAAGACTTATCTAATTATAGGTTTATTAATTATTGTAATTATATTGTTAATAGTATTCAAATAGCGCGATGCTAAATTCAATTGAGAATAAGAAAATTTTAATCGTTATTGGTGGCGGAATAGCCGCTTATAAAGTTCTCGATGTTATTAGAGTGCTTAGAAAAAATAACTGTGAAGTTAAAACTATTATAACTAATTCTGGAAAAGAATTTGTAACGCCATTATCAATTTCTGCTCTTTCTAAAAATAAAGTTTTTGAAAACCTATTCGATCCCAATAATGAAGGAGAAATGGATCATATTGCGCTATCTAGATGGTGTGATTTAATACTCGTTGCTCCGACGACAGCTAATCTAATGGCAAATTTTGCGCACGGTGAAGCTAAAGATTTTGCAACAACGGTTATCATGGCCTCTAACAAACCTATTTTCCTTGCTCCAGCAATGAATGTTGAGATGTGGAATAACCAAGCTACCCAAGAAAATTTTCAAAAGCTTATTCAATTTAAATATAAATTTATTGGACCTACTGTTGGTGAAATGGCGTGTGGAGAAGTAGGGGTTGGTAAAATGTCATCTCCTGAGGAAATTATTCTAACTATCAAAAATTATTTTCTTTCAAAGAATTTATTCAATAATAAAAATTTAAAAGCATTAGTCACAGCAGGATCGACTAGAGAGTATATTGATCCGGTAAGATTTTTATCGAATGAGTCTTCTGGAAAACAAGGATTTGAGATTGCAAAGTCATTAAACGATATCGGCTTTAAAACAAAATTAGTTATTGGTCCAAATTCTTTAGATATTAAAAATCAGGAAAACCTTGAAGTGATCAATGTTACAACTGCCAAACAAATGTTTGAAGCTTGCAAAGATAATTTACCAGTAGATGTTGCGGTTTGTACGGCTGCGGTTTCTGATTTTAAAGTTAAAAACTACAATGAAGAAAAAATAAAAAAAGAAGGATTAGAAGATTTTAATTTAGAACTTGAAAAAAATATCGATATTTTATCTTTCATCGCTAGCCAAAATATTAATCGACCAAGACTGGTGGTTGGCTTTGCAGCGGAGACTAAAAACATCATCGAAAATGCACAAAAGAAAATCCAAAATAAACACTGCGACTGGATTGTAGCTAATAATGTGGCTGATAAATCTATTGGTTTTAACTCAGATTATAATGAAGTTTTTTTAATTTCTAAAAATAAAGAAGTTGAGAAATTTAATAAAACAACAAAATCAGAAATTGCAAAAAAACTATCTAACAAAATTCTTCACGCTCTTATTCAATAATGGTTAAAATTTTAGTAAAAAAAATAAATTATAAACATAAAGATCTGCCTAAATATGAAACGGTAGGTTCTTCTGGTTTAGATTTAATTGCTAATATTGATAAAGAAATAATATTAAAGTCAAATGAGCGAACACTAGTACCGACTGGTTTAGCTGTGGCCATCCCTGAAAATTACGAGATACAAGTAAGACCAAGATCGGGACTTGCAGCAAAGAATGGAATTAGCGTTTTAAATACGCCTGGAACAGTGGATGCTGATTATCGAGGTGAAATTAAAGTCATATTAATAAACTTAAGTTTAGAAAATTTTAAAATTGAACCAGGACAAAGAATTGCACAGATGGTGCTCTGCCCTGTTGTAAAAGCTGAATTAGTTGAGGTTGATACACTTCCTGAATCAGTTCGTGGAAGCGGTGGATTTGGTTCAACAGGCCGATAAATATTCATGAAACTTAGCTATGACGATGTCAAAAGATACATTGCTCATATCAATTTAAAAAAAATCGGCAGCTTCGGTCAAAAAAAAATCATCGATACAAAAGTTCTCATTATTGGTGTTGGTGGATTAGGCTCGCCTGTTGCACTCTATCTTGCGTCATCTGGGATTAACAATATTGGTATCGTTGATCATGACAAAATAGATATCTCAAATTTACACCGACAAATTTTATTTAATGAAGAAGACGTTAATAAGTTTAAAGTTGATATTACTGAAAAAAGATTAAGAAAAATTAATTCTAAAATAAAAATTAAAAAATTTAAAACTAAAATCGATAGCAATAATATAAATAAGATTGCAAAAAGATATGATCTGATCATTGATGGAACTGACAGTTTTAAATCAAAATTATTAATTAACGATTATTGTTATAAAAATAAAAAAATCATAATTTGCGGAGCCATCAGTAAGTTTGATGGTCATGTTTTTGTTTTTAATTTTAAAAAGAACAACTCGCCTTGTCTTAGATGTTTTATGCCAGAAATTCCAAGTGGAGACATGATGGATTGCCAAAGTGAGGGGGTTTTGTCTACTCTTGCGGGGATGGTTGGAACAATTATGGCTAATGAGGCGATCCGTGAAATATTAAATTTTGAAAATTCGTTATGTGGGAATGTTTTAATTATTAACGCTGAAAATCTTTTAATAAAAAAAATTAAATTAAATAAAAACAAAAATTGCATTAAGAAGATTAAATGAAGTTTAAAAAAATAATTATTATTTTATCTTTTATTATTTTCACAAGTGCAGATTTACTGGCACAAAAAATTATTACTAAAAAATATCTTAGTATTAGAACCAGCGTTGCAAATCTTAGAATTGGACCATCACCTGCTCATCCCATTGCATTCGTATATGAAAAAAAGAATATGCCAGTTGAAGTGATTGATGAGTTTGAAGTATGGAGAAAAGTTAAAGATTATCAAGGCGACATTGGCTGGATTCATCTAAGTCAATTATCTAGAAAAAGAACTTTATTAACTACAAAAGATGGAATTGTTCTTTTTAAAAATTCAACCATCTATTCAAAACCAATTATTAAAATTGGAAATTTAGAAGCTGCTTCTATTAAAAAATGTATTCCAAATTGGTGCTTGGTTGAAATCCAAAAATATAAAGGTTGGATACAAACTGATCACGTTTGGGGCTTAGAAAATAAAGAAATTATCAATTAAATTTGTCAAATCCTTTATTAAACTGTAAATTAAAAACTAATTATCAATAATTTTAATTCTCTAACGATTTCATGAAACAACAAAATCAATATAGCTACCAAGATCTACTCGATTGCGCTGAAGGTAAAATGTTTGGACCTGGTAATGCAAAATTACCTGCGCCTCCGATGTTGATGTTTGATCGAATTACTTCGATCACGGCTGAGGGTGGATTATTTAATAAAGGTGAAATTTTAGCAGAATTAGACATCAAAGATAATTTGTGGTTTTTCGAATGTCATTTTAAAGGAGATCCGGTGATGCCGGGATGCTTAGGATTAGATGCGATGTGGCAACTTTTAGGATTTTATCTTGGTTGGTTAGGAAATCCCGGCCACGGTCGAGCGCTTGGAGTGAATGAAGTAAAATTTACAGGTGAAGTCGTAAAACAAGTAAAACTGGTAAAATATGTCATTAATATCAAAAGATTATTAAGAAAAGGCGAAACTTGTGTTGGTTTGGCTGATGGTTTAGTCTTTGCGGACAATAAAGAAATATATAACGCTAAAAATCTTAAAGTTGGTTTATTTAAAAGCTAAGGAGAATTGATGCGAAGAGTAGTAATCACCGGTTCTGGAATTGTATCTTGTATTGGTAACAATAAAAAAGAAGTTTTAGATTCTCTTCTGAATACTAAATCTGGAATAACTTTTTCTGAAGAATATAAAAAATATAATTTTAAAAGCCAAGTCTGCGGTGTTCCTAATATTAAGTACGAAGATTTAATTGATAGAAAAGTTTTAAGATTTATGGGCGATGGATCCGCCTATGCTTATCTTTCAATGAAAGAAGCTATTGAAGAATCGGGTCTTACTGAAAAAGAAATTAGCAATGAAAAAACTGGAATTATTATTGGATCTGGAGGTCCTTCAATTAAGAATGTTATGTTCGCAATCGATTCAACAAGAGCATCGGGTCCTAAAAAAATGGGTCCCTTTATTGTGCCAAAAACAATGGCAAGTACGTGTTCTGCAACACTTGCAACACCATTTAAAATTAAAGGGGTTAACTATTCAATTAGTTCTGCTTGTGCAACAAGTGCGCATTGTATTGGTAACGCCATGGAACTTATTCAATTTGGAAAACAAGATATTGTTTTTGCAGGGGGTGGTGAGGAAATAGACTGGAGTCTTTCTGCAATGTTTGATGCGATGACTGCATTATCTTCAAAATATAATGATACGCCACAAACAGCTTCTAGGCCTTACGATTCAAGCAGAGATGGCTTTGTAATCGCAGGAGGAGGCGGTGTTATCGTTTTAGAAGAGTATGAACATGCAAAAGCAAGGGGAGCTAAAATTCTAGCTGAAATTACGGGTTATGGGGCTACTTCTGATGGTTATGATATGGTGGCACCTTCTGGTGAAGGGGCTGTTAGATGTATGAAAATGTCTATGCAAAATTTAAGACATTCTAAAATAGATTACGTTAATACTCACGGAACTTCTACTCCTGTGGGCGATACAAAAGAAATTGAGGCAATGAAAGAAGTTTTTAAAGATAAAGTTCCTCCTTTTAGTTCAACAAAATCAATTACGGGACATTCACTTGGTGCAACATCAGTTCAAGAGGCAATTTACTGTCTGTTAATGATGAAAAATAAATTTATAGCAGCATCAGCAAACGTGAAAGATTTAGATGAAAAAGTAAAAGGATTGCCTATTGTAACTGAAGTTAAAAAAAATGTAGATTTAAATTGTGTAATGTCTAATAGCTTTGGTTTCGGTGGAACGAATGCAACTTTAGTATTTGAAAGTTTATAAAATGAAATTAATGCAAGGTAAAAAAGGATTGATTATGGGCGTTGCTAACGACCGCTCGATTGCATGGGGCATTGCAAAAAAATTAAGTGAACACGGAGCTGAACTTGCATTCACATATGTGGGTGATGCTTTAAAGAAAAGAGTTATTCCCCTTGCAGAATCTTTAGGTTCAAAATTTACATTGGATTGCAATGTGGAAAAGAAAGAAGAAATTGTTAAAACTTTTTCAGACATTAAAGATAAATGGGGACATTTAGACTTTGTAGTTCACGCAATTGCTTTTTCGGATAAATCAGAATTATCAGGACAATACTTAAATACATCTCGAGAAAATTTTTCAAACAGTATGTTAATTTCTTGTTTTTCTTTTACAGAAGTTTGCAGAGAAGCTGCTAAAATAATGAAACCAGGTTCAAGCTTTATTACTTTAACTTATTGTGCTGATAAAGTTATTCCAAACTATAACGTCATGGGAGTTTGCAAAGCCGCGCTTGAAACAAGTGTTAAATATTTGTCCGTTGATCTTGGATCAAATGGAATTAGAGTAAATGCCATTAGCGCTGGTCCTATTAAAACTTTAGCAGCCTCTGCAATTGGTGATGCTAAATTTTTATATAAATGGAATGAAAACCATTCTCCACTAAAGAGAAACGTCGATATTAACGATGTAGGTGGGGCTGCAGTTTACTTATTAAGCGATCTTGCGGCAGGTGTTACAGGCGAAATTCACTATGTGGACGCGGGTTATAATATCGTTGGTATGCCTAACCCTAAGAATATGCAGGCTTAACTATCTAAAGCTTGTTTAATTGAAAGTTTAACTTTTCCTTTATCAAATCCTAAAACTTTAACTTTAACTTCATCACCCTCTTTTACAACGTCGCTTACTTTCTCTACTCTCTTCGCTGCAAGTTCAGAGATGTGAACTAGTCCATCTTGTTTTCCCAAGAAATTTACAAAAGCTCCAAATTCCATAATTTTAACAACTTTGCCTGTATAAATTTTTCCAACTTCGGCTTTTGCAATAATACTTTTTACCATTTCTAAAGCTTTATTTCTTGAAGCTTCATCCGGAGCAGCGATAGTTACAATTCCATCATCACTAATATCAACTTTAGCGCCCGATAATTCAACGATCTCTCTTATTGTCACTCCACCTTTTCCGATGATGGCTGCGATGTCTTTTTTATCGACAGTTACTTTTTCCATTTTTGGAGTGTGTTTTGATAAATCTTTTCTTGAAGTTTTAAGCGCTTTGTTCATCTCACCTAAGATATGAATTCTACCATCTTTTGCTTGTGATAATGCTTTATCCATAATCTCAAATGTAATTCCTGTAATTTTAATATCCATTTGTAATGAAGTAATTCCATCTTCAGTTCCTGCAACTTTAAAATCCATATCTCCTAAATGATCCTCATCTCCTAAGATATCAGATAGAACCGAGTAATCCGCTCCTTCTTTAATTAAACCCATTGCAATTCCTGCAACTGGCTTTTTAATTGGAACTCCGGCATCCATTAGCGCAAGAGATGCTCCACAAACAGTTGCCATAGATGATGAACCGTTTGACTCTGTAATTTCTGAAACAATTCTAAATGTGTAAGGGAATTCTTCTTTTTTAGGTAAAATTGAATTAACAGCACGCCACGCTAATTTACCATGACCAATTTCACGTCTTCCTGTTCCAACTCTACCAACTTCTCCAACTGAGAATGGAGGGAAGTTATAGTGCAACATAAATCTAGATCTTTGTAATCCATCTAAGCTTTCAATTCTTTGTTCATCTTCTGAAGTTCCAAGTGTTGTAACAACAATTGCTTGCGTTTCACCTCTTGTAAATAAAGCTGAACCGTGAGTTCTAGGTAGCACACCCACTTCGCACTTAATTGGCCTAATATCCGCAAGTCCTCTGCCATCAATTCTTTTCTTTTCTTTAAGAATTTTTGTTCTAACAATTTCTTTTTCGATATCTTTAAACTGAGATTCAACATCCATTGTGCTAAATTCTTCTGAATCTGTATAAAGCGCTAATGATTTTTCTTTTGCTAAATTAATTAACCCGCTTCTTTTCTTTTTATCTGGTTCGGAAAATGCCGCTACTAAATCATTTTTAACATTTTTTAATAAATTATTTTTTACATCTTTAAGATCTTTTGTCTCTACAACCCAAGTTTCTTTTTTACATTCTGCAGCAAATTCATTTATCATTTTAATCACTGGTCCAAATTGTTCATGACCAAATTTAACTGCATCTAACATTACTTTTTCAGTTAATCCTGAAGCCTCAGACTCCACCATCAAAACTGCATCTTTGGTTCCTGCAACAACTAACTCTAATTGTGAATCTTTTAATTGTTCTTTTGTTGGGTTTAAAACAAAACTGTTATTAATGTATCCAACTTTAGAAGCCGCAACCGGTCCCATAAAAGGAATTCCTGAAATAGCTAATGCGGCTGAAGCTGCAATTAAAGATAATATTTCTGGATCATTATCTTTCTCGTATGAAAGAACTGTTGGTAGAACTTGAACTTCATTTCTAAAACCTTCCGGAAATAAAGGTCTGATTGGTCTGTCAATTAATCTTGATATTAAAGTTTCGCTCTCGGTTGGTCTTGCTTCTCTTTTGAAATATCCGCCTGGAATTTTTCCTGAAGCGTAATATTTTTCTTGATAATTTACTGTAAGAGGAAAAAAATCTATGTCAGGTTTTGCTTTCTTTGCGCCAACAACTGTTGCTAATATAACTGTATCACCTGAAGTTAGAATAACTGCACCATCAGCTTGACGAGCGATTTTTCCTGACTCGATAGATAATTTTTTACCACCCCAAACAATCTCTTTTCTTACTATTTTAAACATTAAAATTTATTTTCTGATATTCAGCTTTTCTAAGATCTTTTTATAATTGGTTGCGTTTGTTTTGCTGAGATAATCTAATAGTTTTTTTCTTCTATTCACCAATGTCGTTAATCCTGTGTAGGAATGCTTATCTTTTTTATTTTTTGTAAAATGCTCAGTTAAGTATCTAATTCGCTCAGTTAAAATTGCGATCTGTACTTCTGAAGAACCAACGTCTTTCGCGTGCAGTTTTAAATCTTTAAAAACACTTTCTTTATTTAAAATTTTTTTTGTCATTTTTTAATTAAATACTCTCCTTGGATAAAAAAAACCGGACTTAAGGTATCCGAGAGCAAGTGGCTTTTCTAAAGCCGCTGTGTAAATATTGTCTAAACTAACCTTTCCAAATTCATTAACTAAACTAACCTTCATTCCATTCTTTATTAAATTAATTCTTTCATCATTTAATTTAATGCTAGGTATATGTATTAAAGCACTCTGAATATCAAGCACATATTTTAAAAAATTAGCAGTACTTTCTTTTTCTATTAATTTTTCAAGGCTATTTGAGTTCTTAATTCTAAAATTTCCATATCGAGTTCTAACCAATTTAGTGACGTGGGCAAATCCGCCAAAGGATTTTGCAATGTCTCTTGCTAGACTTCGAATGTAAGTTCCTGTTCCACATTTTATATAAAAAAGACTTTTGTTATTTTCATGTTTTAACAGTCTAATATTTTTTATAAAAACTTTTCTCTCATCTATATCAAATGCTAAATTATTTCTCGCAAGCTCATAAGATCTTTTGCCATTAATTTTTACTGCAGAAAATTTTGGCGGTATTTGCATTTGGTAGCCGATAAATTTTTTTAAAATATTTTGAACTTCTCTTTTGTCTGGATAAATCTCATTACTGTTTATAACTTTTCCTTCTAAATCTAAGGTATCCGTCTCTGATCCCCACTGGATTTCAAATAAATAACTTTTAAATAGCAAATGTATTAAGGAAACAGTCTTTGTTGCTTCGCCTAGTGCAATAGGCAAAACGCCTTCTGCTAATGGATCTAGAGTTCCAGCATGACCAATTTTAATTTTTTTAAATTTACTCTTTATGACGTTTAAACAATATGCTGAGCTAAAACCTTTTGGTTTGTTTAAGTTTATCCAACCATCAATCATTTTCGTGCGTCTTAATAATTAATTTTTCAATTTTTTCTGCATAATCAAAAGATTCATCTAATACGAAATGAAGATTTGGAAGAAATTTATTTTTCCAGCTTCGAGACATTTCTTTTTTAATTAAACCACTATGATTAATAAGAGATTGTAAAATAAATTCTGAATTTTTACCTCCAAGCGGCATAAAAAAAACTTTTGCATGTTTTAAATCTGGGCTCATTCTAACCTCTGAAACCGTAATTACTCTGGTATTAATATTTGGCAAAGCTACCTCTTCTTTTAAAAACAGATTCCCAAGTAGCTGTTTTAATAGTTCGCCAACTCTTAATTGCCTTTGGGTGAAAGGCTGATCGCTTAAATGAATATTCATGATTAATTAATTTATTGTTCTCGCGCTTTGAACTACAGAAAATACTTCGATAATATCTTTTTCTTTAAAATCTAAGAAATCTTTGAAAGCAACTCCACCTTCGATCCCGGCTTTAATTTCTTTCACTTCATTTTTCTCTCTATAAAGTGATGCAATTTTTCCAGTGTAAACAACACTTCCGTCTCTAACAATTCTAACATCAGAATTATTAACGATGGTTCCTTCGGTCACTTTAATACCCGCGACTTTTCCAGCTTTAGAAGATTTAAATACTTGTAAAATTTCACACTGTCCTAATACTTGCTCATTAATTTCTGGCGCCAATAAACCTGAAAGGGCTTTAGTAATGTGCTCAATCGCTTCATAAATAATATTAAAGTACAAAACGTTCACCCCTAATTTTACCGCAAGATCTTTTGCTTCTTTATTAGGCTTAATATTAAAGCCAATTAAAACAGCATTAGAAGCTTTTGCTAAAGATACATCTGTCTCTGTAATGGCTCCAACGGATGATAAAACGATAACTGGTTTAACTTCATCATGTTGAATTTTTAATATCGCATTAGATAAAGCTTCTGCAGATCCATGCACGTCACTTTTAATAATAATTGATAATTCTTTTTGTTTATTAACATCTCCAAAAATGTCATTTTTCTTAACAAGACCGCTAGTTTTTTTAGATCTACCCTGTTCAATTCTATGTTCGTTAATTTCTTTTGCTTTTGCCTCGCTATCTAAAACTAAAAAATCATCACCTGCTTCAGACACGCCCGTTAAACCAATAATCTCAACTGGCATTGAAGGTGTTGCTTCATTAATTAATTCTCCTCTAAAATTATTCATCGCTCTAATTTTTCCCCACTGCAAACCACTTACGAAGAAGTCTCCTCTTTTTAAAGTTCCTCTCGTGATTAAAATTGTAGATACCGGTCCCTTGCCTTTGTCTAATTTTGATTCAATAACTATTCCCTGCGCTGGTACATTTGGGTTTGTTTTGTGATTTAAAATTTCTGCTTGCAAAATAATTGCTTCTTTTAATTTATCTAAATTAGTTTTCTTTAAAGCAGATATTTCAACGCACTGAATGTCTCCGCCTAATTCTTCAACAACAAGTTCATGCTCTAATAGTTGATTTCTGACTTTTTGTTTATCAACGCCATGAATGTCACATTTATTAATTGCAACTATGATTGGAACTTTTGCAGCTTTTGCATGTTGTATCGCTTCAATCGTTTGCGGTTTAATTCCATCGTTTGCAGCAACAACCAAAACAACGATATCTGTAATTTTAGATCCTCTTGCTCTCATTTCAGTAAACGCGGCGTGGCCTGGCGTATCTATAAATGTCATCCATTTATTGTCTTCCGCGAAAACTTGATAAGCACCAATGTGTTGCGTAATTCCGCCATGCTCTGTTGCAACTACATTTGTTTCTCGTAATGCATCTAGTAATGAAGTTTTACCATGATCGACATGCCCCATCACAGTTACAACTGGAGGTCTAGAATAAGTATCCTCTTCTTCTTTAGATTTTTTTAATTTTGATAATTCATCATCAATTTGATTATCTTTAACAACTTTATGTCCAAACGAGCCAACAATGTACTCTGCAGTGTCTCTGTCAATGGTGTGATTGATTGTAACTTTTACATTCTTTTCAAATAAAAATTTAATAATTGAACTTGCTTTTTCTGCCATTCTGTTTGCAAGCTCTTGAATAGTGATTAAATTAGGTACCGATATTTCTCTAGAGGCTTTTTTTACTTCGCCTGATTCATCGCCATCTTGAATTAATTTTTTTTCTTTTTCTCTGGCTCTTTTAAATGAAGCTAAACTTCTTGTCTTCTCATCTTCATCCGCATCTGTAAGTGCCTTGGATAAGGTTAGTTTATATTCTCTTTTTTTGCCGTGAGTTTTTTTAATTAATTTTTTACTATTATCTATTTCAAGTTCTTCTTGAATTTTCTTTCTTGCCCACTCTTGTGCTGATTTTTGAGCTTTTGCCGTGTCTTCTTTAGTTAAAGTCTTTGGTTTAACAGCATCTTGTGGAGCTGTAGAAGCTTTTGCTTTATCAACAGAATAGGTTGCATCTATCGATCTATTTTTCTTTTTTTCAACTAAAACTGATTTGTTACCAGCACCTCTTGCGTAGCTTGAAACAGCTGCTGATCCACCACTAAAGTTTTTTAATGTAAGTTTTTTCTTTTTGTCTTTAACGTCCATGTTTTTTCTAAAAGCGAGTTTATTATTTGTTAAAAACTTTTTCTCTAGCGCTCATTATAAGGCGCTCAGCCTCAGCTCTTATGATATCGAAATTCTGCAATATTCCTTCAAATTCCACTCTTTTTCCTTTAACTTCATCGTAACCACCTAAGATTTCATCAACTGATAGGTCTGCAAAATCTGCTAAAGTTTTAATATTTTTTTCACCTAAAGTAAGCAGCATTCCAAGTGATAGTCCTAGATGATTCATAAGATCATCCTGAATACCTAACTCTTTAACTCTATTTGATATTTCTTTAGATTCTGTTTCTAAATATTCTTTAGCTCTTTCTTTTAATTCTTTTGCTGTGTCTGCATCAAAACCATCAATTTTCGTTATCTCTTCTAAAGGAGAGGCATCGATTTCCTTGATAGAAGAAAATCCTTCTAGTACCAAAAGTTGAGCCATCATTTCATCAATTTCTAAACTTTCAATAAATCGTTTTGTTTTAATTTTAAATTCTGATTGTCTTTTTTCTGTTTCTTCTTGATCTGTTAAAATATCAATTTCATAATTCATTAACTTAGAAGCAAGTCTTACGTTTTGTCCTCTTCTTCCAATCGCTTTGCTAAGATTATTTTCATCAATAACGACTTCAATTCTTTTTGTAGCTTCATCTAGAACTACTTTTTGAACTTCTGCAGGTGCTAAAGCATTGATCACAAGTGTTGCAGGATCTTCAGACCAATGAATGATGTCAATTTTTTCTCCTTGTAATTCATTTACCACCGCTTGCACTCTGCTTCCTCTCATGCCAACACAAGCTCCAACTGGATCTATAGATTTGTCTTTTGATGTAACACAAATTTTTGCTCTACTTCCTGGATCTCTTGCTACTGATTTAATTTCAATTGTGCCTTCATAAATCTCTGGCACCTCGAGTTTGAATAATTTCGCCATAAATTGAGGATGCGCTCTTGATAAAAATATTTGTGGACCTTTAGCTTCTTTTTTAACTTCATAACAATAAGCTTTAATTCGGTCGCCTACTTTTATATTTTCTCTTGGGATTAATTCATCTCTTTTGATAATTGATTCTGCTTTTTGTAAATCCACGATGATATTTCCAAATTCTATTCTCTTAACTATTCCGCTAAGAACTTCTCCGATCTTATCTTTAAATTCGTTATATTGTTTTTCTCTTTCTGCATCTCTCACTTTTGTAGTGATAACTTGTTTTGCAGCTTGAGCAGCTATTCTGCCAAAATCAACTGGTGGTAGGGGTTCTAAAATTTCTTGATCCAGCGCTATATCGCTTTTAATTTTTTTAGCGTCTTTTAAACTAATTTCGTTTTGACTATTGGATGGATTCTCTACAACTTTTAATCTTCGTCCTAATTCAATTTGGCCATTAGCTCTATTGATAGAAACATAAATGTTATTCTCTTGCCCGTAACGAGTTCGTGCAGCTTTCTCAATGGCTTCTTCCATAGAAGTAAGAACAAGCTCTTTATCAATCGATTTTTCATTTGCTACAGCGTCAACTATCCTGATCAGCTCTACTGTATCAACTCTGTTATTTAACATTAGTTTTGTTTCCTGTAAAAAAAAAATGGGCCTAAGCCCATCATGTACTTTCAATAATTTCCCTTAATCTACGCTACATTTTTTAACTTATCAAGATTTAAAAAATAAATATCTTTTTTTAATTTATTGGCCTTATTTGAGTATTTTGTATCGACTATGGGATATCTATTGCTCAAACTATATTCAAAAGTATCATTTTTTTTCTTTAATAAAGAAATCTCCTTTACCACATAATTAAAATAATCCTGATCATCTGTTACAAATATTAACGTCGATTTAATTTTCATTTTTTTTAAAATTTTTTCCAAAAATAAATAATTTAGTAATCTTCTTTTTTTTTGTTTATTTTTCATCCATGGGTCTGGAAATAAAACAAAGACTTTTGAAAAAAAACTATCTAAAAAATTATCTATAACTTTTTGCACCGGTGTATCTAGAATAGAAATGTTATTTAAATTTAATTCTTTAGCTTTTTGAACAACATTAGCCACACCATTGATAAATGGATCAACTCCAATAAAGTAATCTTTTGGATAAGTAGTTGCCTGAAATAATAAATTTTCTCCTAAACCAAATCCTATTTCTAAAACAAAATCTTTATTTTTAATTAATTTTATATCTTCGAAATTGACTAAAAAATCTTTTTTATGATTTTCATAAAAAAACTTTTTGCTTTTGGATAAGGCTCTTGATTTTGATCTTCCGAAAAAAATCTTTTTCTTGTCGTCGATCAAATTATACTTTTGATTGAAAATATTTAATTAAATCTGTTTTTTCCCAGCTAAAAGAACCATTGTCCTCTGGTTGTCTGCCAAAATGTCCGTAGGCCGCTGTTTTTTGGTAAATTGGTTTATTAAGTTTTAACAACTCACGAATACCTCTTGGACTCAAATTAAAATTTTTAGAAATAATTTCTTCAATCTTTTTTGATTTTTTATCTTCGCTATCGAATAAATCGATGTAGATTGAAAGAGGTTGTGACACTCCAATTGCATAAGATAATTGAATTAAACATTTTTCCGAAACACCCGCGGCAACAATATTTTTTGCTAAATATCTTGCAACGTAAGCTGCTGATCGATCCACTTTTGTGGGATCTTTTCCTGAAAATGCTCCTCCACCATGAGGCGCTGCTCCGCCGTAAGTATCAACGATAATTTTTCGACCAGTTAATCCTGTATCACCATCAGGTCCACCGATAACAAATCTACCCGTTGGGTTAACATAAAAATGTTTCTCATCACACATCCATCCTTTTGGAATTACAGACAAAACGTAAGGACGCACAATTTCTTTAACTTTTTCTTGATCAACGCTCTCATCATGTTGTGTTGAAACAACTATTGAAGAAATTGCTTTCGGTTTTCCTTTTTCGTAAATAACTGAGAATTGACTTTTTGAATCCGGTCTTAAAAATTTTTCTTTTCCAGATTTTCTAGCTTCTGACATTAATTGTAAAACTTTGTGAGAATAACTTATCGGTGCTGGCATCAGGTCTTTTGTTTCTGTGCAGGCATAACCAAACATTATTCCTTGATCACCTGCGCCTTCATCTTTATTGCCGGATGAATCAACGCCTGCAGCTATGTCTTGTGATTGACTATGAAGATAGTTTGTAAATTTTAAATTTTTCCAATGAAAACCTTCTTGTTCGTAACCAATATCTTTAACTCTAGATCTAATTAATTTTTCAATTTCATCGCTCTTTATATCGGGCCCTCTTACTTCGCCAGCAATCACAACTGTATTTGTAGTAACTAAAGTCTCGCAAGCAACTCTACTTTCTGGAAATTTAGATAAATATAAATCAAGTACCGAGTCCGATATAATATCGCAAACTTTATCGGGATGTCCCTCTGATACTGATTCACTAGTAAATATATAATCTTGTTTAGCCATTCTTATTTAATTTTCTAAGAGCAATAACGAATATAATACTTAAGAAGATTGTAAAATAAAAAATATAGTTTTCTAATAAAGAAAATAAGGTTTTTCCTTTTAAAAAGGACAATTTTAAATCAATAAATCCAGATTTGTTTAACTCTAAAGAATTTATAATTTTCCCATTTGGAGAAATAAAAGCAGACATTCCTTTATTAGTTGATCTTACAATTGGAACACCTTGCTCTACCGACCTAAAGACTGCTTGAGTTAAATGTTGATAAGGACCAATTGAATCTCCAAACCAACCATCTTCTGAAATATTAATTATAAAATTATACTCTTTAGAATTAAGTTTAAGATCTCCAGAATAAATTATTTCATAACAAAGCAAGGGCAGGAAAGATAAATTATTAAATATTTTAATCTCTTTTCTTTCATTTCCTGAAGAGAAAGAACTATACCCAAATGTGATTTTTTTTAATCCCCACTTTGTTAATAAATTTTCAAAAGGGATAAATTCTCCAAATGGAACAAGTTTGATTTTGTTATACACGCTAACAACTTCAGCATTATTATTCAGTACTACTAAGGAATTATAAAAATTAATTTTATTACCAGAAATGCTTGGATTGGTTACGCCGACAATCACCAAATGATTTTTAGAAAAATTTTTATTAAAATACTCTTTATATTTATATAGATCTTTAGGATTGGTTTGCTGGATCATCCCCTCGGGCCAAATAATTAAGGTTTTTTCATCTTTATTAGTTTTGCTAAGATTAATTAAAGAAATTAAATTTCTATTCTCATTTTCAGCGCCCCAAGTCTTTGCAATATCAATATTAGGCTGAACTATTTTTACTTTAACTTCGTTATACTGATTCAGCTCTGAATTTTTTATAATAATTTTTCCAAATAAATAATTAGAAATTAAAATACTAAATAAAAAAACTGAATTAATTAATATTTTCTTAAACTGCAAAGGCCATAAAGAATTAAAGTAAATTGAAAAGATAAGAATGCTAAAAAAGTTAAAAGTATATGTGCCAATAAATTTTAATATTTGAATGTTCTCCAGTGAAAAACTCCATGAATAAGATATTAGATTCCAAGAAAATCCCGTAAATAATATTCCTCGTAAATATTCAAATACAGATAGGGAAATAGAAAATATTAATAAAAACACATAATCCCTTTTTATAAAAGAATGGATTGCGATTACTGCAAAGCCGTAAAAAACAGCAAGTAAAATAGGTAGACCGAATATGGTAACGGGAATTAAAAAAGTTAACTGTTTATCAAAAGTTAATGAGTGCGAAACCCAGTAAAGGCTACTTGCAAAATATCCATAACCAAAAGTAAAACCTAAAAAAAAGAAGCTAGACAATTTAAATCTTTTCTCTTTAAACAGAATTATTAAATACAAAAATAAAGAGTAAGTAATAAAATTTATAAAGATAAAATTATAAGGAGGTAAAGAAAAGCTAGATAGAGAACCCAATAATAATAAAAAAATATAAAAAAAAAAAATATTTTTTTTTGACATCTTTGGTTTTAAATATTTCTAATGATTTTTTGCTCTAATAAATTCATTTTTTTATATTTTTTAAATGAATCATGCTCATAACCAATAAGATGCAAAACCCCATGAACTAACATTTTTTTAAAGTAATCATCAAAGCTTGTATTCTGTTTTTTAATAATCGCCTCAATATATTGATAACTTAGCGCGATATCTCCAAGATAGACTTTTTTATTTGATTTAACATCTTTCTTAAAAAAATTTTTCTCCTCTGCAGGAAAAGACAAAACGTCAGTATCTTTATTAATTTTTCTAAATTTCTTATTAAGATTCTTCATATTTTTTGTCCCCGTGAGAAGAATGGATATTTCAAATGCAATTTTTTGAGATGAAAAAACTGATGATAAAATTTTTTCAATACTTTTTGTGAGAAATAAATTTACTTTAGGATATCTAGATTTCCAGTTCTTATTTTCGATAACTAAATTAACTTTTACCATTTGGCTCTTTTTTTTTGTAATCATCATAAGCCTTAACGATTTTAGAAACCAAAGGATGCCTCATAACATCGTTATGATCAAAGTTTATAGTTTTAATCTCTTTAATATCTTTAAGAATTTTTGTGGTCTCATAAAGTCCGGACTCTTTTGATTTTGCTAAATCCACTTGTGATGGGTCTCCATTGATTACCATCGTTGAATTATTACCAAGTCTGGTTAGAAACATTTTTATTTGTGTGAAAGTTGCATTCTGAGCTTCGTCTAATATAACGAATGAATCTTTAAGTGTTCTTCCACGCATAAAAGCAAGGGGTGCAATTTCTATTATACCCTCTTCTATTTTTCTTTGAATTTTTTCATATCCTAAAAGCTCATAAAGAGAATCGTAAAGAGGTATAAGATAAGGATCAATTTTATCCTTCATATCACCTGGTAAAAAACCTAAGTTTTCACCAGCCTCAACAGCTGGTCTTGATAATATTATTTTTTTAACTCTATCTTCTAATAAAAAAGTAACCGCCACCGCAACTGCCAAAAATGTTTTTCCCGTTCCAGCAGGTCCTAATGCCATTACAATTTTGTGATTTTTTAAAGCATCAACGTAAATTTTTTGCTTCTCTGATCTTGGTAAAATTATTTTCTTTGATGTTTTGATAGCATCATTATCGCTGTAAATTGAATTCGGATTTGACTCTGCTCTATTCATTTTGGTTACATCAAATATTGTCTTGATGTCTTCTTTCTCAATACTGTTCGTATTTACAAATTTCGCTATGAGATTGTCCATAATTTGAACAACTGATTGTCTGTTATTTAAATCACCTCGTACAATCATTAAATTCCCTCTTAAATTAATTTTTGTATTGGTAATATTTTCTATTTCTTTAAGATTGGAATCAAACTCGCCAATGATTTTACTCAGAACTAAATTATTTTTTATATAAAAACTTAAATAATCATTATTTTTTTCAATAATTTCAATCTGCGAACTAGAGACTTTAGATATATTCATCAAATAAGTGCTTCTTCTTTTTGTAATACACCAAAAAGATTTTTACTATTGCAGGAAGTAATTTCGATATCTACTAGATCACCTGGGTTACAATTTTCCGAATTAAAAAAAATAGAATGCATAAATTTACTTCTACCAAAAAATTGTCCTGGAGTTTTAGTTTTATTCTCAATTAATATTTCAGTTTTTTTTCCTATTAGTTGTTTGCTATTTTTCAATTGAATATCGCCCAATAAAGTTTGTAATTTTAACAAACGATCTTTGCATATATCTAGGGATATTTGATCGCGATCAACCGCTGGGGTGCCCGGTCTTTGACTGTAAATAAATGAATAAGAACTGATAAAATTTACTCTATTAATAATATCAAGTGTATCTTGAAAATCCTGCTCTTCCTCCCCTGGAAAACCAATTATAAAATCGCTTGAAAATTCCATTTCTGAATTAGCTTCTTTAAATTTAGCAATTAAATCTAAATAATATTCCCTTGTATGTTTTCTATTCATTAATTTTAAAATTTTATTAGAACCTGATTGAATTGGTAAGTGCAGTTGAGGCATTAATTTTTTTTGATATTTAAAAGCTTCTATCAATTCTTGATCCATGTCATTTGGATGAGACGTAGTAAACCGTATTCTATGAATTGAATTTATTTTAGCAATTTCATCTATTAGTTTCGCAAGGTTATAAGTTTTATTTCCATCAACAAACTTATAAGCGCTGACATTCTGCCCAAGCAAAACAATTTCCCTAACTCCGCTATCTGATAATTTTTTTGCCTCATTAATAATGCTGTTAAATGATCTAGAAAATTCAGCTCCTCTTGTATAAGGAACGACGCAGAAGGAACAAAATTTATCACAACCTTCTTGGATTGTTAAAAATTCAGAAGTTTTAGATTTTCTTGAAGATTTTAAATTATCTAAAGTGTCAAATTTTTCTATTAATTCAAAATTCGTGTCAGCAAAATTTTCTTTTCTTTCTGCAAAATTTTTAATCTGTTCTGGTAATCGGTGGTAAGATTGCGGTCCAACAACGATATCCACATAGTTCGTTCTTTTAAAAATCTCCTCTCCTTGTGCCTGCGCTATACATCCTGCTAATACGAAGATCGGTTTCTTTTTAGATCGATTCAATTTCTTAATTTTACCAATATCAGAATAAACTTTTTCAGTTGCTTTTTCTCTAATGTGACAAGTGTTAAATATAATACAATCAACGTCTGCTAAAGTTTCAGATCTTACAAAATTAACAGACTGCATTAAGTCGGATATTTTATCAGAATCATACTCATTCATCTGACAACCAAAAGTCTTTATATAAAATTTTTTTAACAATTATTTTAATCTCAAAATATTAGAAGGTCTGAAGGTATAAAAAAAAACAAATAAATGAAATATATTTGTTATATATTCTCATAAATTGGGAACAATTTACTATCAATAAAAAGTTTATTATCCAAAATATATTGAAGATTCTTAGATGTGTATTTAGATAATTTTGAAAATTTAACTATTTTATCACTATTTTTTTCTAGAACGTTTTGCACCGTAAATTTTGAGTAAAAATCTTTTTGGTGTATTACAAAAAGAAGAAGCACTTATTTGATGAATATATCTAAAGTCTCTAGTTCGCAGATTGAAATTATTGAAAAA
>AQUE01000007.1 GCA_000371845.1 alpha proteobacterium SCGC AAA280-P20
TTTTTTACACCCAAAATTATTAAAAAATTTATCTGGTGTAATTCTTGATGTCTGCACTGGTTTAGGAGATTTTATTAAGTATTGTCAAATTAAATTTCAGATATTAGATTAAGTGTTTAATTAGATAGGTATTTAAAGTCTTATTTCCTATATACAATTTTTATAAAAAAATCTTGAGATATGTGATTATATGTTTTATTTTTAGCCTAATATTTAACAATATTATTTATAAACTTAATTAATGTGTAGAAAAAAATTATTGTTAATGGGTTGCAATTGCTACATAGAAAATTTTTGAAAATAATTATTATGTAATAATTTTTATTCATAGACTTAACCCTCTATGGTTAAAAAAAAATATGGAATGACCTCTGAATTATCTGAAGCTTTACAAAAAACCAAATTTTCTGTCACACGAAAATTTATTGATCCGAAAAATCCTTTTCATAATTTATTTTTAAAAAATTTAAAAAAAAATTCACTTCAAATATTTAATATAATTAGCAAATTATACATTAATAATAAATTTGACATTAGTTTACCTATTTCTTTCTCAGGAGTCAGAATCACAGATGAATTACCATTTCTCGATTATCTGGAAAAAAATGAAAATATTTTAGTTAAAGCATATGCAATATACAGACAGGGCCGCTTACAAGAAGCACAAGATCTACTAAGGGATATTTACACTAGAGACGCAATTTTACTAAAACTAATAATATCTATCTATCTTAAGAAAAATTTTTCAAAATTAATTAAATATAAATTTAACAAAAAAATAATAAATAATAAAAAAAATAAAATTATTAATGATTGGAAATATAAAAAAAAATTTTTAGTAAATTTTTATTTGAAAAAATTTACTAAAAAAGATTTCTTTCATTATAAATATCTTGGTTATAAATTAGTGGTTAGTAATTTTTTAAAAAATAAGATTGTTACTAAAGAACTGTTAAAATATAAAAAATTTTTGTTAACAGATCTCAGCTTCACAAGAGGTTTAGCAAAATCCTCATCCAGTTCGGCACAGTATTTAAAAATAATTTCCAAAATTTTTCATTCTAAAAATAAAATATTCTACACCAGTGAAGTTATGTCAGGATATATTTTAAGTATTTATTTAGAAAAGAATTTTACATGCTTAGAGCGATATTATAACAAACGACATATTATAATTGATAAATTCAATATAAAAGAATTGGGTCCTATAATTAATGATCTTAACTTTAACTCAAAAAAATTTATAGCAGATTTTAATACTTCAAATCTTAATGGTAGATTTTATTCTACAAATTTGAATTACGGTTATAAAATAAACAAAATTTTTAGGAAAAAACTTCAATCATTAACAAAAAAGTTTCTGAATATATATTCAAGAAAAATAAATTATATTCAGCAAATACAAAAGAAAGGATCGTTTTTGTGGTACGATTATAGCTCCAATAAAAAATCTAGTCTAATAAAAGAGCATCTTCATACGGCAGGACTGTATCGAGCAAATATTTTTACTATTGTCTTGTATTTAAATGTGCCTAAAACAAAAAAGCAAAAGGATGGAAATTTAAGGGTTTTTGATAAAGAGATTCCAATTTTTGATGAATTTATAAAAGTCAAAACAGGTGATATTGTTGTTTTTCCTAGTTATTTTTTTCATGAAACAACACCTACAAAATCCAAAGATATCAGAAAAACAATAAACTTAGACTACGTCGTAAAATTACAACAAATCAAACTTTAACTATAATATAAATAGAAAGACTCATTACCAACTAGTGAAACCGCCATTTACAATTAAATTCTGATTATTTGTATAGGTGTTTTGATTGTCTAACAAAAAATAACCGCTTGTATAATATCATCTAAATTGATCATTCAGTGTAAAAGTTATTCTTAATTATAGTTATTTACGAATGTTTTTTCTAAGTTTTTTTTAACTCCATCAAAAATAATTTTATTAAATAAAAAATTTTACAGCCTATTTTATGAGATTGACTAATGATGACATTAAAAAAACTTAAAAATTAGAAAAAATATAACTAATAGTCCTTAGAAAATGGGGCGTGAAGTATCACAAAATTTTTTGGAAAACTCGCTTAAGATTTATTAATTGATGATAAATCAATGTTTTTAATAAGAATTGACATCTAAAAATTATTAAAAATTTACGCTAATATTGTTTATAAATTTTTTTACTGTAAAGAGATATAGTATTTATTTAATGTAATTTATACTTTAAAAAATTTTTTATGAATAAAATTCCTAAAAATTTATTTGTTTTAGAGATAGCCAATAATCACATGGGAGACTTGTCTCATGGAATAGATTTAATTAAATCATTCAGTTTTTTGCGTCAAAAGTATAAAAATTTTAAATTTGCTTTTAAACTGCAGTATAGAGATTTAGATACTTTTATACATCCGGATTTTAAAAATAGATTAGACATTAAGTATATAAAGCGGTTTTTAGAAACCAGGTTGTCTAAGAATGAATTTGATCAATTAGTCTCAGAAATTAAAGTTAATGGCTTTATGACTATGGCCACTTGTTTTGATGAAATTTCTTTTGATTTATTTAAAGAACAAAATCTTGATATACTTAAAATTGCAAGTTGCTCATTAACTGATTGGCCTTTGTTGGAGAAGGCTGTATTAATAGACAAACCAATTATTGTTTCGACAGCAGGAGCAACCATCGAGGATATAGATAGCGTTGTTATTTTTTTACTAAATAGAGCAAAAGATTTTGCTATAATGCATTGTGTTGCAGAGTATCCTACTCCTGATGAAAAATTTCATTTGTCACAAATTGATTTTTTAAAAAAAAGATATCCTAATGTTAGGATAGGATTTTCAACTCACGAAAATCCTAATAATACTGACCTAATAAAAATTGCGATTGCTAAAGGAGCCGACATTTTTGAAAAACATATTGGTTTGCATACAGCAAAATATCCTATTAATGCTTATTCGGTAACCACAGAACAGGCAGATAGATGGTTGCTAGCAGCGGAATATGCTTTAACAGTTTCCGGCGATGGAAACGCTAGATTACCAGAAAACAAATCTGAAAAAGAAAGCTTAAGTCAGTTAAGGAGAGGTATGTTTGCTAAAACAAAAATAAACGCTGGAGATATTATTGACCACAAGCAGGTTTATTTTGCATTCCCTCCTAATGATACCCAATATACTGCTAATAATTTTTCCAAATATTCCGAATTTACAGCTATCGACGATATTGATACTAACGAGCCTATATCTCCCAATAATGCTTTATCTAAAAATATTAGAGAAAAATTAGTATTTATAGCCAAAAAAGTAAAAAATTTTCTTTTACAATCAAAAATTACTATACCTTCAGGAGTGGGATTGGAAATTTCACATCACTATGGGATTGATAAATTTGAAGAATACGGATTAGTAATGATAACAGTAGTTAACAGAGAGTATTGTAAGAAATTATTAATAGTTTTTCCAGGGCAAAAACATCCGGAACAATTTCATAAAGAAAAAGAAGAGACGTTTCATATCTTATATGGTGATTTGGATTTAGAACTTAATGGTAAATGGCAAACTTTAAAAGCAGGCGATGTAGTTACTATTGAACGAGGAATTAGACACTCTTTTAAATCAAACAAAGGAGTTATCGTAGAAGAAATTTCATCAAATCATTCTATGGATGATTCATTTTATACTGATAATTCCATCGCTAAGAATCTAAATCGTAAGACTTTTCTAAATTATTGGCTGAATATAAATTAACTTAAATCATCAAATAATTTAATGATTAAAAAGATAAGAGTTTCTGATTTTGTTGCTAATTTTATTAAATCTCAAGGGGTCAAAACAGTATTTATGGTAGCTGGAGGTGGCGCTATGTTTTTAAATGATGCGGTAGGTTTATGTGATGGCTTAGATTACGTACCCAATCATAATGAGCAAGCATCATCCATCTCTGCTGAGGCCTATTCAAGAGTTAGCGAAAATTTAGGCGTAGCAATTGTCACTACAGGTCCAGGAGCAACTAATGCAATCACTGGCGTTGTTGGAGCTTGGATCGAGTCAGTCCCGTTATTAATTATTTCTGGGCAAGTGAAGAGATCAGATCTTATGACTGGGACCGGTCTAAGACAGAAGGGTCCACAGGAGGTCGATATTGTATCTATAGTAAAGCCAATTACTAAATACGCCGTAACTGTAATGTGTCCAAAAAATATTCGTTATGAATTAGAAAAAGCAGTGTTTATTTCTAAAAATGGAAGAAAAGGTCCTGTCTGGGTAGATATACCTCTGGATATACAAGCAACACTAGTTGATCCTAATAAATTAAATTCATTCAAAAATCCAAATTTAAATGAAAACCAAGTTAGCAAGAAATTAATTACAAATGTGATCAAAATGATAAGCGAGTCCAATAGGCCAGTAATACTTGCTGGACATGGTATTCGTTTGTCTGGGGCGGCTAAAGATTTTCTTAAATTTTATGAAAAAATAAACATCCCAGTAGTTACCACTTGGAACGCAATGGATTTAATTCCTTCAACCCATAAATTAAGTATTGGAAAACCTGGCGCTGTTGCTCTTAGAGCCCCAAATTTCGTAATACAAAATTCAGATCTCTTAATATCAATTGGTGCGCGCTTAGATAATGTGGTAACTGCTTTTAATCCAAAAAAGTTTGCAAAAAATGCAAAAAGAATTGTTATTGACATAGATGAAGCGGAACTAAGAAAATTTAAGTTTCCTCTCGAATTAAAAATAAAATCTGATGCAAAAAATTTTATACAACATTTTTTGAAAGCAACCCAAAATATTGACTTTAAAAAATTCGACAATTGGATTAAACAGTGCAATTTTTGGAAAAAAAAATATATTGTAAATGAGGGTAAGCAATTTCCAAAAACAGGAAAAATTAGTCATTTTCATTTGGTAGATCAACTTTCAAAGATTTTGCCAAAAAATGCTTTAATTGTTACTGGAAGCTCCGGTTTAGGAATAGAATCTTTTTACACTGCCTTTAGAAATAAAGTAGGACAAAGAGTTTTTTTAACTTCAGGCCTAGGGGCCATGGGATACGGATTGCCCGCAATGATTGGGGCATCACAAGTTAAAAAAAATAGATTAGTTATAGGAATTGAAAGTGATGGAAGTTTTCAAATGAATCTTCAAGAGCTTTTGACAATCAAAGCATTAAATTTAAATTTAAAAATTTTTATTATTAATAATGGTGGCTACGCATCTATTAGAAGTACACAAAGAAATTATTTTGATAGTCGATATATAGGAACAGGTCCCGAGGCTAAATTGTTTTTGCCGAAAATTACTGATATTGCAAGTAGTATTGGAATAAAGGCGGTCTCAGTTGACAAAGCAGAAGACTTACCAAAAATTATTGAATTTTGCTTAAATCAAAAATTTACAATTATTTGTGATGTAAAAGTCATTAATGACGAGTCTTTATGGCCAAAAACAGCTGCCGTACCTCAGTCTGATGGATCATTTATATCTATGCCTTTAGAGGACATGAGTCCTTTATTGCCAATTGAAGAATTAAAAGAAGTAATTAATAAAGTTGATGTAGCTAGCTATATTGCCAGAGGGTTAAAAAAATAATTAATCATAATATATTTAAAATTTATGGATAACTTAATAGTTTATGGGATTGGGTCGACAGGGAAATATATTGTTAATTGTCTATTAAAAAAAAAGATAAAGATTAAATTTATTGTTGACGAATTTACAAATATAAAATTTTACAAAAGTATTCCAATAAAAAAAATTTCAAATTTAAAGAAGATTAACAGAGATTTTAATCTACTTTTATTATTGCACAACCATTATTCAGATATTATTTCCCTTTACAAACAACTTATTAAATTTAAATTCAAAAAAATTTATTCATTAATTAACTTTCCTAAAATAAATTTTATTTGCAATTTTAAAATTCAGAGAGGGGCGGGATACAATTGGTATTGGTTAGATCCAAATTTCAAATATACAAAATATAAAAAAAAAATTAAAAAATTACAAAAAATTCTTTATGATAAAAAATCAAAAATTTTATTAGATAAAGTTATCGATTATCGTGATTCAGGCGAAATTTCCAAATGTCCATTACCAAGCTTAAAAGATCAGTATGTTCCGAAAGATCTTCCAAAATATAGAACCGCAATCAACTATATTGATTGCGGTGCTGATAAAGGACAAACAATTGAAAATATGTCTAAACTTGGAGTTAAATTAAACTCAGTTATAGCATTTGAGCCAGACAAAAATAATTTTAAAAGATTATTAGAAGTCAAAAAAAAAAAATACTATTTTTATAGAACTGGTATATTTAGTAAAAAATGTATTTTAAAATTTAATAGCACAAGCTCAATGAGTTCCAGTTTGACATTTGTAAAATCAAATAAAATTGGTAATTCAATGATAAATTGCGATAAATTAGATAATTTTTGTAAAAATTTTATTCCAAATCTTATTAAATATGATGTTGAGGGTGCAGAAATTGAAGCATTAAAGGGGTCAAAAAATACAATAATAAAGCATATGCCAAACTTAGCAGTATCCCTTTATCATAAGCCACGACATTTATTTGAAATTCCCTTGTTAATAAAAAGTTGGAATTTAAATTATAGATTTTATTTAAGACTCCATGAATATAACACCTACGGTTTAGTTTTATATTGTTATAATGTAGATTAATAATAAATTTTTTATATGAAAGTAGTGATTTTAGCTGGTGGAAAAGGGACTAGGATATCTGAAGAGAGCATTAATAAACCAAAGCCGCTAATTGAAATTGGTGCAAAGCCAATCATTTGGCATATTATGAAGCATTATTCTCAGTTTGGTCTGAACGATTTTATAATTTGCTGTGGATACAAAGGTTATTTACTTAAAGAATATTTTGCAAATTATTATATGCATAATTCTGACATTACAATTGATCTACAAAGTAATGATTTAGAAATAAAAAAAATTAATTCTGAGCCTTGGAAAATAAATTTAGTAGATACAGGTGAAAATACTATGACAGGGGGGCGAATTCTAAAACTTAAAAATATTTTGAAAAAAGAAGAAAATTTCTGCTTAACCTATGGCGACGGCGTAAGTAATATTAATATAAAAAAATTAATAGATTTTCATAAAAAAAATAAAAAACTAGCGACAATTACAGTAGTAAAGCCCCAAGGCAGATATGGAATGATTGATCTTAATAAAAATAATCTAGTTGAAAAATTTGCTGAAAAACCAGATGGAGACGGCTCTTGGGTAAACGGAGGTTTTTTTGTATTTAATAATAAAATTTTTAATTTTTTAAAAAAAGATTCCGATATTTTAGAACATGGTCCTATTCAGAAAATTTCTAAAAAAAAACAACTTGCAGCATATAAACATTTAGGTTTTTGGAAAGCTATGGATACTTTAAATGATAAAAATTATTTAGAAGATTTATGGTCTAAATCTAAATGTCCCTGGAAAATTTGGTAAAGATTTGAAAGTTGAAAAGTTAAAAGAATTTTGGAAAAATAAAAAAATTTTAATAATTGGCCACACAGGTTTTACTGGAAGTTGGCTTACAATCTTTTTAAATCATTTAGGCTCCTCTATTTCCGGATATTCGCTAAGTAGCGAAAAGAAACATATTATTTTTAATATCTTGAAATTAAAAAAAAAGATCAAAAATAATTGCTTTGCAGATATTAATAATTCACGCGCTCTTTTTAATTTTATTAAAAAGACAAAACCCGAGATTATTATAAATTTAGCGGCCCAGCCCCTTGTAAAAAAATCTTACTTTGAACCAATTGAAACATATAAAACGAATGTTATGGGCGCTATTAACCTTCTAAATATTTGTAAAAATATTAAGGGTATTAAAGCAATACTTATGATTACCACTGATAAAGTTTATTTAAATAAAGAAATTAATAAAAGTTATAAAGAAAGTGATCCGCTTGGTGGATTAGATCCATACAGCAGTAGTAAAGCAGCCTCTGAAATTGCTATACATTCGTTTGACAAATCTTTTTTTAATAAAAAAAATAGTGCTTATATAGCAACGGCAAGGTCAGGCAATATTATAGGTGGCGGTGATTGGTCTGACGATAGATTAATTCCTGATCTAATAAAAAGTCATATAAGTGGCAAAAAATTTATAATAAGAATGCCAAAGGCCATTCGACCCTGGCAGCATGTTTTAGAGGCTATTTACGGCTATTTACTTCTTTGCCAAAAATTATACCAAAGGAATAAAGTTGCAAAAGGAGCGTGGAATTTTGGTCCTAACAATAAAAATTTTTTTAAAGTGAAGGATCTCCTAAATAAAATTAACCTCATTACAAATTTCAAGTCAAAATGGTATTTAAAAACAAGCAGCTTTCACGAGTCTCAAATTTTAAAATTAAATAACAACAAGTCTAAAAAATACTTAGGCTGGAGGCCAATTCTTTCAATTAATGAAATGATCAAGCTTACCATTTCATGGTATGAACTGATGAGAAAAAATAAATCAAAGTTGTATGATTTAAGTATTTCACAAATAAATTATTTTATAAAAAAAATATAATAAATGGATATAAAAAAAAAAATTTTTAATTTAATTGATCAATTTGCAGTTGATAAGTTTTCTCAAAAAGATTTTATCTCAGGTGTCACACCGGTGCCAGTTTCAGGAAAGGTGTTAGATGCCGAGGAATTAAAATATATGGTCGAAGCTTCGCTCGATGGTTGGTTGACAACTGGAAGATTTAATAAAGAATTTGAGGAAAAAATTGCAACATTTATTGGAGCGAAATTGGCAATGACAGTAAATTCTGGATCCTCTGCAAATTTAGTAGCTTTTATGACATTAACTTCTCCAAAGTTGAAAGAAAGAGCTATTCTAGAGGGTGATGAAGTAATAAGTGTCGCCGCAGGTTTTCCAACCACAATTAATCCAATTATTCAATTTGGAGCAATTCCAGTTTTTATCGACATTGACATTCCAACTTACAACATTAAAGTTGAAGAAATAGAGAGTGCAATTTCTAAAAAAACAAAAGCAATTATGATTGCTCATACATTAGGCAATCCTTTTGATGTAAAAAAAATTAGAGAAATTTGTGATAAATATAATCTTTGGTTAATTCAGGATAGCTGTGATGCTTTGGGGGCAAAATTTGATGGTAAATCTTTAGGTTTTTACGGAGATATTGGTACAGTAAGTTTTTATCCAGCGCATCATATTACAATGGGTGAGGGTGGGTTAGTTTATACAAATTCAATTAAACTAAAAAAAATAGCAGAATCTTTTAGAGACTGGGGTAGAGATTGTTATTGCGAGACTGGAAAAGATAACACTTGCAACAAAAGATTTAATTGGCAACTTGGAAATTTGCCTAAAGGATATGATCATAAATATACCTATACCCACATGGGCTATAATTTTAAAATTACAGATATGCAGGCGGCTTGTGGACTTGCGCAATTAAAAAAAATTGATAGATTTATTGAAAAAAGATTAGATAATTTTAATTACCTTTATCAACTTTTTTCAAAATTAAGTAATTATTTTATCTTACCTGAAAAAACTAAAAACTCCGAACCCTCCTGGTTTGGTTTTTTGTTAACTATCAGAGAAAATAAAATAAAGCGTAACGAATTACTTAAATTTCTTGATGAAAAAAAAATCGGTACTAGATTACTATTTTCAGGCAATGTAACTAAACAACCTTATATGCTTGATAAAAAATATATTATTCATAAAAATTTGACGAATACTGACAAAGTAATGAATGATAGCTTTTGGCTTGGCGTTTATCCTGGCCTAGACAGGGAGCACTTAGATTATGTCTATTCTATCGTTCAAGAATTTATAAAAAAATAAAATTGAAGACTCTACTTATAATTGGTGGCTCAGGTTTTTTTGGAAATTCAATATTAAAATATTTATCAAATTCAAAATCTATTAAAAAAAAAATTAAAAAAATTATTATAATAAGTAGAAAAAAACTCGAAAAATTTGACTATCTTAAACAGTTAAAAAAAAATTATAAAGTAAAGAAAGTAAATTCAGATATTTTAAAGTTAAAAGAATTACCAGCAGCAGATTACGTTATATATGCCGTAATTATAAAAAATTTTAGAAAAGATTATTTAGCAGTTAAAAATTATGCACATTTAGCTTTAAAATATCACAAAAATAGCAAAATACTCTTTACAAGCTCAGGAGCTGTTTATGGTATGCAGCCAAATAATATTAAAAGTTTTAAAGAGAATTACTTAAAATATAATAAAAAAATGTACTTTAAAAAAGGCTACAAAAAAAATTATTCAAATTTCAAATTAAAAAGTGAAAAATTGTTTAAAGAACTTGGGAATTTTGGAGTCAAGGTTAGTATTGTAAGATGTTTTACTTTCGTGGGTGAATTTTTATCTTTAAATTCAAATTTTGTAATTGGAAATATTATAAAAAATATCCTAGAGAAAAAAAAAATAGTTCTTAAAGCTAATTATATAATTAATCGATCTTATATGTATAGCGATGATCTTGTTAAATGGTTGTTTAAAATCTTAGTTCAATCAAATACAAAATGTCCAGTTTATAATCTTGGATCAAATGATAAGATTTCAATTCAGCAAATTGCTAAAATTCTGGCTAAAAGATATAATTTAAATTTTGAATTACCAAAAGTAAGAAGTAAATTAACTGATAATTATATTCCTAATACCGATAAAGCAAAAAAAGAGCTTAATCTAGAAATTAATGAAACTAGCTTGGAAGCTATTCAAAAGACTATTCATCTTTTACTAAAGAATAATATTAAAAAAAGTAAGAAAAACTAAAAAGTGAAACATAAAATATTGAAAAAAATATTGAGTTTTGAAAACAGAGAAAAAAGTTTTTTTAAGTTCAAATAAAATTATGTACATGATTTTTAATTGATATATTGTGAATTAAGATTTTATGTATCAATAAATTTTATGAAAATAATAGAAATTTCAAATTATTTAAATGAACAATTAATTCTTGATATTAAAGCAGAGAATAGTCTTACGTATGTCGATGAATTACATATCGTTGAGTCCAATTCAACATATCGTTATAAAAAAAAATTATTTAATCTTAAAAAAAAATTCAATCATATTTTTTATCACAAGTTAGATGGGATAAAATTATTTTATAAACCATCCATAAAATTATCAAGACAATTCCCCTATTTTGATACACAAAAATACTCATGGTTAAATGAAAAAATTCAGCGTGACTATCTACTAAAAGATTTACAATATAGTACAAATGATAATGATATTTTAATTATTTCTGACCTAGATGAAATAATTGATCCAAGCTTTTTTGATGAAATACATCACTTTGTAAGAAGTAAACAAATTATAACAATCAAATTTTATACAACAATGTATTATTTTAATCTTTTTGTTGTCAATAAAGAATTAGAGCCCGCTGAAATGTCGCATCGAATTTTTATAATGACTGGCAAATATTTTAAAAAGATAGACTCAATTGACAAATTAAGGATATTAGGATCAGCAAATAAATTAAAAGAAATTTATTGTCCAAAAAAAATTATGGGTTTTCATCATTCGTGGTTATTAAGTAACAATCTTCTTTATAAATTAAAAAATTACTCACACAAAGTAGAAGAGCACACCGATTTAAAAAGTAATAATAAAGATTATATACAAAGAAAATTGATAATTAAAATTATTAAAGAAAAAAAAAATTTAATCGGGAATTTAAATTTATCAAAATTAGCTCATATAAAATTGTTACAATCAGTAAAAAAAAAAAAAATTAATTTTAAGAGTTTATTTTTATAATAACTTTTGGATAAATTTAATTAGTTATATAAAAATAAATTTTAAAAAATATTTAAACTTAACTAATAAAATTTATTTTGAATTATAGGTAAATAAGAAATTATATTATTTTAAATATAGTCTAGTAATAATAAGTAATAAGTAGTAATGTTAATCCAATGTTTTTTAACAAATTTAAATTATTTTTATCAAAATATCCAATAATCTATAAATTAGCATTATATCTTTACAAAAAAATAAGAAATAATCCTTTTGGAACGCACCAATTTATTCTGAAAAAGATTCTTACAAATTTTAAAAAAAAAATTACAATAGTTGAAGTAGGAAGCGGACTAAACTCTTCATTAATTTTTGCAAATTTTGCAAAAAAAAATAAATCATTTTTTTACTCGTTTGAGACCAATAAAGATTTTTTTACTAAAATTAATAAAACTATAATAAATGAAAATGGACCAAATTATTGTATTAATTTTAAATTTGTTGATACTTATGATGAAGTAAAAAAATTTAAGAATCATATCGATTTATTGTTTATTGACTCTTTTCCTTGGACATCAAGAGTTGAAATATTAGATTATTTTAAAAAAAAAGCTAAAATAATTATTATTCATGATTGTGATTATTTTCCTAATAATAAAATATTTGGTACTGTGGTTAAGCCTTTTAAAAATACGAAAGATAAAGGGTATAGAAATTACGATGACGTATTTAAAAGTTGGTATGAATATTTTCCTGAAAGATTTCCCTATAGAGCTGGTCCACCTACTTTAGTAGGATCTAACATTGTAAATGTTACTGAGTACATATAATTAAAAAAATTTCTTACCGATAAAATCTTATTTAAAATTTACCTATCTTTTCTTAATAGTGTTATTTCCAATTGATCATGCAATATTAATTTTTTGGAAAATTTAATTGGCGGAGATATATTATTTGCATTAACATGAACTATCTTGTGATTTTTTTGCAGTTTATCAAATATTAATTTAATCAATTCAAAACCTAAAGGATTCAAAATATTAGAAAAGTTGTGAATTTCAAAAATGATAATTCTCATTTTTAAAAAATCTTCTTCAGTTATTGAAGGCAACAAATTGTATTCATCTCCTTCAATATCAATTTTTAAGATACAATCCTTTGAATCAGAATTTTTTTTGAACCAATCTTCAAATTTTGTATAATTCTCATAATTTGCGCTACCTATAAACGATTTCTTAAAAATAAAATTAGTATGGTACAGGGGTGGATTTTCTACAGAATAATCTGCCATAAAACATTTAATACCTTTGCTTGCTAACTCAAATTCAAAGTCGACATTCCCCCCAACGCCTGCGGTAAAACAACTGTAAATACCAGCTAAATCATCGGGTACTAAATATCCACCATCACCACTGCTCCCCAATCTGATTAATTTGTGTCTAGTAGGCAATGGTTTAATTTTGTTCAAAAAATTTAACAGTAATTCTTCATTAATATTTTTACTTAATCTATAGTGAAAATTATAAAGAATTCTAGAAATGAGAATTCTCAAAAAAAAAAAAATTTTTAACATATTTATCAAATATATTTTTGTTAATTTATTTTTTATAAACTTTTAAGAAATATTTGTAATAATCTTTTAAACCTTCTTTTAATTTAATTTTATATTTCCAGCCTAATTTATTAATTAGTTTTACATTTAATCTTCTTTCTTTTACTCCATCAGGATATTTTTTATTAAAAATAATTTTTCCTTTAAATTGAACAATTTCCTTTATTAGAAATGATAATTTCTTTATTGTAATATGTTCGGATCCACCAATATTAATATGCCCATAAGGAATTTTTTTATTTATTAAAAATAGTACTGCTTTTGCTAAATCTTTTACATTTAAGAATTCTCTTTTTATTAATCCAGACCCCCAAACCTCGACACTTTTTCTATTATTAATTTTTGCCTCATGAAACTTTCTGATCAGCGCAGGTATTACATGACTAGATTTTAAATCAAAATTATCTCCTTCACCATAAAGGTTTGCTGGTTGTAGAGAAAAAAAATTTTTTTTAAGTTTTTTTTGTAGGTACTCACAATATTTTAGAACAGCAATTTTTGCTATAGCGTATCCTTCATTACTTTCTTCCAGTTTAGATGAAAGTAAAAATTGCTCATTTATCGGCTGCTTTGTGACTTTTGGATAAATGCAAGCTGATCCTAAATTGATAAATTGTTTTACGTTGTAATCTAAACTACTTTTTACAAGGTTAAGTCCAATCATTGTGTTAATGTACAAATATTCATTCGGATAAAGACTATTATCTAATATTCCGCCTACTTTACCAGCTGCATTAATGACAACAGTAGGTTTGTTTTTTTTAAACCAGATTTTAACTTTTTTTTGATTAACAAGATCGAGTTGTCTTCTTTTACACTCAATAATTTTATATTTTTTTTCTTTAAGTAATTTATAAATAGCCTGACCAACCATACCCTCTTGACCGGCAATATAAATTTTTTGAACCATTAAATGGTATTAATAATTATTATTTTTTATTAGTTTTTGGTCTTCTGTCATCATCTCATTAATTAATTGATAAATGTTTATTTTAGCTTTCCATTTTAATTTTTTTCTTGCCTTGGTAGCGTCTCCTCTTAGATAATCAACTTCATTAGGCCTAAAATAATCTTTATCAATTAAAATAATTTTATCTCCTTTTTTTAAATTAGGTGTTTTATTTTTATCGAAACTTTTGATGTAGCCTATTTCATTAATACCTTTACCTGCCCAAGCAATATTTATTTTTAAAAATTTGCAGCAAGCCTCTACAAAAAATTTAACAGTATAGGGTTTTCCGGTTGCAATTACAAAATCTTCTGGTTTTTTCTGTTGCAGCATTTTCCACTGCATCTCCGCATAATCTTTTGCATGACCCCAGTCTCTGTATGCATAAAGATTTCCAAGATATAATTTTTTTTGAATTCCCTGGGCAATTTTATTTAATCCCATAGTAATTTTTCTTGTAACAAATGTTTCACCTCTTCGAGGTGATTCATGATTAAATAAAATTCCATTAACAGCATACAAGCCATAAGCTTCACGATAATTTTTAGTTATCCAGTAAGCAAAAAGTTTTGAAGTTGCGTAGGGACTTTGAGGAGAAAATTGAGTTTTTTCGGATTGATTTTTTTTATTAATATTCCCAAATAATTCTGAAGTAGACGCTTGATAAAATTTTGTTTTTTTTAAACCAAGGACACGAATAGATTCTAAAATTCTTAGAGCTCCTAAAGCATTTACTTGGGTAGTATAATCTGGAATTGCAAAACTTGTGAGTACGTGACTCTGCGCGGCAAGATTGTAAATTTCATCTGGTTTAATTTTATTAATTAATTCTAATATATTGTTCGCATCAATAACGTCTCCATAGTGTAAATAAAAATTAGTTTTATTATGTGNGTCTATATATAAGTGATTTACTCGCTGCGTGTTAATTAAAGAAGATCTCCTTTTAATTCCATGGACGATATAATTTTTTTTTAATAATAATTCAGAGAGATAAGAACCATCTTGTCCAGTAATTCCAGTAATTAAAGCGATTTTTTTTTTCATTATTTTATTCTATACGATTATATTTTATTTTTATAAGTTATAACATATTAGTTTTTTAATTTTAATATAAATTATGAAAAAAGTACTTATAACAGAAAGTTCTGATTTCGTAGGATCTGTACCTTTTGTTTTTTTTTTCAAAAAAAAATTTAAAATAAAAGACTTTTACTTTATTAGAGCTTAGTATTCTTTATTAATAATAAAAAATTTTTTTACCCTATCAGAAAAGTATGAAAAATTTTAAAAAAATTTTAAGTCTATTTAGTCCATCTGAAAAAAAAAAATTATTTTTTTTATTAATTTTAATTTTATGTATGGCACTCATCGATATGATGGGGGTTGCTTCTATATTGCCTTTTATAGCAGTATTAGCTAACACACAATTAATTGAAACCAATGAAGTTCTTAAATATCTTTATCAATTATCTAGTATTTTTGGAGTTACTAATAGTAATCAATTTATTTATGTCCTTGGTATAGCAGTTTTTTTGTTTTTAATAATTTCTCTTACATTTCGAGCATTGACGAACTATGCTGTTATTCGTTTTACTTTGATGCGTGAATATACATTTGGCAAGCGTTTAACCGAATATTATTTACATCAACCTTATGCATGGTTTTTAAGTAGAAATAGCGCTGATCTTAGCAAGGTAATTTTATCTGGCGTAAATGAATTAGTTTATGAAACTATTCTTCCCACATTAAATCTCATTGCTCATAGCTGTGTAACTATGGTGTTGATAATAGTGCTAATTATAATTGATTTTAAAATAGCATTAATCATAAGTTCAGTTCTAACTTTAAGTTATGGCTTTATTTTTTATTTTACAAAAAATATTCTTTACCAAATAGGATCTGAAAGATTAAAGGCAAATAAAAAACGTTTTATTGCATTAAGCGAATCTTTTGGCGCTATTAAGGAAATAAAAGTTGGTGGATTAGAAAAATTTTATGCAAATCGTTTTTCTACACCTGCAGAACTTTATGCAAATTATCAAGCCTTGTCATCGGTAATTGCTCAATTACCTAAGTATTTTATTGAAGGAGTTGCTTTTGGCGGCATAGTGCTTTTGGTGTTAATATTAATTAGGGGCGGCAATTTATTTATAAACATTATTCCCTTTATTGCCCTTTATGCTTTTGCAGGCTACCGCATATTGCCAGCTATTCAACAAATTTATGTGGCATTAACGCAACTTAGGGTATCACGATCAAGATTAGACAGTATTCACAATGATTTAATGACTTTAAATTTTTTTGAGGAGTCTAGAACTAAAATTAAAGTTATGCGATTAACTAGGTCTATCGTTTTAACTAATGTTCACTTTGATTATCCAAATAGTAAACAAGCAGCTGTAAAAAATATTAACCTTTCCATCCCAGCCTTTAAAAAAATAGGTTTTATCGGATCCACAGGAAGTGGCAAAACTACTACTGTAGATCTTATTTTAGGATTATTGGATCCTAATAAAGGAACTATAAGCATAGATGGAAATGTTATTACTAATAATAATAAAAATTCTTGGCAAAAAAATATTGGTTATGTCCCGCAACAAATTTATCTAATTGACGATACTGTCACAGCTAATATTGCTTTTGGATTAAATCCACAAAAAATTGACAGTGCTGCTGTGGAAAATGCTGCTAAAATCGCTAATCTTCATGATTTTGTAACAAAAGAGTTACCAAATAATTATAATACTATTTTAGGAGAGCGAGGAATTCGATTTTCCGGAGGTCAACGGCAACTATTAGGAATTGCAAGGGCACTTTATCACAAACCGCAAGTGCTTATTTTAGATGAGGCCACAAGTGCATTAGATAATCTTACTGAGCAGCGTATAATGAAAGCTGTAAACAACCTCGGTAAAAAAGTTACAATTATTCTCATTGCTCATCGTTTAACCACGGTTAAAAATTGTGATATCATCTTTTTATTAGACAAAGGAGAATTAAAGGGACAAGGAACATACGAAGAGCTTAGTCGATCTAGTAAACTATTTGAAAAAATGTCAAAAGTAAATTAATGACTACAAAATTTTTTCAACCAACATCACTTAAAACAGCAGTTCTTTTTTTAGTTTTTAATCGACCAAATGAAACTAAGAAAGTTTTTGAAGCGATCAAAAAAGCCAAACCATCGAGGTTATATGTTGCGGCCGACGGTCCAAGTAGAGGGAAGACAGGTGAGGCTGAACTCGTTGAGAAAGTTCGAAAAATAGCCACAGCAGTAGACTGGCCTTGCACAGTTAAAACATTATTTAGAGAAAAAAACTTGGGCTGTAAAATAGCTATAAGTACTGGCATAACTTGGTTTTTTAAAGAAGAGGAACAAGGAATTATTTTAGAAGATGATTGTTTGCCTGATCAGAGCTTTTTTTCATTTGCTGATCAAATGTTAGAAAAGTATAAAGAAGATAAGCAAGTATGGAAAATATGCGGAAACAACCCAAAAAATCCAGGACTTAAAAGCTCTGAATATTTTTTATCACAAATCCCCTCTTGCTGGGGCTGGGCTTCCTGGCGTGACCGCTGGTCTAAGTACGATGTTAATATGATGTATTGGAATAAAAAAAAAAGACTTAATTAGACATGATAAAATTCCAAGTTACTTCTATCGTCATTTAAAAAATTGTTTTAATCAAACAAAATTAGGATTAATTGATACTTGGGATTATCAATTAACTTGCTTAATAATGATAAATAATGGTTTTGTTATCAAACCCTACGCAAATCTTATATCCAATATTGGCGTAATTGGATTAAATTCAAATAAAAAAAGCTACTACCATTTTGTTCCTTTAGGAAATTTTATTTTTAATAAAAATAAAAATTACAAAGCTTTTTTCGATTTTAATGAAGATTTGTGGTATTGTAAAAAATATTTTGCAGCACCAAACTGGGCAAGCCTTCCAGGACGAGCATTGGCTCGACTTAAATTATTATTAAAGTTTAAGGAATACTAAAAATTAACGTATAATTTTATGAAATGCCGATTATGTTCTGAAAATATTTTTAAAGCAGTTTTTTCAGCAAATCTACTTGGTAGAACCGTGCATTATTTTGATTGCAGCTATTGTGGTTATCTTCAGACAGAACAGCCTACCTGGTTAAAGGAAGCCTACGCCACGTCAATGAATGATACTGATACAGGAGTTATGTCCAGAAACGTTGCGTATACTTCGTTAACACTTGCGACTTTAGCATTAATTGGAGAAACAAAGTCTCAAATAGTTGATTATGCTGGTGGTCATGGTTTTTTAGTTCGTCTTCTCAGAGATCTTGGTATTGATGCATTTTGGTCTGATCCTTATGCTACAAATCTTGTTGCAAAAGGTTTTGAGTATTCAGACAAAGAAAAAGCAAATATTAAACTTGTGACGATTTTCGAGGCATTTGAGCATTTTTACTGATCCTTTAAAAGAGATTGAAAAAATTTTTTCGATTGCACCTAATATTTTATTATCAACATCTATTGTACCATTCCCCGCTCCTCAGCCTGCGGACTGGTGGTATTATGGCCTTGAACATGGGCAACATGTTGGTTTTTTTAGATTAAAAACACTTAATTATCTTGCGCATAAATTTAACTTTTACCTTATTTCGGATGAAAAAAGTGTGCATTTTTTTTCAAAGAAAAAATATTCAACTTACATTTGGAAATTTTTTGGAATTTTAGCTTATAGATTCCCAAAGTTGTTTTCATTTACAATAGGTTTAAAATCTAAAGTATGGACCGACCATCTTCAAATAAAAAGTTTAAAATGAAAATAGTATTTGACCATCAATGTTTTTTATTTTCTAATTATGGAGGTATTTCGCGTTATTATTGCAATCTCATTGAGGAGCTTATTAAAATGAAAGAGGATATAAATATTGTTGCCCCATTTTATCAAAATGAACAATTACAATCATTAACAAAGAATTGCGTAAAAGGATATAAAGTTAAAGGATTTTTACTTAAACCAATGAAAATTTCAAGAGTTATCAATGATTTGTTAAGTTCCTTTATGATGTCTAAAATAAATCCAGATATTATTCATGAAACATATTTTTTACCGAAAACAATTATTTCGCCGTGCAAAGCCAGGATTGTAACAATTCATGATATGATTCATGAAAAGTTTCCACAGTACTTTCCTCGCAACGATTCTTCTACGTTCAACAAACTAAAAGCCATAGAAAGAGCAGATCATATTATTTGTGTTTCAAATAGCACTAAATATGACTTATGTAACATCTTTAATATTCCATCAAAAAAAATATCTGTTGTTTATCATGGTAGTGAAAATTTTACTCAACCCAATTCTAAAGTACCATTTCACAATGATCGCCCTTTTTTATTGCATGTTGGAGGAAGAAATATATATAAAAATTTTATCCAAACACTCAAAGCAGTAGCAGCTTCACCTGAATTAAGAAAAACATTTGATATTGTGGCTTTTGGTTCTGGAAAATTTTCAAAAGATGAACAGGCAATTATTCGTCAGCTAAAACTAGACGAAGAATCTGTTAAACAAATAAGTGGCAGCGACAAACTTCTTAGTGAATTATATAATCAAGCTACCGCCCTTGTATACCCTTCTATGTATGAGGGTTTTGGTTTGCCCATACTTGAGGCAATGCAGTATGGTTGCCCGGTTATATGTAGCAAATCAAGTTCAATGCCAGAGGTTGGCGGAGATGCTGCGCAATATTTTAATCCCACTAGCACTGAAGATCTTTCGGACGCCATTAAAAAAGTTGTATTTAATGAAACACACAAAGCTGAGTTAGTTTTAAAAGGCTACAAACGTATTAATTTATTTTCTTGGAAAAAATGCGCTAATGAGACTTTAAATATTTACAAAAATCTTTTGTAAATCTTAACTTGAATTATTTATAGGGCAACTAACTTAAGATAAAATTTTTTTTATATTGAAGATAATATTTTTTTTACGAAAAGTGTCTCTTCATGTAAATCAGGTTCTTTTAACAGCAATGGTTCTGTTGTATATTGTTTTAGAAAATTTTCTTCTTTTAAAAGACTGCATATTTCTAAAAAATTATCTTTTGAATAATTTAATAAATTTACAAATGATTTTTTATTAAAATCGAAGTTTATATTGTTATCTGCCCAAGTTAAAGGCAAACTTTTTGAAAGAAAAGCCTCGGGTACTTTTTCTGTGTAATATCCTGGATATAAACTATTTTCTGGGCAAAGATTAAAAGCATATTTTTTAAGAATTTCTTTTTTTGATAATACGCTTGAATAGTGATCTTTAATATTTGCATCAAAGTAAGGACCGTAACCGTCAACTTCAAAACTTTTTAAAAAATTAAAATACATACTTTTACGAGGTTCATTTAAATGGCTTGAGATTAAACAAATTTTTCTTTTTTTTTTTAAAAAAAAATCATCCTGAGGAGACATTAAATCTTTGATGTTATAAAAATTATCGTATCTTTTGATGAATGGGCTCAATTCTCTTTTTATTCCTAAATGAGACCAGTCAATTAAATCTTTCCACAAAGGAAATCTTAAATTTGTCTCATTATTGATCCCTAAATGACTAGTAATACTATAATCGTAATGAATATTGGGAAATTGGTAATTTTCATGAGAATAAAAAATGCGAATTGGTTTTATTTTTCTATTTAAAAGATAAAAATCAATATTTGGAAATAAATCATTTATAAAAGTAAATCTTTTTTTAAAGATATTAAAAAACCTCCTTTTTAGAGTGTTAGTTTCATAAGGACCAAAGAAGAGAATGTCTGACTCATTAACTGGGACAATTTGAATTTCTTTTCTGGTTATATTTTCAATTAATTTAAAAATTAAACTTCCTTTGAGATCTCCAGTCCATAAAGTGGCTATTTTAATTTTGTTCATATACTAACTTTAAAAGTAATTTCATAATAAAAAAATTTACCATAATAACAAATAATATATTTATAACAGATAAAAAATTTTTTAGATTTTAAATTCAACAGAAAAATTAAAAGTTCTATTAATTATATTTTAATTTTAATAACAGTTTAACTAATTCTAAAATTGTTCACAAATAATGTTAAATATCAAATACTCTATATTTTGCATATTTTTTTAAATCATCAGGATATGAAGACTTTAAAGTGTAAATTTTTTGAATATTTATATAAAAATTGAAAAATGGATTAATTAATTGGTAAAAATATTTTTCAAAATAATATTCGATGTAATAATCAAAATTTTTATATTTTCTTAATAAGAAAGGAATAAATAAAATATAATAAGGAATACGTAATAAGTTAAGTATAGTATTAATAAATTTTATCCCAAAAATTTTATATAGTAATTTTCTACAGTCTTTAAATGAAGTTTTTTCTAATTTGTCTCTATCACTAGTTAAGAAAGATATTCCTCTGTCGTCAGGGTAGACTAAAAAGGGCAAAGTTTGAAGCATGGTCATGTTGTATTTTCTTAAATCAAAGGGATAATCGCAATTACCAATAATCTTATTTTTGGTAATCTTCATATATTTTTTTATATATCCAATAGTCACTTGAGTGCATCCACTATTAAATAAATGAGTTTTAGCTTCGTATACTCTGACTTTTCCGTCAAGAAATTTTGTATAATTTTTTTTTAATAATCCAGGAGGAAAACATTGAAATCCTACAATTTTATTACCTTTAAAATATATTTTTTTTTCAATCCACTCTTTAAAAATTTTAGAAGGATGAAAATCGTCATTCATTAATATTGCATTCTCATATTTCTTTTTTAAGCAATATTTAAATACTTTAAAAGTAGTATAGCCGCTACCTATTTCATTAAATCCCATTTCTCTACTAGTTCTATCAATTACTTTTTGTTTATCATAAACTGAATAAACTTTTTTTATTTCTCTTTTATTTTTTCCTGCTAGACCATAAAATATTTTACATTTTAAGTTTAATTTTTTTAATCTTTTTAATAAAATTGGTAATCTTGGACTAGATTTCATGCTCATAACAATTAATGGAGTCTTTTTCATGAAATTTAGATTAAATCTTTAAGCAAATTATTTTAATATATTATTTAATTCTTTATATTTTGTATTATAGCTTTATAGTCAACAAATATTTAAGAAATAGTCTTCCCTATTATTAATTCATGAAATTTAATTTCCCACTTTTTAAATTGATCAAAGGTTTTCTTAAAATATTTCTTTTTTTTAAGATATGTACACTGCCATTATGTGTTCCCACGTAGCGAGATGTCAAAATTTTTAATATATCCTTCGTCATAATGGTTGTTAAGAATTTTAATGCTTTTTGTTAAAGGTTTAGTTTTTTATAATTTAACTTTTATTCATACCTAAAGTATTTATGCACACTTAGCTTAAAATTTATATTTTACAGAGTAAAGATGATCAAAATTAAAGCCTTTTATTTAAAATGTTGTTATTGATAAATATGTTCTGCATTTTTAAAAAAGTTAAAAAGCAACTTAATTTACCAGTTATTTCAAATAGTTATGATTAAATTATGAAAACAATTAGACTGTTAAAAATAGTGATTAAAGTTATAGGCAATAAAAATTTATTATCGTAAATATTTAAAAATTAAACTTAAAAAAATGTATAAATTATTAAAAATAATACATTCGTTTCTTTGCCAGATTGGAGTTAATTTATTAAAATTAAAAAATATTATTTATATACCCATATTTTTTGAAAATTTTTTAAAATATAAACGTCTTTGTAAAGATGAAAAAATCGATCACATTTTTCCTGTTTTAGGAGAGCATAAGGAGAAATCAAGCACAATTATTAAGCATTACTTTAGTCAAGATTTGCTTGTTGCGTCTTATATTTATAATAGCAATCCTAAGAAACATGTGGATGTCGGTTCAAGAATTGATGGTTTCGTTGCTCACATTGCGGCCTTTAGAAAAATAGAAGTCTTTGACATTAGAAATAATAAATTTCAATTTAAAAATATAATTTTCAAAAAAAAAGATATTAGCAATATTAAAAAAAGTTTAATAAATTATTGTGATAGCCTATCTTGTTTGCATACCATTGAACACTTTGGTTTAGGAAGATATGGAGACCGGCTTGATCCAAGCGGACACATAAAAGGTTTTAAGAATTTAATTAAAATATTAAAAACTGGAGGTACACTTTATATTTCCTTTCCAGTGTCAGATAATAATACTACATATTTTAATTCGGAAAGATCTTTTAATCCAAAAGAAATTTTAAAATGGTCGAATGAATTAAAATTAGTTAAATTTGACTTAATTGACGATAATGAAAAAATATTTTTAGATATTAATATAAATAAATTTAACAAAAAAGTTAAATATGGTTGTGGTATTTATACATTCAAAAAAAAATAAAAATAATTTCATTTCATGAAAAAAAAAATTTATTTGTGTTTATCAGGTGGATTAGGTAATCAGTTATTTCAATACGCTGCTGCTAAAAATTTATCATTAATTAATGAAGCGGATCTAATTATAGATACTAGGTGTGGTTTTTTAAGTGATTTTAAGGATTTACGAAAATTTTCTTTAGAAAAAAAAAAATTACAGAACGTAATATTTAAAAAAAATATTTTAATTTTTTGGTTATATAAAATTTATAAAAGATTTTCTAAAGTTAGAAAAATTTTTAACAATTTTTTTTTTGTTAATTTAATTAATGAAATGGTTATTAATTGTTTTGATTTAAATATTAAACAATTTAAATTTAATAATAAACTATATTTATTTGGGTATTTTCAATCTGAAAAATATTTTATTGAAAATAAAAAAATTATTGTAAATGAATTGTATCCCTCAGCTTCTAATAAAAAAATATTTTTAAATATGAAAGAGAAAATAGTAGCATCTAATTCAGTTGCACTGGGTTTGCGTTTTTTTTGAAACATATAATAAAAATATTCTTAATAAATTTGGCGGAATAACACCCTTAGATTTTTATAAAAATGCTTTGACAAAAATGTTGCAAAGAGTTCATAGCCCAACTTTTTTTATTTTTTCGACAAGATTATCAAATGTTAAAAATTTTTTATCAAATTTTGATGAATTAAAGAAATACAATTTTCATATTATAACGGAGGATAGTGGTTTTATAGATGCATATGATAATTTATGGCTCATGAGCCATTGTGTTAATCATATTATTTCAAACAGCACTTTTTATTGGTGGGGCGCTTATTTTTCCTCTACTAAATATAAAAATCAAACAGTTATATGTGCTGAAAATTTTGTAAACAAAGATACATGCTTGGATCATTGGAAATTAAATTTTTATAATTAATATTTTAATTATATATTTTATGAATTCACGAATCTTTATCAGTATTATTATACCAACTTTTAATAGGTCCGCTTATTTATTAAAAGTTTTATATAAGTTGAAAAAGAATTACTTAAATTTCAAAAATTTTGAAATTATTGTCTGCGATAGTTTTAGTAAAGACAATACTAATATTAAAATTAATAATTTTAAAAGAAATAATTTATTTTTATCGATTCAATACTTAAATATTCATAAAAATATTCATTCTTTAAAAAGAAATATCGGACTACAATTTGCAAAGGGCAAATATATTATTTTCCTAGATGATGACTGTTTTCCAGAAAAGACTTTTGTTAAAGATTATTATGCTCTATTAACTAGAGATAAAAGTGTTGTCTATTGCGGATCAGTAAAATACTCAAAGGCACTACTAAAAAAAAATTTTGTAAAATATAGACAATCTACTCATTTTATAATCGATAAAGGCTTAGATGATTCTAGAGATTTTCTCCCAGCAAGAAAAATTGTTACTATGAATATGGCTTGCAAAAAAGATATTTTTGAAAAAAATAAAATATTATTTAATAAAGAATTTAATCGTTATGGGTTTGAAGATTATGAATTAGGTTTCAGATTAGTGAGTAATAAATTTAAAATTATTAAGAGCAGCCCAATAGTTTATCATAATGATGTAAGAACTTTTTTTCAGTATTTAGAAAAAATCAAGTTTTTAGGATTTGAAGGTATGAAATATTTAATTAAATTAAATTTTTTAGCTGCGAAAAATAATAATTTTTATAAATTAGAAAATTTTTTTATATGTAGGTTTTTGCTAAACTTTAAAATTTTTAAAGATATTTTGATAGTGATCCAAAAGTTTTGTGTATTTGTAGATAAAAAATTTCTTTATTTTCCTTTTATTTACAAGATTGCAATAGGTTCTGCATATTTAGAAGGATGTTTTTATAGAAAAAGATATAATGATAAAGGTTATATTAATAGTTTTTGGTATAAATAATATATTGTATGTTTAAAAAAAAAAATATTCTAATTACGGGTGGTACAGGTTCTTTTGGAAGAGCTTTCATTATTTCATTACTTAAAAAAAAAATTTCTTTTAATGAAATTAGAATTTTTAGTAGAGATGAAAAAAAACAAGATGAACTAAGAAAATTTTTTAACTTATCAAAAATTAAGTTTTATATTGGTGATGTAAGAGATTCCGCTAGTCTTAATACCGCTATTAAAAATGTTGATTATATATTTCATGCCGCCGCATATAAGCAGGTTCCGTCTTGTGAATTTTATCCACTAGAAGCAGTTAAGACAAATATATTGGGGACGGAGAACGTTTTGCAAATGGCTATCGATAACAATGTAAAAAAAGTAATTTGCTTAAGCACTGATAAAGCAGTCTATCCCATTAACGCCATGGGAATTTCGAAGGCTATGATGGAAAAAGTTGCAATTTCTAAATCTTTAATTGAACATAATAAAACTATTATTTGTGTTACAAGATATGGAAATGTTCTAGCTTCAAGAGGCTCTGTTGTTCCAATTTTTATTAATCAACTAAGAAATAATCAGCCTATTACCGTTACGGATCCTACTATGACTCGTTTTTTAATGCCAATGAGCAAAGCTATTGAATTAGTAATTTACGCGATGCAAAATGGAAAAAATGGAGACATATTTATTCAAAAAACTCCTGCTACTTCTATTAATATTATTGTAAAAGCTTTGCTTAAAATTTTTAATAAGAAAAATAATTATAAAATTAATATTATAGGTAGTAGACATGGAGAAAAAAAACACGAAAGTTTATTAACGAGAGAAGAGATGTTTAAGGCAAAAGATTATGGTAGATATTTTAAAATTGCTAGCGATATTAGAAATCTGAATTATGAATTATATTTTTCTAAAGGAAATAAAAAAATATCAAAATTAGAAGACTATAGTTCTAATACAGTAATGCAGCTTAATCAAAAAGAAACTGAAAAAATACTATTAAGCTTAGATCTTTTTAATAATAAAAAAGAACAGTATTTTTTTAATTAATGAATGTTCTTATTGTAGGCTTCAAAGGTTTCATCGGTCAAAATTTATTTTATCAACTTAAAGAGAATAAAAAATTTAATATATTATTATTAGATAAAGATTCATCTAAATTTGAGATAGAAGCTAAAGTTTGCAATGCGCAATTAATTTTTTTAATTTTTGGCATTAACAAAGAAAAGTTACCAAGTGAAAGATTTGAAAATAATTATATATTTACGCAAAAAATTTGTTCTATCCTAAAAAGAAATAATAGAAAAACAAATATTATTTTTACATCATCAATTCAGGTCGATCAAAGAAACGCTTATGGAAGATCTAAACTAAAAGCTGAAAAAATTTTATTAAAATATAAAAAAGAGACAAAAGCTAAAGTTACAATCTATAGACTCCCAAATATTTTTGGAAAATGGTCAAAACCTTTTTATAATTCTGTTGTTGCAACTTTTTGTTTTAATGTCGCCCGAAATAAAAAAATAAATATTAGTGATAAAAATAAAGTAATTAAATTATTTTACATTGATGATTTAATTAAAGATTTTATTGATAAAATTAAACTAAAAAAATGGAATACCTACATCGAAATAAAAAATACATATAATATTACTTTATTGCAATTGGCCAATTTAATTAGAAGTTTTCATACTAAAGATAAAACTATTTTAGCAAATGATATTTCTAAAGATTTTATAAAAAAAATTTTTAGCACATATCAAAGTTTTTTACCCATTAGCAAATTTAAGTATAGAATTAAAAGTCATTCTGATAACAGAGGTTCTTTTGTTGAATTCTTAAAAAATGAACAATTTGGACAATTTTCTTATTTTTCAATACTACCAAAAAAAATTAGAGGAAATCATTTTCACCACACTAAACTTGAAAAATTTATTGTTATAAATGGAAAAGCAAAGTTTAATTTTATAAATATTATAAATAATGATAAATTTTCTATACTAGTTAATTCTAATGAAAATTTAGTAATTAACAGTATTCCAGGTTGGGCACATAATATAGAAAATCCTGGTAATGATATGACAAAAATTTTAGTTTGGTGTAATGAATTATTAGATAAAAATTATCCGGATACTAATTTTTATAAAATTTAAAATGAAATTAAAGGTTTTAACAATATTAGGAACTCGTCCAGAAATAGTGAGGTTATCAAGGATAATCAATAAACTTAATGTTAACTTTAATCATATTTTAGTTAATACAGGACAAAATTACGATCCTCAGCTAAATGATATTTTTTTTAAAGAATTCAAATTAAAAAAACCTAATTATATTTTAAATTGTAAAAATAAAAATTCTATAGAATTTATTTCACAATTGTTTATAAAATGTGACTTCATTTTAGACAAAGAGAAACCAGATGCCGTTTTAATTTTGGGTGACACTAATTCTGCACTTTCCGCATTTGTAGCTAAAAAACATAAAATACCAATTTTTCATATTGAAGCAGGTAATCGATCTTTTGATTTAAGAGTGCCAGAGGAACTTAATAGATCTTTAGTAGATAAAATTTCTGACATTAATATGACCTATAGTGATGTTGCAAAAAATAATTTAATTAAAGAAAATTTTCCATTAGATCAAATTTTTAAAATAGGATCACCTTTACGAGAAGTATTTGAATATTATAAAGATCAAATTGACTATTCAAAAGTTTTAGAGGAATTAAAATTAAAAAAAAACAATTATATTTTGGTTAGTTGTCATAGAGAAGAAAATTTAGATCATAGAGATAATTTAAATAATATTTTTAGTGCAATTGATAAAATATCAAATAAATTTAATTCTAAAATTATTTTCTCAACACACCCAAGAATTCGAAAAAAATTAAAAAAAATTAATAAATTTTTATTAAATAATATTAAGTTTTATAAACCCTTTGGATATTTCGATTATATGAAGTTGCAGATAAACTCAAAATTAACTATTTCTGATAGTGGGAGCATCGTCGAAGAGTCTAATATATTAAATTTTCCCGCAATCAATTTAAGAGAAACGACTGAGCGTCAAGAGGGAATGGAAAAAAGTTCAGTAATCATTAGTAGCTTAAAAATAAATCAAATAATTAATAGTTCAGAGATTATAATAAAAAAATTTTTGAAGAATCCTATACAAGATACTCACCAAGACTACTCTGAACTAAATGTCTCCGACAAAGTAGTTGCTATTATTCAAAGTTATACCGACTATATAAATCGCAAAGTGTGGCATAAATAAAAAATTTTTTCTATAAGTTATAAATTCTTATGAAAATTTTAATAATCACACAATATTTTTGGCCAGAATATTTTAGAATAAATGATCTTGCAAAAGAACTTAGTAAAAAATATGAAATAGAAGTTCTTACGGGTTACCCAAATTATCCTTATGGTAAAATTTATAAAGAATTTTTATTAAATAAAGAAAAGTTTAAGGAACTGGAAAAAGTTAAAATACATAGAGTACCGATTTACCCAAGAAAATCAGGAAGTCAATTTCACTTAATTTTAAATTATTTTTCTTATTTAGTTTCAGCTGTATTTTTTGGAATATTTCTCTTAAGAAAAAAAAAATATGATCTTATTATTACTTTTGCAAGTTCACCGATTACCGTAGCTTTAGTCGGAATTTTTTTTACAAAATTAAAAAATTCAAAACATGTCATTTGGGTTTTAGATTTATGGCCAGATGTTCTTCGTGATCTTGGTATTATAAAATTTAATTCAATTCTTTATAAATTTTTTTTTATTTTAGTTGATTATATTTATAAAAAAGCTGATCTTATTTTATGTCAGTCATTATCGTTTAAAAAACATATAAATGAATGTTACAATAGAAAATATGAAAAAAAATTAATTTTTTTTCCATCTTGGCCAGAAGATATAAAACTTTATTCAAAACATAATAAATATTTTTTTGATAAAAATTATCTCAATATATTTTTTGCTGGCAATATCGGTGAATCTCAAAATTTTGATTTAATTGTTAAAATATTTAAAAGGATTCAGGAAAAAAATATTAAAATAAGACTTTATGTGGCGGGAGAAGGTAGAGGATTTAAAAAATTACAATTACAAATTTCCAACAATTTAATAAATAACATAATCTTATTAGGTTGGAAAAATTTTGATGAACTTCAAAATTATTTTTTAAATGCTGACTATTTATTAATTTCATTAAAATATCATAAGACTTTTAATTCTACAATTCCTGGTAAATTTCAAACGTACTTAAAATATAAAAAACCAATCATTGGATTTATTGGCGGTGAAACCAATTTTATTATTAATAAATATAAAATTGGAAAAGCTTTTAGTTATTCTGATGATGAAACTTTTATTAATAACATTATCGACTTTTTTCAAAGTCAATGTGAAATTAAATATAATAATTTCGATAAATTATTAAATATTTACTCTTTAGAAAAGAGAGTAAATAAACTTATTTATAATTTTAAATATTTATTAAATTCAACTGATGATAGTTCCCTTAAAATTATAACAAGTGGTTTATATATTAATTATGAGAAAAATTTTATAATTAGTGCATTTAATTTAGCTTTTCTTGGTTATTATTCTAAAGGAGATATACGTGCCAATAAAAATTTATATTTATGGCCAGATGGATACTTTAGAAAAAGATTTTTATCTTCCAAAATAAATAAATTTCCAGGTAGATTTTTACTTAAAAATCTTTATTTAAACAGTGCTTATATAAAAAGTTTAGTTGTAATTGGTAATTTATCAAATAATTCAAAAATTTTTTTAGAGAAATTATTAAATATAGAAGTATTACACGTTCAATTACCCTTTGGTAATATTGAAGACTTTAAGAAATATATTCCTGTTTTTAAAAAAGACCAAATTTGCATCATAACTTTACCGACACCTAAGCAGGAAATTTTAGCAAATTATATTTCAGAAAATCAAAAATTTTTTAAAATTTTCTGTTTTGGAGCAGCTGTTGCGATGGCTTCAGGAGAAGAGAAGACTCTACCTGATAAATATTTAAATTTATTTTTTGCCGAGGCTTTATGGAGACTTCAATTTGAACCTAGAAGAAGAATTAACAGATTAATTGAAACTTTTTTTTATTATATTAAAGGAGAAATACTTAGAAAGTATAGTAAATTAAAATTTAAAGTTCTTAATGAAAAATTTTAATATTTTTACATGGACATCAGATTGTGAAGATTACACCGGCGAGGGCCTTTTAGCTAGATGTTTTATAAAAAAGATATTTCAAAATAACAATAAAGTTAGAATTTTTTCAAACAATAATGATTTTGAATTTAACTCTGGAAAATTTTCTGTAATAAAAAGGAAAAAAATCAAAAATAATTTTAATAGTAAATATTTAATGCCTTATTATGGCGTATTTTTAATTTGGTACTATCATTTGAAAGGAAAAAAAACAGCATATATAAATTACTTACCATTATGGAATTTCCTTATTTTTATTTTTTTACCTAAAAAAACAATATTAGGCCCTATCACAGGAGGTATATATTATGATAACAAACAAGTTTTGAGTAAGATCATAAGGAAATTTTTTTTTCCGTTTCTTTATAAAATCTCGATAAAAATTTTATTTTATAAATATAAGTATGTTTTTTTTTCAACTTCAATGTTAAAAAAATATGTCGCAAAAAAATATTTAAAACGATGTATATTCAATATTGCTTTATTAGCCTATCAGTCAAATATTAGTTCAAGAATTGAAAAAAAAATTGATTTTATTTTTTACTATAAAAAACATCCAAATAAGTCCAATGAGTTTATTATTAAAATAATAGATTTATTATTACAAAAAAAATATAAAATTTATGTTGCAGGAGATTTTTTACAAAAAAAATGTGTAATAAATCTTGGTTTTTTAGCAAGAGAAAAATTTTTAACTTATATAAAAAAAAGTAAATTTTCGATTAATAACGGCGAAAATTTTCTCTCATTATTTGCTATAGATTGTTATGCAAGTAGTACAATTGTTTTCTATAATAATATACTAGATTTTAATGAAAATTTTAACAACAAATATTTTATACCTATAAATTTTTTCAATGTAAGTAGTTCCTATAAAAGAATTAATAACATTGTTAAAAAAACAAAAATTTTTAAAAAATTTGACGATACTAAGATCATTAATAAACGTCATCAAATTGAAAATTATATTACTAAATATATTGGTAGTTAAATTTTATAATTTTGAAGATAGAAATAAATTGAATCATCATACTTTTTTGTAACTGATAAAATTTAATTATATTACTTGCTTGTACTTTTGTTATTTATTAAGCAGCGCTGTATTTCTTTAGAAAAAATATCAGAATTATGAATATTATTTGTTTTTTTAAAATTTTCATTAAAATTTATTTCTCTATTATTTATAAAATAATCAATAACTTTCCTAACTTTGTTTGGATTTCTAAGATCTGTAGATTTTCCAATTTTATATTTTTTGTTATACCAATAAATGAGTCCATGATTAGATGTTATTACTGGAACTTTATTCATACTAGAAAGAAAATATACACCACTTGAACCATTAAAGTTTTTTGAGTAACCAGGCCAAACAAGGTCAGAAGACTTAAATAGTATTTGTTCTAATCTTTCATTAATAAATTTGTTAATTACCAAAAATTTTTCTTTAACATTATCATTATAAATATTTTCTTTAAGAATTTTTTTTGTATAATCATCTTGTTGTCCTGCAATTATAATTTTTACTTTATAATTTAAATAATATTTTTTTATGACATTAATTAAATATATTAATTCTTTTTCTTCCCTAATAGCGCCGTAGACTAAAATTACAAAGGAAGTTTTTTTTATATCTAAAAATTTTTTACAATTATTTTTGGTTAAAAAAATCTTTTTTTTATATGAAAAAGTACCAATTTCATTTAGTAATTTTACTTTTTTTAATCTACTTTTAGAAATCTGTTTGTAGCATAGTGGATTAACAATAAAGACTTTTTTTAAAGTTTTTATATCTAATATTCGATTAAATAGATATTTATAGATAGATATTCTTATAAAATTAAAAATATTAAATTTCTTACAATGTAAAATTTTTGGATTTAAAAATAAGCCATAAAAAAAAATTTTGCAAAATGGTGAGCCGAGAATTGATAAAACTTTGTCAAAATGATCAATGTTATTTAAATACACATTATCAAATTTATATTTTTTAAATAATTTCTCAAATTTTTTCTTGATTTTAAAATAATTTTTAAATTGGAAAAAAAATAAGTCAAAATAGTTATTACTATCAATTTTTTTGTTTTTTTTTATATAAAAAATTTTTACCTTTTTTTTAAAATCTATTATTTTTTTATTTTCAGGGTTTGTAGTTAATAAATAAATTTCATGATTATTTTTTTGCAAATTATTTATAATTGACATTATATAGCTTGTAATATGGTGTCCTTTTGTTTCTAATTCAATTAATAAAATTTTCATTTATTTTATATTTTTTTTTTTAGAGAAATAAAGTAACATAAAATAAAAAAAACAAAATCAACACTGAATAGTGAAAAACTATTTTCAAAGATAGATCTTATTAATAAATATAATAATGTTATTGTCGAAAAGTTAATTAGAATATTTTTTTTAGAAAAATTCCCAATAACAAAAATATTTTTGTATATTAATTTAATTGTATTTATATAAATACATATCAATATTAGGAATCCAATAATACCACCGCAAAGATAACTATAAAGCAGAGCATTTGATGCATTGTTTTCGTAAACAATAAAACTAACATTATCTTTATTATTTGTTATGTATTTAGTTAATAAATGTCTATCCGACTGTGGTCCTTTACCAAATATAATATTATCCGTTTTTATAATTGTTATAATACTGGTCCAAATCTGCGTTCTGCCAGATGTTGAATAAGTACTAACTAATCTTTCTTGATTTTTTTTTAATTCATTTAACTCATTTAACTCATTTAACTCATTAGTATTTATAATTTTTGTAGAGTAAATTTTTATTTTTAAATTAATCTCGTAAAAAATAATTGCCGAAAATATTACAAGTAAAATTGTTAAGGTTTTTTTTAAATTTTTTTTGTAAATAAAAATATCAAGAAAAATTATAATAAGAATACCAATCCAAGATCCTCTTGATTGCATACCGTAAATAAAAAGAACACAAGTAAATAGAATTGTTAATGAAGAATATTTAATAAATTTTATTTTAGGATTAGATAAGTTTATAAAATAGAATAAAAAAAAAATTAATAAAAGCATTCTACTAAGTCCAGTAACTCTTGGGTTTGCTTGAAATAAGGTTAATTGTTCCGGAGCTAGTGTTTTGGAAGTATATATATAATATAAATTTTTTTCAGAAATAAACTCAAAAATTAATTGTGATGTAAAAAAAATAGAGATTAATACAATAAAAGTTATTAAAACTAATAATGAATTTTTATAGAAATTTTTTAGCCATAAAGTATTTGAGATTTGAAATATAAATAAAGTTGAAATTGCATTTGCTATTAGCTGATAGTTCTTTATTCTTTCGCCTAAATTTACATTAATTGTATCATTATTTTTATAATTTAAAATAATTACTAAAATAAATTGATAAAAAAAATATATAAAAAATAAAGATAATATATAATTAAATTTTTTTTTAATAAAAAAAAACAAAACTGATAAAAAAAAAAAAAATTGCAAATGGTATGTAGAATCTTAAGTAATTAAACGCATTAAGAATATTTTCTGTTGATAGAATTTTGTATTTATAAAATTGATTTAATTCATAATAATTAGAATTAATTGATAAAAGGATAAGCGTCCAACAAATTAATAGACTTGTTTGCGTTTGATTCTTAAAAGTCATAATTAATATTAACTTAATTTTATTTAAATTTGAATTATTCAGTTATATGAACTAATGTTTATTAGTTTTTTGTAATAAACTTTATTTAAAAATAATGAAATATAGCGAAGAAGCAAAAAAATATTATCAATGGATTATTTTTTTATTGCCATTTTTGCTAATATCAGGTCCTTTTTTACCAGACTTAATAATTTCATTTGTTTCAATTTTTTTTTTAATCAAAGTTATAAAAAATAGTGAATATCAATTTTTAAAAAATAATATATTTTATTTTTTAATTGCATTTTATTTTTATATTAATGTTAACTCTTTTTTTTCATACAAACCCTATATTTCATTTGAAACATCAATTCCTTATATAAGATTTGTTTTATTTGCCTTTTTTTTATCTTACTATTTTAATTTTAGGTTATTAAAAATCATCATTATTTCATTTTCATCTTCTTACGTAATTTTGCTTTTAGACTCACTGCTCCAATTAATGACAGGAAGAAATTTTTTAGGCTATCCAATTATAACAGACAGAATATCAAGTTTTTTTGGTGAACATCTAATAATGGGAAGTTTTGTCTCAAGAACATTGCCACTTATTATAGGTCTTTTATTTTTAGAAAATTTTAAATACAGATTTTATTTGCAGTTATTAATTATTTTTATTGGTGGAATTTTAGTTTTTTTAAGCGCCGAACGTTTATCATTTATATATTTTTTAATTACTTTTATTTTATTTATTTTTATTACTTTCAAAAAAAAAAATATTTTTTATATTGGATTTATAGTTATTTTTTTTTTTTCATTATTACATGCCGCAAAACCGAGCTCAACATATAGATTAATAAATCACACTATTAATCAAATTTTGGAAAAAGGAAACTTTTCATTATATAGCTATCGTCATGAATTACACTATGTAACCGCTTATAATATTTTTAAAGAAAATATTTTTTTTGGTGGTGGTTTAAAATCCTTTAGATTTTTATGCGATAAAGATCAATATGTTCCACTTAATAAAATGTTATCTGATAATATTTTAAAATCACCTATTGACGGTTTTTTTTATATTAAAATGGTTTCTATAATAAATTCTACAAATTATTCTTTAATAGTGTCTAAAAATCCACTTTTTTTTGATAATGAGATTTTAACTTTCAATAATTTAGATTTATTTAATTACGTTATAGGCATCGATAAACAATTACTGAAATTTTATAAAGAAAATGGTGATTTTGTTTACAAAGATGAACCAATCGTTAGCGCGTATGATTATCCTAACGGATGCAATACACACCCACATAATGTCTTTATGCAATTTTTATCAGAACTTGGAATTTTTGGTATAATTTTTTATTTATCAGTTTTCTTTTTTTTAATGAAAAAAATATTATTAATTGTTATTAAAAAAATTAAATATAAAAATTTATTAGACTATGAATATCTTAATATTTTTATACTATCAGGATTATTTCTAAGTTTATTTCCTTTATTTCCTTCTGGAAATTTTTTTAATAATTGGTTGTCAGTAATTTTCTACTTATATGTAGGATTACTCATTAATATTTCAAAGAAAAATTTTCAAAAATGATTTTTTTTTTTATTTTAATAATTTTAATCAATATTTTCATTGTTATTTATTTTGATAAAATTTCTAAATTAGTTAATTTGTTCGATGTACCTGATGGTGTAAGAAAAATACATAAAAAAAAAACACCTTTATTGGGCGGTAGCATGTTTTTATTAAATCTTTTTTTCTTTGTTATCTATTATTTTATAAATAATAGTATCTTTAATTTAAATTATTTTTCTACTAGTAAAGAAATTATTATCTTTAGTGCCTTTTCTTTGTCTTTTTTTTTATTAGGTTTTTTTGATGATAAATTTAATTTAAGTGCAAATTTCAAATTAATTTCCAAAATTTCTTTAATTTTTTTTTTGATTTTTTTAGAAGATCAAATTTTAATTAAAGAACTGCGTTTTTCTTTCTTAATGAATAAAATTAATATTGAAAATATCTCTTATTTATTTTCAGTATTATGTTTTTTATTATTCATTAATGCTTTTAATATGTTCGACGGAATTAACTTGCAATCAGCTATTTATTCCTTTTTTTTATTTCTGATTTTTTTATTAAAAGGAATTTTTATTGAAATATCATTAGTGTTATTGATCGCTTTGTTATTTTTTGCATATCTTAATTATAAAAATAAATGTTTTATGGGCGATAACGGCACATTACTAATTTCTTTTATTTTATCTTATTTTTTCATTAAATCTGTAAAAGTTAATAATACTTTTTCTGCTGATGAAATTTTTTTAATAATGTTAGTTCCTGGCCTGGATTTAATGCGATTATTTGTAACAAGAATTTTGCACAATAAACACCCGTTCAAAGGAGATAATAATCACGTACATCATATTT